>DATLRJ010000195.1:0-9391 GCA_035534715.1 Acidimicrobiales bacterium | reverse complement strand
GCCTCTGGGCAAGCGTCGTCGTCGCGCTCCTCGTCCTGCTCGTCCTCGCCGTGTTCATCCTCGAGAACGGTCAGCACGTGAAGGTCGGCTTCTTCGGATCCCACGGGACCCTCCCCCTCGGCGTCGCCCTCCTCCTTGCTGCGGTGTTCGGCGGGCTCGTGGTCGTGCTCGCCGGGACGGTGCGCATCCTTCAGCTCCGACGCCGCTCGCGTCGCCAGGAGCGCTCGCACCGCCACGGGAGGTCTGCCTCCTCCGCGGGCTGAGGGGCCGCGCCCGCTGGCGCGGCTCGCCTCTCGACGTACGAACGAGGGCACGAGTAGGTAGTGTCCTCGCTGTGGCGGACCAGGCGGACTTCGCGGCGCAGGCGATGGACTACATGCCGTCGCTCTATTCGGCGGCGATGCGCATGACGCGCAACCCGTCGGATGCCGAGGACCTCGTCCAGGAGACCTACCTCAAGGCCTATCGGGCCTTCGGTGGCTTCCAGCAGGGGACGAACCTCAAGGCGTGGCTGTACAAGATCCTCACGAACACCTTCATCAACACCTACCGGGCGCGCAAGCGCCGCCCCGAGGAGTCCGACGTCGAGGACATCGAGGATCTCTACCTCTACCACCGTCTCGGCGGCGGGGCCGCGACCGGCCTCGGGCGAAGCGCGGAGGAGGAGGCTCTCGACCGGTTCACCGACGACGAGGTCAAGGCCGCGATCGAGTCGCTGCCGGAGTCGTTCCGCATGGCCGTGCTGCTCGCGGACGTCGAGGGGTTCTCGTACAAGGAGATCGCCGAGATCATGGAGGTGCCGATCGGCACCGTGATGAGCCGGCTCCATCGGGGAAGAAGGTCGCTCCAAAGGGCGTTGGCAGAGTACGGGGCCGAGCGGGGCCTCGTCGACGTCCACCCGGGGTAGGCGATGGAGACATGCGCGCTGCAGCGCGCGGCCCGCGACGTGCACAGGGTCGAGCGGTCCGCAGGCGGGCGCACGCGAGGAGGTACCCGATGAGCGACGACGCCGTCGGTGCAGGCGATGGTGGCGAGGAGCCCGAGGTGGCCGACTGCGAGGAGACCGTCCATCGTCTCTACCACTTTCTCGACGGCGAGCTCACCGAGGACCGTAGGCGCGCGATCCGCGCCCATCTCGATGACTGCGGACCATGCGTCGACGTCGTCGGTTTCGAGGCGGAGCTGCGCCGGGTCGTCGCTGACCGCTGCCGGGATCGTGTGCCGGACCAGCTACGTGAGCGCGTCGCCCGGCTGATAGACCACGAGCGCGTCGTGAGCGGCGGAGCCTCCGACTGATTCCCGACCGCTTCATGGAGCCGAGCGCGGCCTAGGCTCGAGCCGATGGCGGACGACGAGGGGCGGCGCGGGGTAGGGCCAGTGGCCTGGGACGTCGCTGAGCGAGTCGCTCGGCTCGCCCTCCGCGCGTCGGCGCCGATCGGGCGGGGTGCTCTCGAGGGCGTCGAGGCGGACGTCGACGAGGCGAGCGGGCTCGCGGAGTCGCTCGTCACCGAGGTCACGGGCCTCCGGTCCGCTGCGGGACCGACGCGCACGGTGGTGACCGACCGGATCGGCTGGGTGCGCGCCAACCTCACGTCGTTCGACCGCCTCCTCCGCCCGCTCGGTGAACGTCTGGCACGCGGATCGGCGAAGTCGCGCCGCGCTCTTGCCCCCGCGAGCAGGTCGGCGGCCGGCGCGGAGGTCGGGTTGCTGCTTGCGTGGATGTCCGGGCGGGTGCTCGGCCAGTACGACATGCCCGGAGAGGACGGGACCGGCGACGTCGTCTACTACGTCGCACCGAACATTCTCGAGCTCGAGCGCCGTCACGGCTTCGAGCCGCGCGAGTTCCGCCTGTGGATCGCGATCCACGAGGTGACCCATCGCATGCAGTTCACCGGCGTCCCGTGGCTCCGCGGCCATTTTCTCGGACTGGTCGAGCGCGGCATCGACATCGGCACGCCCGACGGACGGGTGGTCCTCGACGCGCTCCTGCGTGCGGGCTCCGAGCTGCGTGCGGGCCGCAACCCGCTCGCCGAGGGTGGGATCGTCGGGCTTCTCGCGTCCTCCGACCAGCTCGTCACCTTGCGCGAGGCGCAGGCGCTCATGAGCTTGCTCGAAGGTCACAGCGACGTCGTCATGGGGCTTGCGGGGGCGGGTGGGCTGCCCGGAGCGTCGCGCTTCGCCGAGACGCTCCGCCACCGGCGCGAGAGCGCGACGGGCATTGCCCGCGTGGTCCAGCAGGTCGTGGGCGTCGATGCCAAGCTCCGCCAGTACCTCCAGGGCGAGGAGTTCGTCGAGCGCGTGCGTGAGCGGGGTGGCGACGAGCTCTTCTCGCGTGTCTGGTCGGGCCCGCACGCGCTTCCGACGCTCGACGAGATCCGTGATCCCGACCGATGGGTCGCGCGCATGAGCGAGGTCGCCCGGGCACGTGCGTGACGTCGGGGCCCGGCGCGGCGCACCGGGACCGGTGCTGAGCGGGATCGTCGCGCCCATGCTCGCCCGCTGCACCTTCCCGCCGTCGGGAGACGCACTCGCGTGCGCGGTATCGGGCGGCGCGGACTCGCTCGCGCTGCTCGTGCTCGCCGTCTCCGCCGGTTGCAGGGTCACCGCCTACCACGTGGACCACGGCCTGAGGACGGGCTCGTCGGAGGAGGCGGGCGTCGTCGCCGACGCTGCGAACCGCCTGCGCGCCGACTTCGTCGCGCTCACCGTCGCCTGCCCCCCCGGGCCGAACCTCGAGGCGAGGGCACGCGACGCCCGCTTCGCCGCACTTCCTCCCGGCACGGCGACCGGCCACACCGCGGACGACCAGGCTGAGACCGTCTTCGTGAACCTACTGCGCGGCGCGGGTTCGTCAGGCCTGGCAGGGATGCGCCCCGGGACGCGCCACCCGATCCTTGCTCTGCGGCGGCGAGAGACGAGGAGGCTCGTCGAGTCGGTCGGCCTCGCGGTCGTCGAGGACCCCTCGAACGCCGATCCCGCGCACCAGCGGAATCGGATCCGCCATGAGCTTTTGCCTCTTGCCGAGGAGATCGCGCGGCGCGACCTCGCGCCGGTGCTTGCCCGCCAGGCGGTGCTGTTCGCCGACGACGTCGACCTCCTCGACGAGCTCGCCCTGGAGCTAGACACGACCGACGCTCGCTCGCTCGCCACGGCTCCTATGCCGCTTGCCCGACGCGCCGTGCGCCGCTGGGTTCGTGATCTCACCGGGAACCGATACCCGCCAGACTCCGCGGCGGTCGAGCGGGTCATCGCGGTCGCGCGCGGCGACGTGCTCGCGTGCGAGGTGGGCGGCGGCCTCCGCGTCCGACGTTCCCGCGGGGTGCTCGTCGCCGAGCAGGCCACCACCCCGCCCGATGCCAGCAGTGCCCCAGTCGCCCACGGCTAAGGTCACGCCGATGAGCGCGAGCCAGGAGCCCGGCGACGGCTGGGAAGACGCGGTCGGCGACGGGGGTCTCGCGCTCGGCGCCGTCGTGATCTCCGGCGAACGGATCGCGCGGCGCATCTCCGAGCTCGCCGACGAGATCTCCCGCGACTACGCAGGGCGGTCCCCTCTGCTGATCGGCGTCCTCAAGGGCGCATTCGTGTTCATGGCCGACCTCGCCCGCGCGATCCGCTTGCCAGTCGAGATGGACTTCATGGCCGTGTCGTCGTACGGCACGGCCACCAAGACGAGTGGGATCGTCCGGATCGTGAAGGACCTCGATGCGGATCTCACCGGGCGCCACGTGATCGTCGTCGAGGACATCGTCGACAGCGGGCTGACGCTCTCCTATCTCCGCAAGGGCCTCCTCGCTCGGGGCCCCGCGAGCCTCGAGGTGTGCGCGCTCCTCGTGAAGAGCGGCCAGCAGCGCGCGCAGCTCGACATCGCTTACACGGGCTTCGAGATACCTCCGGACTTCGTCGTCGGCTACGGCCTCGACGTCGCGGAGCGGTGGCGCAACCTCCCAGACATCCGGCTCGCGCGCATCGTCACGGACGAGGCGCGATGAGCGACGTGGCGGTCCCGCCAGGTGTCGACCTCGACCGTGCGGAGGCGGCGGTGCGCGAGCTGCTGGCCGCGATCGGGGAGGACCTGGGCCGTGAGGGGCTGCGCGCGACGCCACGCCGGGTCGCAGCGATGTACGTCGAGCTCCTTTCCGGCCTGCACGAGGACCCCGACCGTCACCTCCTCACGACATTCTCGGCGGACCACGACGAGATGGTGATGGTGCGTGACATCTCTTTCGCCTCCCTGTGCGAGCACCACCTCATTCCCTTCGTCGGAAAGGCACACGTCGCGTACGTGCCGAGCACGAGCGGGGTCGTCACCGGCCTCTCGAAGCTCGCTCGCCTGGTCGAGGCGCACGCGCGGCGTCTCCAGGTGCAGGAGCGGCTCACTACGGACGTCGCCGCGTCGATCGAACGCACGTTGCAGCCGAGGGGGACGCTCGTGGTGATCGAGGCGGAGCATCTCTGCATGGCCATGCGCGGGGTGCGCAAGCCGGGTGCGATCACGATCACGTCAGCGGTCCGAGGCCTGTTTCGCGACGACCCTGCGACCCGCGCGGAGGCGATGGCGTTCGTCCGCGGTGAGCGGTAGGGGGGTGCGCCCGGCCGGGCGCACCGCCGCCGCTCGGGGCGCGCCCGACGCCGTAGGCTGTTGACGTGCGTTGCCTGGTCATGGGTGTCGTGAACGTGACACCAGACTCCTTCTTCGACGGCGGCCGCTACCTCGACCCTGACGCGGCGATCGCACACGGGCTCGAGCTCGTGGCCGAGGGTGCAGACCTCGTCGACGTCGGTGGCGAGTCGACCCGTCCGGGCGCGGACCCGGTGAGCGAGCACGAAGAGCTCCGGCGGGTGCTTCCCGTCGTGGAGGCGCTCGCGCCCCACGTGCGCGTGTCGATCGACACGACAAAGCGGGCAGTGGCCGAGGCGGCTATCGAGCGGGGAGCGACCCTCGTGAACGACGAGTCCTCCAGCCTCGGGTCGTGCGCCGCGGGGGCCGGCGTCGGGCTCGTCGTCATGCACATGCAGGGAACGCCGCGCGACATGCAGATCGACCCGCGTTATGACGACGTCGTCGGCGAGGTGAGCGCCTCGCTCGTCCGCCGCGCGGCCGCGGCGCGCGACGCGGGGGTGGAGGAGCTCTACGTCGACCCGGGCATCGGGTTCGGTAAGACCGTCGCGCACAATCTCGCACTGCTCGGGGCATTGCCGGGTCTCGTTGCGCTCGGCGAGCCGGTCCTTGTCGGCACGAGCCGGAAGAGCTTCATCGGACGGATCCTCGCCGCTCAGGGGGAGCCGCCGCTTCCGCCGTCGGAGCGCCTCGAGGGGTCGCTCGCCACGGCGGTGTTCGCCGCGGCGTCCGGCGTAGCGATGCTTCGCGTCCACGACGTCCGCGCGACCGTCCAGGCGGTGCAGCTCGTCGGTGAGGCGGGCGCGCCCGGCAGCGCGGATCGGTGCGGGGCGCCCCGCGCCGGGCACGCACGCGGCACGGTTGGATCGGGTCGCGGCCCGGCCGAGATGCCCGCCGGAGCCGTGGGATGAAGGGGCGGTGGGCGGCTGGAATCATGCCGCGCAATTTCGCATGGATCGTGAAGGACCGCCTCGCCGTGAGCGAGCGCCCGGGCGGCTACGCGCCGCACCACCGGCGGGTGCGGCGCCAGGAGGAGATCCTCTGGCTCGAGGCACAGGGCTTCACCCGAGTCGTGTCGCTGCTTCCGTCGTCGCACAACCTCCACGCCTACGAGGAGCTCGGGCTGCCTGCGTCGCACGTCGGGCTGCCCCCTCATGCGGACGTCCGCGACGAGCTCGACGTGCTCTATCCCGCACTCCTCGGTTGGATCCGCGACGGCGAGCGGGTTCTCGTCCACCAGGAGGAGCTCGGCGAGCGCGTCGCGGGGGTCGTCGCGGGATTCCTGTGCTGGTGCGGCCTGCTCCCCGACCCGACCCGGGCGATCTACGCGGTCGAGCAGCTGCTCCGGCGACAGCTCGGGTCGTCCGGCCGTGCGATCGTCGCTCTCGCCCCGACGCTCCGTCCCCCCTCGAGTCCACGGAGGACCGACGGCGAGCCCGCTCCGGCGCCCGGGGATGGCAAGGCGGACCCCGCGCTCGTCGACGGCACCGGTTCGCCGGCCGTCGAGCACGCGAGTGCGGGTGCGGGCCCGGACGCGCTCGTCGCGCTGGCGATCCCCCCGGTGCCGCACTCCGGGGTGCCCCCCGTGGACGACGCCGAGGTCGCCGGGCCGCCGCCGCCGAGGCGGCACCGCCGACGCGAGGAGGCGCCCCCGCCGCCCGGGAAGCGATGAGCGACGTGATCGAGATACGGGGCCTGAGGGTCCTCGGCGTCCACGGCGTCCTCGCGAGCGAGCAGGTGCAGGTGCAGCCCTTCGAGCTCGACCTCGAGATAGAGGCGGACCTCGCGCCGGCGGCCCGTGCCGACGACATCGAGGCCACCGTGGACTACGGACGGGTCACCGATGCAGTGGCCCGCGTCGTAGCCGACGGTCACTATCAGCTTCTCGAGACGCTCGCCGTCGCTGTCGCGTCGGCGGTGCTCTCCGCGGACGCTCGCGTCGATGGCGTCACGGTCGCACTACGCAAGCTCCGCCCGCCCCTGCCGGTCGACGTGTCGAGCGTCGGCGTGCGTGTCACGCGGCGGCGTGACACGCCACGCACCGGCGTGGCAGGGCGGTAACGCGCGGCGTGCGGGTGCATCTCGGCCTCGGGTCGAACCTCGGGGATCGTGACGCGCATCTCGCGGGAGCGCTCCGCGCCCTGCGAGCCGCCGATCCTGACCTCGCGGTGTCCCCGCTGTACGAGACCGCACCCGTCGGTGGGCCGCCGGGGCAGGGCCCGTACCTGAACTGCGTCGTTCGTTTCGAGACGGACCTGACGCCCCCGGAGCTGCTCGCCCTCACCCGGTCGATCGAGGCCGCGGCGGGGCGGACCCGCGGCGAGCGGTGGGGCGCTCGGACCCTCGACGTCGACGTGCTCGTCGTGGAGGGGGTCGAGCAGGACGACCCCGAGCTCGTGCTCCCACACCCGCGCATGAGCGAGCGAGCGTTCGTGCTGGCGCCGCTAGAGGACCTCGACCCCGATCTCGTCCCCGAGGGGTGGCGCGACGCGCTCGGCGGGCCGGAGAGGATATCCCGTATGGTCCGGCGCGTCCGGGGAGCGCCGTGAGGTTTGTCGAGACTGCGGGGGCGCTGCGGAGCGCGCTCCGCCCGCACCGGCGCGAGGGCGCGAGCGTCGGGCTCGTCCCGACGATGGGCGCGCTCCACGCCGGCCACTCGTCGCTCGTGGCACGTGCTCGCGACCGCGACGACATCGTGGTCGTGTCCGTGTTCGTGAACCCGCTCCAGTTCGATCGCCGCGGGGATCTCGACCTGTACCCACGCGACATCGGTGCGGATCTCGACCTCCTCGAGAGCGCCGGGGTCGACGTCTGCTTCGCGCCGAGTGTCGACGAGATGTACCCGGACGGGGACCCAGAGGTTCGAGTCGACCCGGGTCCGCTCGGGGCGGTGCTCGAGGGGGCGTCCCGCCCCGGTCATCTCGCCGGCGTCGCGACAGTGGTCACGAAGCTCCTCTGCCTCGTCGGCCCCGACGCCGCGTACTTCGGCGAGAAGGACTTCCAGCAGCTCGCCGTCGTCCGCCGGCTCGTGCGCGACCTGTCGATCCCTGCCGAGATCGTCGGCTGCCCGATCGTGCGAGAGCCGGACGGCCTCGCGATGTCGAGTCGCAACGCGCGGCTCTCTCCCGGCGGCCGCGCCGCGGCGACGGTGCTCTATCGAGCGCTCCTCGCGGGGTGCGCTGCGTGGCGAGCCGGTGCCCGCCCGGGCGACGCCGAGCGCGCGATCACACGCGAGGTCGCCACGGAGCCTCTCGCTGAGCTCGATTACGCTGCGGCGGTCGACTCGAGGCTCCAGCGGCTCGAAGTCCGGGGTCCGGGGTCGAGTGGTCATTGGCCGTGCCGCCTGCTCGTCGCTGCGGTCGTCGACGGCGTTCGTCTCGTCGACAACGTCGACGCCGGCGGCGACGGCGGCGGCGACTCGGGAGCGCGCCGTTCGCGGTCCGCCGCCGGAGAGGTGGACGAGGTGGTGGCATCGCGACGCGAGGGGGAGAGGTGACGGGAGACGGGGACGTGCAGCACGGGGACCCGACTGCCGGCGCGCCGCTCGACGTGCTCATCGTCGGAAGCGGGGTCGCCGGCTGCTTCGCCGCCGTGCGGCTCGCTCAGCGACGCGGTGCGAGGGTCGCGGTGCTCACGAAGGGCGACCTCGAGGACTCGACGACACAGTGGGCCCAGGGCGGCATCGCGGCGGTGATGAGCGACCGCACCGATTCGACGGAGAGCCACCTCGCGGACACGCTGCGGGCCGGCGCCGGACTGTGCGACGGGGCTGCGACCCGCGTCCTCGTCGAGGAGGGTCCGGCACGGGTCTCGGAGCTCATCGAGCTGGGCGCGGTGTTCGACCGGACTGCCGGCGGGGAGCTCGAGCGGGCACTCGAAGGTGGGCACTCGCGTCCGCGCGTCGTGCACGCCGCGGGCGCGGCGACAGGTGCCGAGGTCGCTCGCGCGCTTGGCGCGGCGCTGCGCGCGAGCGTCGCGGCAGCGTACGAGGGGTGGATGGTCCTCGACCTCGTCGTCGAGCACGGACGCTGCTCCGGCGTGCTCGCACTCGCTCCTGACGGGAAGGTCCGGCGCGTCACAGCCCGCCACGTCGTGCTCGCGACCGGCGGAGCCGGGCAGCTGTTCGCCGTGACGACCAATCCCCCGGGCGCGACGGGAGACGGCGCGGCGATGGCGCTTCGCGCCGGCCTCGGTCTTGCGGACGTCGAGTTCGTGCAATTCCACCCGACCGCCCTTCACGTGCCGGCGCTACCTCGCCCGCTGCTTTCCGAGGCGCTGCGCGGCGAAGGCGCGGTGCTGCGCTCGAGTAGAGGTGAGCGGTTCGTCGACGAGCTCGAGCCGCGGTACGTCGTCAGTCGGGCGATCGCCGCGCAGATGGCAGAGGACGGCACCGACCACGTGCTGCTCGACGCGACGTCCCTGGAGGACTTCGCCGCCCGCTTCCCCTCGCTCGCGCGCGCCCTCGCAGACGTGGGCCTCGATCCTGCACGCGACTGGCTCCCCGTGGCCCCGGCGGCCCACTACATCTCCGGCGGCCTGCTGACCGATCTCGACGGCGCGACGGCGCTCCCGGGGCTGTGGGCCGCAGGCGAGGCAGCGTGCAGCGGAGTCCAGGGCGCCAACCGGCTCGCCTCGAACTCGCTGCTCGAAGGGCTCGTCTTCGGCCGCCGAGTCGCGGACGCGATCGTGGCTGGACGGGACGGCCCACGGACGACCGGTGCGCTCTCCGCAGGCGAGGATCCGGCGGTCCACGTCCCTGTCCGCCCGCTCGCG
>DATLRJ010000194.1:0-14238 GCA_035534715.1 Acidimicrobiales bacterium | reverse complement strand
CGTGGCCTTCGTCGACGTCTCCGGCTTCACGAAGCTCTCCGAGGCCCTTGCGCGCCGGGGCAGGATCGGCGCCGAGGAGCTCGCGTCCACGATCGGGGCGTGCTTCTCCCCGCTGCTCGACGTCGCCTACGAGAACGGGGGCCGCCTACTCAAGTTCGGAGGCGACGCGCTCCTCCTCCAGTTCACCGGCAGCGAGCACGAAGCGCGAGCGTGCCGAGCCGTGTTCGAGATGCGCGAAGTCCTTCGCGAGGTCGGGCGCCTCACGGTCCTCGCGCAGCACGTGACGCTGCGCATGTCGGTCGGCGTGCACAGTGGGATGTTCGACATGTTCCTCGTCGGCGGCTCCCATCGCGAGCTCGTCGTCACAGGCCCGGCGGCGACCACGACGATCGCGATGGAGAGCGCGGCGTCGCCGGGTGACATCCTCCTGAGCGAGCGGACTGCTGCCGCGCTCAGTCCGTCGGACCTCGGCCGGCCGCAGTCCGGGGGGCGCCTTCTCCGACGCGCACCTCGCGTCGCAGCCGGCGCGTCGACCGCGCACGACCCGGTGGCCGGCGGCCTCGATCTGGGGCGGTGCATCCCGGTCGCGATCCGGCGAGCGTTGTCCGACGTGTCCCGCGAGCCGGAGCACCGTGTCGTCACGATCGCGTTCGTGCACTTCGAGGGCACGGACGCGATGCTCGCCTCGGCCGGACCCGACGCGGTCGGCGACGAGCTCGAGCGGCTCGTCGCCGACGCTCAGGCAGCCGCGGACCGTCTCGGCGTGACCTTCCTCGGCACGGACATCGACACCGACGGGGGGAAGATCATCCTCGTCGCCGGTGCTCCGTCGACGTCGGGCAACGACGAGCTCCCCCTGCTCCTCGCGGTGCGCGAGCTCGCCGACTCGAAGCGCGGCCTGACAGTTCGCATCGGCGTGAACCGCGGCGCGGTGTTCGCCGGCGACATCGGCCCGCACTACCGCCGGACGTTCACCATCATGGGCGACGCGGTCAACCTCGCCGCTCGCGTCATGTCGAAGGCCGCGCCGGGCGAGATCCTCGCGACCCCGGACGTCCTCGCGCGCTCCCACTCGGAGTTCGCCGTGACCGCCGTCGACCCCTTCACCGTGAAGGGCAAGTCCCGGCCGGTCGAGGCCGTCTCCGTGGGCGCGCACCGCGGCCGGAGAGCTGGTGACGCCGGCACCCGGCTCCCCCTCGTCGGACGGAGCGGGCAACTCGGGCAGTGGAGGACGCTCCTCGGTGACGCCGAGCGCGGTGCCGGTGCAGTCGTCGAGATCACAGGAGAGCCCGGCGTCGGCAAGTCGCGCCTGCTCGAGGAGCTCCTATCCGTCGCGACCCACGCACGGACGATGACGGTGACCTGCGAGCAGTACGACTCGGCCACGCCCTACGGCGCGGTGCGCTCGCTCGTACGCGGCATCGTCGGGATCGGCGACGGGTCGCGGTTCCCTGCGGGCCCAGACGGGCTGCGTGCCGCTCTCGCAAGCGCGGCCCCGGAGCTCGTCCCCTGGGCGCCTCTCGTCGGTGCCGTCGTGGACGTCGAGCTACCCGAGACCCCCGAGACCGCCGAGCTCGAGCCGGAGTTCCGCTCGGCCCGCCTCGGCGAGACGATGGCGGAGCTGTTCTCGCGGCTCCTCCCGGGTCTGACGATCGTCGCCGTCGAGGACGCGCACGCGATGGACGAGGCGTCCGCCACTTTGGTGCGGCGCGTGGCGGCCGCGGCCGCGGACCACCCGTGGCTGTTCGTCTTCACCCGTCGGGACGTCGCGTCGGGATTCGTCGCCACTCCGGGTGCCGTGACCCGGATCGAGCTCGCGCCGCTCGCCGGGACCGACGCAGCGACGCTCGTGGAGATCGCCACCGGCGGTGAGCCTTTGAGCCCTCACGAGACGGCCGCGCTCGCGGAGCGGTCCGGGGGCAACCCGCTCTTTCTCCAGGAGCTCGTCGCCGCCGCTCGCGCCGGTGGGAGCATCGAGTCGCTCCCCGACTCAGTAGAGGCGGTGATCGCGGCGCGCCTCGATCGGCTCGACCCCGGCGACCGTCACCTCGTGCGGCGCGCGTCGGTGCTCGGTCGATCGGCGCCGTGGCACCTGCTCGCCGCAGTCCTCGAGGAGGTCCCGACTCGGTCCGACCCGACCTGGTCACGCGTGCGCGAGTTCCTCGCTCCGGACGCGGACGGCCGGCTCGTGTTCCGTCACGCCCTTGTCCGCGACGGCGCGTACGACGGCCTCTCCTATCGACTTCGACGCGAGCTCCATGCCCGGGTCGCCGACGCGATCGCCCTCGCCGCGGACGATCGCCCCGAGGATCACGCGGAGCTGCTCTCCCTCCACTATTTCCACGCGCAGCGTCACGAGGAGGCGCGGGCATACTCGCTGATCGCCGCGCGGCGCGCGGAGGCCGTCTACGCGAACCTCGAAGCGGCCGAGCTGTACGAGCGGACGCTCGCGGCGTCGCGCGACCGGGCGGGGCACCGCCCCGCGGAGCTCGCGGCCGTACACGAGTCGCTCGGCGACGCGCGCCACCGTGCTGGCGACTACCACGCCGCGGTCGCTGCCTACGCGGCGGCACGCCGCCTCGTCCGCGACGACCGCCTTGCCCAGGCACGGCTCATGATGAAGCTCTCTCGCGCACAGGGTTGGCTCGACCGGTACTCGAACGCCTTGCGCTGGATCACCCGAGCGCTCCGGCTGCTCGACGGAGACGACGGAGAGGAGGCAGGCCGCCAGCGTGCGCAGCTGCTCGCGTGGTACGGCAGGTTCTGCCAGGAGCAAGGCCATCACGCGCGCGCGATCTCCTGGTGCCGGCGTGCCGTCGAGGCCGCCGAGCGCTCCGGCGAGAAAAACGCTCTCGCGAACGCCCTCGGCGTGCTCGACTGGGCGCACATGGACCTCGGGACGCTCGAGGAGCCAGCGAACTGGCGCCGGGGTCTCGCGCTGTCCGAGGAGATCGGCGACCTCCAGGGCCAGGCGACGATGCTCAACTCGCTCGGGATGTTCGCGTACTTCCGCGGGCGCTGGGACGAAGCACTCGAGCTCTACGCCCGCGCCAAGGACACGGCGCGGCGCGCCGGTAACGCCGTGCAGCTTGCGTTCTACGAGAACAACATCGCCGAGATCGCGCTCGACCAGGGGCGCATCGACGAGGCCGAGCGCCTCTTCGTGTCCGTCTCGCGCACCTGGCGCGCCGCGGGATACCGGTCCGGCGCCGCCTATGTCCAGTGCAACCTCGCACGCGTCGCGACACGTCGCGGGCGCTTCGCCGAGGCGGCCGAGCTGTTCGAGGCGTCCCAGCGCGAGGCCGACGCTCTCGGGAGCCTCGCCGACTCCCTCGAGGCCGGCGCGCGCTGGGCGGAGTGCGAACTGCTCTCGGGCCAGGTGACCGACGCTCTCCGGCGCGCCGACGCCGAGCTCGCACGGGCGCGCGAGCTCGGCGGCGCGCCGCAGCTGCCGTTGCTGCTGCGGGTACGAGGCGCCGCCCTCGCCCGCAGCGGCGACCTCACCGCCGGCAGAGTCGCGCTCGGTCAGAGCGTCGAGAGAGCGCTCGAGCGCCACGTCGACTTCGAGGTCGCGCTCAGCACGCGCA
This sequence comes from Acidimicrobiales bacterium, assembly GCA_035534715.1. Classification (GTDB taxonomy): domain Bacteria; phylum Actinomycetota; class Acidimicrobiia; order Acidimicrobiales; family Bog-793; genus JAJZBW01. The sequence goes on along the minus strand of DATLRJ010000194.1, from coordinate 10,651 downwards.
CCGCCGCTCGGCTCGCCGGGCTAGGCGAGCCGAGCTTGGCTCCCGACCTCGCCCCGGCCTCGACAGCGTGCGCCGCGGATGCCGATCGGATCCTCGAGGCCCTGGGGGTGGTCGACGTCGCCGACCTTCTCGCAGACGCGCCGGGGCCGTCGCCGCTCCGGAAGTCTGCGCGGGATGCGGTGGCGACCTGGACGGCTGCGGCTGAGAGCCTCGATGCATGAAATACCATCAAATGGCGCGCAATGTAGGGTAGGCTTCCGCGCCACCATCCACGGGAGGATCGACCATGCGACGACGTAATGCCTGGCTCGCGTCTGTCGCGCCGATCACCCTCGTCGCAGGCGGGCTCGGCCTCGCCGGCACCGTCGCGGTGCCATCGCTCGCCGGCGCGACGGCCGTCGCGCCCACATGCCCGGTGAGCTCCTCCGCGTCCGCCTCCGTGACGTGCACGTACGTGGCGACGGTCGAGCCCGACGGCTCCGTCTCGATCGCGTCGGGCGGGGGGGCAACGTTCGGCAACGAGGACGTGACCGTCGGTGTCGTCAACGACTCGGACGGCGTCCTTCAGAGCATCACGCTCTCCGGCGCGGGGTCGTTCGCCTTCGGCCACGACGGATTTTGCGAGACGGCCGGGGAGCCGGCCGGGTGCCCGTTCGGGCCGACCGGCTACGAGGGACCCGGGACGTCGTTCTCCGGGATCGCGGCGGGGAACGGCAGCGGCACGGTGACCTTCGCCGGCGGGATGTTGCCGAACGCGACCTCATACTTCGGGCTCGAGGCTGCTCCGAGCACGGCAGCGGCTGCAGCCACCGCCACCATCACGCCGGGCGTCTCCGTGAGCGCGCCGGCGATCTCTGCGGTCGAGGGCGTGCCGTTCGACGGTCAGGTCACGACCTTCACCGACACGGGGTCGACCTCCGCGGCGAGCGACTTCTCCGCGACGATCTACTGGGGCGACGGGACGAGCAGCCCGGGAACGGTCTCGGGCGGCGCGGGCGCCTACGCGGTGGCCGGGACCCACACCTACGCCGACGAGCAGTCGGACCCCGATGCGACCGTCCTCGTCCAAGGCGTCCCGCTCGCGTCGAACCGCGCGACCTCGGTCGACGGCACCGCGAGCGTCACGGAAGCCCCGGTGACGGCGTCGCCGGTCGCGGTCGGGCCTCAGACGACCGGCCAGGCTTTCACCGTGCCCGTCGCGACGTTCAGCGATCCGACAGCGGGCGCGCTCCTCTCGGAATACAGCGCGACCATCTCCTGGGGAGACGGGAGCTCGAGCCCTGGGGTGATCACCTACGCGGGAGGCACGTACACCGTCGCGGGCACGCACACCTACGCCACGCACGGTACGGACGCTCTCTCGGTCACGATCGGGGACGAGAGCGGGACAGCGACGACGGTCGCCGACCCGCCGCTGTCGGTCGCTGACTCCGTCACGCAGTGCACCGGCGGGGCGTGCACCAACACGCTGACGACGAGCACGCTGACCTCCGACGCGTCGACGACGACGCCAGGCCCCGGCGACCTGCTCTTCTCGAGCGACCCCAACGCGGCGAGCACCGCCCTCAGCTGCGGGGACCCGTTTCGCCACGCGCCCCGGGTCGTCACCGAGACGGACACGTTCGCTCCGGGCTCGGGCACGATCACCGCGACGGACACGTTCCCGGCCGCGGCCGGCACGCCGGGCTCGCGGTTCGGCCGGCACTTCTTCTGGGTGTGCTTCCAGTCGAACGTGCCCTTCCGCGACCTCTACGGCCGAACGACGACGACCGGCCTGCTTCCTCTGTGCGACCCTTTCCGCAGGCCGGACAGGACCGGCCCGTGCGTCGACGTGATCTACGAGAACTTCCAGCGCGACATCGTCGAACGGATCACCTACCCGGTCGGGGACCCCCGCTACGGCTGAGACGGGACGCCTCTGCGGCTCTCGGAGTTCATGTGCCTGTCAGGATCTCGACCATAGGCTGGGGAGATGACGTTCTCGGGCGCCCCGGAGCAGCGCGGCGCGACGCGAGCGCACGCCGCGCGCGGGGCGCTCGACCGCGGAGCGCGGGGGGTCGAGGGCAACACCCGGCTCACCGCGATGACGGCCGCAGTCCTCCTCGTGCTGCTCGCCGCCGAAGGTGTGACGGTCCTCCAGATCCGCCCTCTCCTCACCCCTCACGTCTTCATCGGGATGCTGCTCGTCCCGCCGGTCGTGTTGAAGATCCTGAGCACGGGCTACCGATTCGTGCGCTACTACTCGGGCGCGCCCGCCTACCGCCGGAAGGGCCCTCCGCAGGCGCTTCTTCGCGTCCTCGGGCCCGTCGTCGTCGTGTTCACCCTCGTCCTGTTCGCGAGCGGCATCGGGCTGCTGTTCGTCGGTAGGGGCGGCCTGCGCGACAACCTCCTCCTGCTCCACAAGGCGAGCTTCGTCCTGTGGTTCGGCGCGATGGCCATCCACGTCCTCGGCCACGTGCTCGAGACGGCCCGCGTCGCCCCGCGGGACTTCTACGGACGCACCCGGCGCGACGTCGCCGGGGCCGGCGCGCGTCAGTGGGCGCTCGCGGCGAGCCTCGCCGTCGGCGTGCTCCTCGGCCTGCTCCTCGTCGGAAAGGCCGGCACCTTCTTCGGGGCGTGAGCAGCCTGTCCCAACCGTCACGCCGCGCCGGTGACGCGAGGGGCCCGGTTGTACGGCCGCTGGCCGATCGTGCAGACTTGGCGCACCGAGAGGACGGCTCCGCGTGCCCGCGGCACCCGCCGGCCGACCCAGGGAGGGCACCATGGCCTGGTCCGCGCCGCTCTACCGCTTTTACGAGCACCGGCTCGCACGCCGCCTTCCCGCTGGCCGGCTCCCGGCGCACATCGGGGTGATTCTCGACGGCCACCGGCGCTTCGCTCGCGCCGAAGGTCACCAGGACTACACGACGAGCTACCGCAGCGGCATGGCCAAGCTCGAGGAATTCCTCACCTGGTGCGCGATGCTCGAGGTGCCCGCCGTCACCGCATGGGTGCTGTCGACCGACAACCTCCAACGCCCCGCGGAGGAGCTAGAACCGTACTTCGCCGTCCTCGTCGAGCTGCTCGGGGACCTGCCCGGGCTCGCGCGCTCCCTCGACTTCTCGCTCCAGGTCATCGGCAGCCTCGACCTGCTCCCCGAACCGCTCGCGGCTGCCGTGAAGGCGGCGAACGACGCCCCGCACGGCAGTAGATGGCACGTCAACCTCGCCCTCGGATACGGCGGCCGTCAGGAGATCGTCGACGCGTGCCGCGCTCTCGTCGCGGACCTGGTCGCGCGAGGGCTCGGCGGGAGCGATCTCGCGGAGCGCATCGACATCGACGCGCTCTCCTCGCACCTTTACTCGAGCGGGCTCCCCGATCCCGACCTCGTGATCCGCACGAGCGGCGAGGTTCGACTGTCCGGCTTCCTGCTATGGCAGGCCGCGTACGCGGAATGCGTCTTCGTCGACCCGTACTGGCCCGCGTTCCGTCGCGTCGACTTCCTCCGAGCGCTCAGGGACTACGCAAGGCGCGAGCGGCGTTTCGGGCGCTGACGGCGCGGGCGGCGCGAGCGGCGTTTCGGGCGCTGACGGCGCGGGCGGCGGGGGCGGCGCCGTCGCTACCGGCGCTGGACACTCTGGACGTCCGCGGTCGGCGCGCCGCCCGCGATCTCCCCGCCGACGACGAACAGGCGAGACCCGAGCACCGCCGCCCCGGCGTTCGTGACCGCGACGCGAAGCGAGCCCGCGCGTACGACCCGGTCGTGAGTCGGCTCGTACGCGTAGACCTGCGCGACCGGGACGAGCCCGGACGCGGCGGACGGGGACTCGCCGCCAACGACGTAGGCGGTTCCGCCGAGGACCGCGGCGACCGCCCCTTCGAGTGCGACGGGGAGCCGGCCGACAACCGCCGCACGCCCGGTCGCGGGATCGACGACCTGCACGGTGCTCACGGGGCTGCCGTCGGCGGCCTCCCCCCCGAACACATATATCCGGCCCGACATAACCGCGACCGCCGGGTAGCGGACGGGCACGGGCAGCGCGGCGACGGTCCGGAACGAGCGCCCGTCGGTCGTCGCGAGCACCTCGGGATCGAACGCCAGGCCGTCGTAGCCGCCGACGACGTACGCAGTCCGGCCGATCGTGACCGCGGTGAGATCGGACCGGGGCTGGGGGAGCGTCCCGGTCTCGCTCGTCACCGCCCTCGCGCCGCTCGTGACGCGCTGCACGCTCCCGATCGGGGAGGCGCTCCCGCCCCCGATGACGAGCGCCGCGCCCGCAAGGAGTGCCCCGCCGGCGTCGTGCGTCGGCGTCGCGAGCGAGCCGACGACGCGTGAGGCGCCGTTCGTCGTGCGGAGCACGACGACACGACCCGTCGTCACTCCGGCCGCGTCGAGGCCCCCGGCAACGAGGAGCGCGGAGTGCCCGCTCGCGGGAAGCACGACCTCGCGACTTATCGGCAAGGGGAAGGACCACCGTAGGAGCGCGGTGCCGACCGCGAGCGGCGGGGTCGCGTGCCCGGGGGCGCGGTGTGCCCACGCGGCCCTCGGGCTCGCGCTCGCGCCTGGCACCGCGAGACGCGCGGCCACGGCCACGGCCGCAACGGCCACCGTCGCCGCGGCGCCGCGCGCGATCTGCCGCGCGCCGCGATGGTGGCGATCGGCCCTCGGGCGCGGCGCGCGTGCCGCGACGGTCACGGCGACGCGCTCCGAGGGCCGTCCGGCTCCCTCGCGAAGGGAAAGTCCGGCGTCGCGTGCCAGGCCCCGTCGGCGCTGATCGTGAGCCCGCCGTAGCCGTCGACGGCCTCGACGAACTCGAGCCCGTGCGGGCCAGCGACCGCGAGCGCGGTCGCGAGGGCGTCGGCGAGCCCCAGGTCGGGGCCGACGATCGTCGCCGAGGCGGCGCGTGCCGCCGGGGTGCCGGATCTCGGGTCGACGAGGTGAGCGCCGCGCTCGTATGTCCCCGACGTCGCGATCGCGCCGGTGACCTCGACGACAGCCGCGAGCTGCGTGGGCGACGCCGGATCGGCCACCCCGATGCGCCAGGGCTCGCCCGGCGCGGGATTGCCGTGGCACGCGACGTCCCCCGCCGCGTTGACGAGCGCACCCGTCACCCCCGGGCCCGCGAGCGCGAGGAGCGCCCGGTGTGCGGCCCACCCCTTGACGTACCCCGTCGGATCGACCCCACCGGGCATCGCCCACGGGTCGAACCACCCCCGCGAGAGGTCTCGCGCGGTCGCGCACAGCTCGAGCACGTCGCGGACGTCCACCGGAACCTCGTCGAGCCCGATCTCGCCGCGCCGGAGCCGGCTCACCGGGCTGTCCGCCTTCCACGTGCTGAACACGGCATCCGCGCGATGGAGCACCGCTCGAGCGCGCGCGAGCCGGCGGTACGCGTCCGCTGCGAAGGGCTCGCCGCCGGTGTACACGTCGATGACGACGACCGTCCCCATGACCTGCTCGAGGCGGTGGACCTCGGGGGCGGGCACTGGTGCGTCGGCCCGCTCGGGCGGACCGGACATCACTTCAGGCCGAGCTTGGAGAGCGCCGACTGCAACGACTGGGCGAACCCGGCGCTCGTGTAGCTCGCCCCCGAGACTCCCTGGATGCTCGCGCTCTGAGCCTGCATCGCCTGCTGCTCGAGCATCGGGATCGACTGCTGGTCGATCGACTGGGAGAGCGAGTTGCCGCCGTCGTCGAGCGTCGCGATGGAGACGTGGGTGACGTGCGTGCCGGACGCGGTCACCTTCACCGACATGACTCCGTAGTTGTAGTTCACGACCGCGCCGGTGGCCGTTCGCGTGGCCGCGCCAGCCGCCGCGCCCGCGGCGGCCGGTTGCTTCGTCGCCGTCGCCGCCGGTGCCGGCGCCGAGGAGGAGGTGCTCGCCGCGGAGCCACCTGACGACGAGGCGCCCGTGGATTTCGGGGTCGTCGAGCCGGTCGCCGCCGATGCACCGGTCGCGGTCCCCGACGAGACGCCGAAGGAGATCTGGGCGGGCTTCGTGTGGAACCCGAGCACGCCGGCCAGCCCAGCGACCGTCGCCGCGATCACGATAGGTGTCCTTCTCATCGCAATTGCCTCGATCGATGTGTCGTCAGGGCGTGCACGGCACGCCTAGAAGGAGAAGATCTCACGGTGGACCTGGGGTTCTGGCACACCGAGATCGCGCGCCGCGTCAGTGACCGCGTCGCCGAAGTCCTCGGGTCCGCAGATGTACACGTCCCGACCCGCGATGTCCGGGACGATCGTGCGCAGGGCGCGGGCGTCGAGCCGCGCCTCTCGGCGGGCGCCCACGATCTGGTGGAGCCGTCCGCCCCGCTCGGCGACGAGCGCGGCGACCTCGTCGCCGTGGACGACGTCCTGCGGAGTCGACGCCCGGACGATCACGCTCACGTCGACCGTGCGGGGAAGGTCCTCGAGCAACGCCCGAAGCGGCGTGATCCCCACCCCAGCGCCGATCAGCGCGACCTTGTCCGTGGCGCGTGCGTGGTGGGTGAACGCGCCGTACGGCCCTTCGATCGCGACTCGTGTGCCCGGCGTGAGCCTCGCGACCGCTCGGCTCTGGTCGCCGAGGCCCTTGATCGTCACCCGGATGTACGGCGGCTTCGGCAAGGCCGAGAGCGAGTACGGGTGCGCCTGCCACCACAGCCCGCGCACGAGGAAGCGCCACTGGAAGAACTGCCCGCCCGAGACCGCGAGCCGATCGAGGTGCCTCCCCGAACAGATCACCGAGAAGACGCCGGGCACCTCCTCGCGCACGCTCACGATGCGCAGCTGGTGCCAGGCACTCCTCCAGATGGGCTGGAGGACTCGGAAGGTGAGCACGACGCCGGCAGTCGAGGCCCAGACGGCGATCCAGATCGCCCGTGCGAGCGGGTGACCGAGGAACGAGATGCCGGTGATGATCTGGTGCGCGAACGCGAGCGAGAGCGCGAGGTACGTGTAGAGGTGGACGATCCACCACGTCTCGTAGCGCAGGCGGCGGCGGGCGATCCGGATCGAGGTGATCCCCGCCATGACGAGCAGGCCGAAGCCCACGACGGCGGCGAGCAGGTCCGGGTAGGACGTCACGAACGTCCACAGCTGGTGGAGCGGGCCCGTCTTCGTGAGCTGGGCATAGCCGAGCGTGATGAGCACGACGTGGGCGGTGATGAGCCACAGCGCCCACGGCGCGATGCGCCGATGGAGCCGGACGAGGCGATCCTGGCCGACCGCCCCCTCGAGCCACGGCAGCCGCGCGATGAGCACCACCATGACGAGCATCAGGTACGCGCCCGTGAAGCCCGCGAAGCGGCCCGCGGCGAGCAGCACGCCCCCTCGAGAGGTGAGCGCGCCCCAGGACTCCGCCGTCGCGACCGCGCCGAGCGTCGCACCGAGCCCGATCCCCGCGAGCGCCGCGAGCGCGTCGGCGACACGAGGTCTCGGAGCGGGTCCGGGGCGGTGCGGGCGCGGCGCGGGTGGTGTGACCGTGCGCGAAGTGCCTGGTCGCGCCTGCGTGCTCGTCGGGGTCACTCCACGATCCTCGCGGCCGGCACTGGGAGGTCACGGTGCCCTGGCTGAGAGCCCGCTGAAAGTGGAGCTCTTCCAGGGGGCCGGCCGGGACGGCGTCGGGTCACCCGCCGAAGGCCTCGAGGACGACCTTGCACCGTCGTGAGGTCACGACGCCCTCCGGCAACATCGCCGTCGCGCGGGGGCGCCCTCAGCGCGGCGCGGGGGCGCCCTCAGCGCCGCGCGGCCGCGCCCGCGACCGGTCCGCGGATGTCGCTCGGCGTCGTCCCCTGCGCAGCGACGTCCGCGAGCCCACGTCCCGACGGCTCGGGGAGCAGCCGCGTGACGGCCAGGCCGAGCAGCGCCGCGCTGCCCGCGACGACGAGCATCCCCCGCAGCCCGATGTGCACCTCGAGCTGGGGCACCACGAACACGCCGGCGAACGCGCCGAGCTTGCCGACGCCCGCTGCGATGCCGTGCCCGGTCGTGCGAAGCTCGGTCGGGAACAGCTCGGACGGAAGCACGAACGTCGTCGTGTTCGGGCCGAACTCGACGAAGAAGTAGCTCACGCCGAGCACGAGCAGGAACGGCGCGACGTCGGACGTGAGGGCCGGGACCGCTGCAAGGAGGAGGAACGAGAGCGCGAGCACCGAGAAGCCGAGGAGCTGGAGCTTCCGGTGGCCGAACGTGTCCATCTTCCAGACCGCGAGCGCGTAGCCAGGGACGGCGAACGCGACGAACATCCCGAGCGTCCAGACGAGCTTCGCGACGAGGGTCGCGTGGACGTCGACCTTCGCGAGGATCGCGGGGAGCGACAAGGTGTTGCCGTAGTACGCGTAGTCGAAGAGAAACCACGATCCCGCGGTGCCGATGACGAGCCGCAGCAGGCGCGTGTCGGTCACGAGATCGCGCGCCCGGCGCGTCCGGGGGCGCGACGACAGGACGGGCCGAGCGCCCACGACCCCGTCCGAGAAGGTCGCGGCGTCCGCCGCGGCGCGCTCCGCGTCGCCACGCACGTGCGCGGTGAATCGCGGCGACTCGGGCATGCGCGTCCGGAGGTACAGCACCGCAGCAGCAGGCACCGCGCCGAGACCGAGGAGCACCCGCCACGTCGCCGCGTCGCCGATCCCGAGGCCGAGGAGCGCGAGGGAGGCGAGCGGGCCGACCACGAGGCCGAGAGCCTGCATGGAGAACACGAGCCCCACCAGCCGCCCGCGGTCCACCCGGTTCGCGTACTCGCTCATGAGCACCGCGGACACCGGGTAGTCGCCACCGATGCCGAGCCCGAGCACGAATCGGGCGACGACGAGCCACGCAAACCCGGGAGCGACCGCCGATGCGACGGCTCCGAGGATCATGATCGCCGCGACCATCGCGTAGACGCGCTTGCGACCGAGAAGGTCGGCGATCCTCCCGAATATCACTGCACCGAAGAACGCGCCGAGGATCGCCGAGCCCGAGACCCAGCTCGTCTCCGTCGTGCTGAGGTGCCACTGTGTGGCGACGAGTGTCGCGACCGTGCTTATGACGAAGAGGTCGTAGGCGTCGGTGAAGAATCCGACGCCGGACACGATCACGGCCTTGTGGTGGAACCGGCTCGTCGGGGCCTCGTCGAGCAGATCGTCGACGCTCACCCCGCGAGAGTCGCCGATCGGCGCCTCGGTCATAAGCCCTGTGCTCCGTGCTCGCCGGCGGCACGACGCTCGCTGGCGGCGTGCTCTCACACCAGGCTTGCGTGGCGAGATGACCGCAGGGCAATCGGATGGTGTCCGCTCGGTGAACGGAGGGCAAACGACGCGCGAATTCGGCTGGCGGAGATGGCTCCTCCGACGTGATGGCGCGTGCCGGACCGCGTCTCGCTCGGGCGCGGCGTCGCTGCGGGCAGCAGCGCAGTGGGTACGGCGCGATCAGACGACGGCGCGCTCGAGGCACCACTCGGGGTGGTCGCTCTCGAGCCGGGCGAGCCAGTACTCGCTCTCGAACAACGCGAGGAGCGTGCCATCGCGCCTGGCGAGTATCCGGCTCCCCGGGCTGTCCCGCAGCATCTTCGCGGTCGCGTCATCGGTGCGGCGCACCGCCCGGTACGGCGTCGGAGACAAGTCGACCGCCGCGCCGAACTCGTGCTCGAGGCGGTGCGCGGCGACCTCGAACTGCATCTGACCGACCGCTCCGAGCACTGGCGTGAGGTCGCCGCCCGGGTCGCTCAGGAGCTGGACGACACCCTCCTCGTCGAGCGCGTCGAGCCCGCGTCGGAACTGCTTGTGCCGAGAGCTGCTCCGAACTCGGACGGACGCGAACAGCTCGGGAGAGAAGACCGCGATCGGCGGGTAGCGCACAGGGTCGCCGTCGTAGAGCGTCTCACCGATGCGCAGATCGCCCGCGTTCACGAGGCCGACGACGTCGCCCGGGAACGCCTCGTCGATCGTCGAGCGCTCCGAGGCGAGGACGGACGCGGCGTACTTCGTGGCGAACAGCCTGCCCGTCGACGCCTGCGTCACGGTCATTCCGCGCTCGAAGCGGCCGGAGCAGACACGGACGAACGCGACGCGATCACGGTGCGCCGGGTCCATGTTCGCCTGGATCTTGAATACCTGTCCGGAGAAGCGCGACGCGAGGGGAATGGGTGCGTCGTCCGCGTCGGGGCGCGGCCCCGGCGCCGGCGCGAGGTCGACGACCGCGTCGAGCAGGTGGCGAACGCCGAAGTTCGTGAGCGCCGAGCCGACGAACAGCGGGCTCGAGTCGCCCGCGGCGAACGACTTCGCGTCGAAGTCAGCCCCGACCTCGTCGAGGAGGCTGCACGTCTCGAGCGCTCGGCTCCAGTCCTCGCCCTCCTCGGACGACGCGCGCTCGGCCTCGACGATCTCCTCCGGCGCAGCAGTCGAGCCGCCGACGGTGCGCACGTAGCGCACGAACGTCCCGCTGCGCCGGTCGACGACGCCCCGGAAATCGCCCGGGATGCCGACCGGCCACGTGACTGGGGTGGACCGGAGCCCGATCTGCTCCTCGATCTCGTCGAGCAGCTCGAGCGGATCGCGCCCGGGACGGTCGTACTTGTTGATGAAGGTGACGATCGGCAGCGACCGGGCTCGGCAGACCTCGAAGAGCTTGCGCGTCTGCTCCTCGATACCCTTCGCGACGTCGAGCACCATGATCGCGGCGTCCGCCGCGGCGAGGACACGGTAGGT
>DATLRJ010000193.1:0-2529 GCA_035534715.1 Acidimicrobiales bacterium | reverse complement strand
GCGCTCGCCGAGTACTCGGACCGCTACGAAGAGACGCAGGGGTTCTCGCCGCGATTTCGGGAGTTCGCGACCGAGCTCGCGACCCGCTGGATCGATCGCTACGAAATCCGGGGACGACGGGTCCTCGAGATCGGGTGCGGAAAGGGCGAGTTCCTGGAGCTCATCTGCGAGCTCGGAGGTAATCGGGGAATCGGGATCGATCCGGGCGTCCATCCCGAGCGTCTCGGCGAGGCGACGCTCAGGCAGGTCGAGTTCGTCGCGGACTTCTACGACGAGCGGTACGCGCACCTCGAGGCCGACGTCGTCGTCTGCCGGCACACGCTCGAGCACATCGCGCCCGTCGCCGAGTTCATGAACCTCGTGCGCCGTGGCATCGGCGACCGGCTCGGCACCGTCGTGCTCTTCGAGCTGCCCGACGTCCTGCGCGTGCTCAACGAGGGCGCCTTCTACGACGTCTACTACGAGCACTGCTCGTACTTCAGCGCCGGATCACTCGCTCGGCTGTTCCGCGCGTGCGGCTTCGACCCGGTCGACATCTCACGCGCGTACGACGATCAGTACCTTCTCATCGAGGCCCGGCCCGCGAAGACGGCCCTTGCACCCGGTCCGCCACTCGCGCTGGAGGACGACCTCGCCGAGGTCACGGCGGGGGTCGGACACTTCCTCGCCGCACGCGAAGCGACCCTCAGGTTCTGGCGGGAGCGCATCGAACAAGCCGTGGAGCGATCGGGACGGGTGGTCCTGTGGGGCTCCGGGTCGAAGGCAGTCGCCTTCCTCGCCGGGATCGACCTGGCCGGGGCGGTGTCCGAGGTCGTCGACATCAACCCGTTCAAGCACGGCAAGTACCTCCCGGGCTCGGGCGCGCGCATCGTTGCGCCCGAGGCCCTCGCCGACCTCCATCCCTCGCTCGTCGTCGCGATGAACCCGATCTACCGTGAGGAGATCCAGCGCGACCTCGATCGGCTCGGCGTCGCAACCGAGCTCGCAGCCGTCTGAGCGGCGGTCGCGTCTGGCCTCGCGCGAAGCGAGGTCGTGGTGCGTTCCCGAATGGTCCGCTGGCCCGGGACGACGGCGGCGTGCGCGTGCTCCCGGAGCAGTAGGGCCGGACACGAACCGGGAGTAGCTCTACGACGACGACTCGTGACGCCGGCGGCTCGGAGCGGCGACGATGCGCCCGCAACGAGCACCGGAGGGGAGCCGGGACGGTGCGTCGTGGTCGGGGGCACCGTCTGCGATCATCTAACGGTGGTCGATCTCGCGACGCGCGACGTCTCCTGGCGCCGACCCGACGCGCGAGTCACCCGCGCCGTGCGCCGCTGGCGCCGCTGGCGTCTCCACCCGCTGCTCGCCGGGATCGGGTGGGCCACGCTCACGGTGCTCGGCGCGGTCGCGATCGCGCGGCTCGTCGACTTCGACGGCGCGACGCTCCTCGCGGAGATCAACTCGACGAACGCGCTCGCGTACGCTCCCGTGTGGGTCGTGCTCCCCGTCGCCGCGATCGGGCGCCGTCCCGTGCTCGCGAGTGTGGCGCTCGTCGTGCTCGGGGCGCAGCTCGCGTTCGCGGCGCCCGAGGTGCTCGCCGCTCGCCCGCTGCCCTCGTGGGCGGGAACCTCGCCTCACTTGCGGTTGTTCGACGCGAATGCCGGGGCGGACGGCGGCAACACGGACATGGCCGGCTACGCGGCCGAGATCGCGCAGGTCCGTCCGGAGCTCGCGACCTTCGAGGAGATAAGCCCCGCGGACTTCTCCCAGCTCGAGGCGAGCCCCGCGCGCCGCGGCCTTTCCCACCGCTACGAGCTCGAGGGCGCCGCCCCGTGGGGGTTCGCCGTCGCAAGCCGCTACCCGATCCATGTGACGCACGTGATGTGGACTGCCGGCAACCCCGTTCTCGTCGCGCTCACGCTCGATCTCCCCGAAGGCGCCATCCGGGTGTGGGTCGTGCACACCGACGCGCCGACGTTGTCTCGCGCGCTGTGGCTCTCCGATCTCGAGCGCATCGCGCACCGGGAGACCACGCGGGGCACGGGCCGGTTGCTTGTCGTCGGCGACTTCAACGCGAGCTGGGGGAACGCGGGCTTCGACGCGGTCCTCGCGAGCGGGATCGCGGACGCCGCGGCAGCGCGCGGCCATCCCTTCGACATGACGTGGCCGCAGGGCGACCACGTGCCGCCGATCGTGCGCATCGACCACGTGCTCGCGGGCACGGGAATCTCGACGACCAAGATCGCGGCAGTGCCGGGGCCCGGTAGCGACCACCGGGCGCTGCTCGCGACGATCGCAGTCCACCGGCCTTAGACAGACGGGGAGCGCAGGTCGCGGATCGCCTGCTGCCCGGCGGCGACGTCGTGACGTGACACGATCGGGGTGTGTTCGTCACCTCTCACGTTCTCGTCGGTAGGCTCATCGGCCGTGCGCTTTCCGACCGACCGGTGACGGCGTTCACCGTGGGCGTCGTGTCGCACCTCGCGATGGACGCGACGCCGCACGATCCGATCGCTGGACGCCTTGGTCAGGCGTCGCCGTCGTCCG
>DATLRJ010000192.1:0-13689 GCA_035534715.1 Acidimicrobiales bacterium | reverse complement strand
CGTCGGAGATCGGCAACTCGATGGGCGACACGCTCGTGTCGATCCCGCTGCTCATCGGCGTGCTGTGCGCGCTTCGGGCCATCGAGCTCACCGGTGCGCCATCTACCCCTGCTCCCGCGGGCGCCGGGTCGGGCAGCCCGTCGGCGGAAGGAGCGGTGGGAACGCCACGTCGCGTCGAGCTCCTCTGGTGGGCGGCCGCGGGTTGCGCAGCTGGCCTAGGCGCGGGGCTCAAGTTCTCCGAGCTGCCCGTCGCGATCGGGATCGTCCTCGGGGCAGCCGCGGTACGTGGCACCGTCCCAGCGCGAGTTCGGCGGCTTGTTGCAGGTGCGGCCGGCGCGATTGCCGGCGCGCTCGCGACCTCCGGCTACTGGAGCTGGTATCTGTGGCGGAACTACGACGACCCGATCGCCTTCACACAGGCGTCGTTCGGCATCTTCCACTCGCCCTACGTCCCGAGAGGGAGCCTCGGGACATCGAAGTTCGGCCCGAAGTCGCTCGCCGAGGCGGTCGTCTACCCCGTCTACTGGGTGCTCCACCCCCTTGGCGTCGCCGAGGTCAGGTTTCGGGAGCTGTCGATGCCGCTCGCCTACGTGCTCGCCGCCGTCCTCGTGATCCTCTCGTGCGCCCGAGCGGGCCGTCGCCTCGTGCGAGCGCGTGCGGGACGCGAACAGTGGCGCGACGTGCACGGAGGGGCCGCGCGGCCCGACGCGCATGCCGACGCAGACCGCTACCTCGTCGCCCTGTTCGCCGTCACCCTCGCCGTGTGGATGAAGGTGTTCGACATCTACCGCTACATCATCCCGCTCGAGCTCATCTCGCCCGTCGTCGTCTATGCGGCGGCGCGCCGCCTTCTCGCCCTCCTCCCCTCCGGCTCGGCGCGGCGCGCGACCGCGGCACGGGCGTTCGTGCCCGGATTCGTAGCCGTCTGCGCTATCTGCGCGGCGAGCGCGTACCCTGGAAACTACTGGCAGCGTGCGCCATTCGGCTCGCGCTTCTTCTCTCTTGCGACGCCGGCGGTGCTCGACAACGGGCGGATCGACGCCGTCGCGGAGGTCGGAGGTCAGCCGATGGGCTTCCTCTTCCCGCAGCTTCCTGCGCGCGTGATCGCGATCGGCGGCATCGGCAACCTCCTCACGCCGGCAAACCGGGCGCTGGCCCACCGCGCTCTCGACCGCGTGCGCGCCGACCACGGGGACGTCGACGTCGCGTTCGTCGACGTCCCCGCTCGCCCGGGCCTGAGCACTCCGCGAGGCACCTCGAGGTACCTCGCGCGACTCGGAGCCCCCCGGCTCGTCGCGCGGGCGTGCGACGTCGTGCGCGCCGAGATCGGCGCTGGGTACCAGCCGGTGAAGTTCTGCCGGTTCGGGCCCGCGCCACCTACGCGCTAAGCGAGCGTGAGCCCACCGGTGTGCGCGGCCCGCTCTCAGCGCAACCGAGCCCGGCGCGCGGCGCCGTCCGAGGCGTACACCGCCGCGACCTGCGAAGTCGAGCGCGCGATCGTCGAGCTGCGTGACTGCGTGCGGTGCCAGGCGAGTGTCGACCGGCGCAACCTGTCGCCCGCGGCGACGACGCGAGCGATCCCGTCCGCGACGGCTGCGGGTGCAGGCTCGACGACATAGCCGTTCACGCCGTCCGAGACGAGCCCCACAGCGAGGTTCTCGGGGTTCGCGGCGACGACGACGGGAGTGCCAGCAGCGTTTGACTCCACGACGACGAGGCCGTACCCCTCGCGCGAGGAGGGGACGACCGTGCAGGTCGCGAGCGAGAACAGCTCGAGGAGTTCGTCGTCGTCGATCCTGCCGGTAAACCGCACGCACGCGGCGAGGCCTCGGCGACGTACCTCGGCCTCGGTGAGAGGTCGCTCGGGGCCGTCGCCGGCGACGACGAGCTCGAGGTCGGGCAGCGCGCGGCGCGCGAGCTCGAGGATCTCGGGAAGCAGGCGCACTCCTTTGTCCTTGACGTGGCGCCCGACGAACAGCGCGACCGGGCGGGCCCGGTCCGTGACGCGCGCGGCCGTCCGCGACGACGCCGCCGGGAGCAGGCCCGCGAGCACCGTAATCGGACCCCGGTAGCGGTGGCGGCGGAGGCGCTCGGCGTTCGCGGGCAGGAAGACGAAGGCGTGTGGCGTGAGCGCGATGCAGGCTTGCTGGACCACCGCACCCACGGTCCCGGCGAGGCTCCCGACGTACGTGCGCCAGAAGCGCCGTGGCCAGATTTCGAGCCAGTCGACGTAGATCGAGACTCCGGTCCCGGCGAGCGCCAGCCGGGCGGCGATGAGCGAGAAGTACGGGAAGTTCGCGAGGTGGACCGTGTCGATGTCGCGTCGGTGGCCGAGGAGCCAGGCGAGGACCCCAGCGCCGAACCGCAGCGGTGGACCGGACCGTCGCGTACCGTCAGCGTGGTACAGCTCGGCGGCGCCCATCACCGCGACGACCTCGACACCGGTGATCTCCGGCGGCTCCCCGTCCCACTGACGGCGCGTCAGGTAGGTCACACGAGCCCCGTCCTCCACGAGGTCCTCCGCAAGCGCCCGGTACCAGCGCTCCGCTCCACCGGCGGTCTGTGGGAAGAGGCAGTCGTAGACGATGCACGCCCGCACGCCGTCGAGCGGGAGCGTGTGGCCGCCCCCCTTCGGTCGGTGCTCCACTCGCTCAGCGCTCCCCGCGGTGCTGTGGACGCGCACGCGCGCGGGCTGGCTCACGCGAGCCTCGCCGCCCCATGTCACCGCGCCACCCGTCGCGCAGCCCCTCGAGGAGGGCGAGCCCGGAGGTGCGCCACATTCTCGGGGAGATCCGCGTGAGATTGTATGCCGTCCAGATCACTAGCGCTCCGAGGGTACGCGCCAGTCGGAGCCCGCGTGTCGGCGTCTCGCGGGCGAAGCGCAACGGGTTTCGGGCGAGGTAGTACGCCGCGTTCTCCGACAGGTAGCGGCTGCCGCTCGTCCCCGATGACGCGGCCATCGCGTGCTCGCACAGCACCTCGCCGAGGTAGCGGACCCGCCACCTCGCCGCGCGGGCCCTCTCGCCCCACTCGGCGTCCTCGAAGTACATGAAGTAGTCGTCGCGGAGCGGCCCCACGTCGCGCCACGCGTCGCAGGAGACCAGCGCGCAGCAGCCGGGAACGTAGTCGGTGTCCGCGCTCGCAGGCGGTGCCGAGCTCGGGGTGCGGTACCCCTTGTGCCACACGACGGCGAGACCGCGATGGAGCCGCGCCCCCGCGAACCAGAGGCGCTCTGGCCGGTCGCGGTACACGACGGCGGGTCCGACCGTTGCAACCCTTTCGTAGCGTTCCGCCTCAGCGAGGCAGCGCGCGACGCACGTCGGGGTGGCCGTCGCGTCGTTGTTCAGTAGCAGCACCCACGAGGCACCGGCAGCCATGGCGTGCCGCATGCCGAGGTTCACCGACGCGGAGTAGCCGAGATTCTCATCGATCGCGAGCACGGTGACACCGGGTGCCGCGCCGGCGAGGACGGTGCGGTCGGCCGCCGAGTACTCCTGCGCCACGCAGATGATGGGGTCGAGCGCGACGGTCGATGCCGCGAGGCTTCGCAGGGCGTCGCCCGTCGTCCCGAGATCACGCCACGCGACGACGACCGCCGCGGCGCGGAGCGCGGCGCTCAGCCGATCCCTCGCTCGCCGCGACGGCGTTCCCGCGCGGCACGCGCCGCGTCGGCGTAGACCGCCCGCCTCTCGTCGGTGATCGCGTCCCACGAGTGCCGCCGTTCGACGAACGCGCGCGCGGCGGCCGACATCCGGCAGCGCTCCGTGGCGTCGCCCAGAAGCGCCGTTACCGCCGCGGCGAGGCCGTCCACGTCGCCCGCGCGGACGCGCAACCCCGCGCCGAACTCGGCAGCGTCGACAGCGACCTGTCCGGCTCCGTCGGCGAGGATCACGGGCGCCCCGCTCGCCATCGCCTCGAGCGCTGTGAGCGTGAACCCGCCCTCCTGTGGGGCGAAGTCGGACGGAAGGATGTAGACGTCGCAGCGCGCGTACTCCTCGCGCAGCTCGTCGTCGTCGACTCGGCCTGCGAAGCGGACGCGGCCGTGCAGCCCGAGGTGGTCACGCTGGCGCTCGTACTCGCCGCGCAAGTCTCCCTCGCCCACGATGGTGAGCTCGAACGGCGCCTCCACGCGCGCGAGGGCCGCGAGCAGGACGTCGAGCCCCTTGTACCGGTGGAACCGGTCGAGGATCCCGACGAAGAGGAGCTGGCTACCGTCCCCCCTCTCGCCCGGGGTGTATCGGACGAGGTCGACACCGGTCGGGATGACGACGATCTTGTCCGCGAGGGCCGGCTGGGCGGACACGAGCTGGTCGCGCCAGGCGTCCGAGACGACGACGACCCGGTCCGCCAGGCCGAGGGTGAGGCGCTGCACCGTCGCCGCATACAGCCGGGCGGCTCGCCGAGCGAGCCCCTCCCCGACGATCTCGTTGTAGTACGAGACGACCGAGCCGCGGCCGAGCAGCCGCGCGACGAGCACCGACCAGTCCGCCGACCACGGTGTGGGCAGGTGCGTGTGGACGAGGTCCCAGGGCTCCTGAACGAGCACCCATGGGAGTCGCGGCGTGATGTTGGTGTTCGCGATCTTGAGGCGCCACGGCAGGCGTCTCACCTGGACGCCGTCGCCGGCGTCCCCGCTGCCGCGGGGCTCATCTGCGCAGACGACGAGGACGTCGTCGCCCAGGGCCACGAGGCGGCTGCACACGGCATGAGCGACGTTCTCGACGCCGCCGGTGTACGGCGGATAGCGGGGGGGTGTCTCGAGGAGGCGAATGGACGCACCCTAGTTGAGCCGTGTCGGTGCGAGACCGACGCTGAGCTGCGATCCTGCCTCCGACCGCCCGAGGCGCTCGGCGGCCAACGAGTAGGCTCCCGAGCCGGACGGGCCCGATTCCTGGGCACACTCTGGAGGCGGCGTCGAGTGACGGCTGAGGCAGTTGCGACCGACGACACGCTCGTCACCGTCGTCCTCCCGTGCCTCAACGAGGAGAGCTCGGTCGGCGCATGCATCGACGAGGCGGCCTCTGCTCTCGCCGCGGCGCGCATGACGGGCGAGGTGCTCGTCGTCGACAACAACTCGACCGACCGATCGGTCGAGGTCGCCCGCGCTCACGGCGCGCGGGTCATTCACGAGCGCAGGCCGGGCTACGGCAGCGCCCTACGTGCGGGGATCGACGCGGCACGCGGCCACATCGTCGTCATGGCCGACGCGGACCTCACCTACGACCTCTCGAAGATCGCGCGGCTCGTCCAGCCCGTCGTGGACGGCGCCGCGGACATCGTGGTCGGAGAGCGCCTCTCCGAGGCACCGCGCTCGACGATGCCGTTCCTGCACCGCCGAGTCGGGACTCCGGCCCTCACCATGCTCGTACGCCGTGCGTCGCACGGTCTCACGCTGACCGACAGCCAGTCGGGCTATCGAGCCTTCCGCCGCGACGCCATCCTCGCGCTCGACCTTCGCTCGACGGGCATGGAGTTCGCGTCGGAGATGCTCATCCGGGCGGGGCGGGCAGGGCTTCGGGTGACCGAGACGAGCACTGGGTACCGCGAGCGCGTAGGCGTGTCCAAGCTCAACACGTTCTCCGACGGATGGCGCCATGTGCGCCAGATCCTGCTGCTCGCCCCGCACCTCATGCTCGTCGCACCGGGCGTTGTTCTCATGCTGCTCGGCGTCGCTCTCCAGGTCGTCGGGCTCGTCGTGCCGTCCGGGCTCGCGGTCGGGTCGCTCCGGTGGCAGCCGAGCTTCATCTCGGGGATCGCGCTCGTCGTCGGCGCACAGGCGCTGATCGGCGGCTTCGTTCTCGTCGAGCGCCAGCGGGCGGTCCTCGGTGGCCCGGCCACGGCGCACCGGCGCCCGCCGAACCGGCCGTCGCTCCCTGCGACGTGCTTGGTGGTGGGTCTCGTCCTGCTCGGCGCTGGCGTGGTCCTCGACGTCGTGCTCTTCGTGCTCTGGCTGCATCTCGGCCATTCGATCCCGCGAGCGCTCGCCCTCGCAGCGATGGCGCAGTCGTGCATCATCGACGGAGCTCTCTTCGCCGGCTTCGGGCTCATCTATCCGATCGTCGCCCGGGGGTCGCTCAGAGCGGTGGTCGAGGACGACGTCGCGTACGGAGATGCGAGCGCGGATGCGGCTCGTCGTGACAGCCCCTCCGAGGCGAGCTTCGATCACCGGTGACGCAGGACCGCCGGGCGGCGCGCGCCGCGGGGCGTCCGGCGCCAGAGGTGCGCAGCGCTGCGTACGGGCACGTCCGCGAGGACAGCGGTGTGGAGGGGCGCGCCCGTCACCGGCTGACCGCCGGCCTGCTCGCCGTGAGCGGCCTCAGCTTCGCCGCCAACGCGGTCTTCTCGCGGTTGCTCGGTGCCCGCGTGTACGGCGCCGTCGGATCCGTGCTGGCGCTCGCCGCCCTGCTCGCGATACCCCTGTCCGCCGTGCAGGCCGCAGTCACGCGCCAGGTCGCCGTCGACGAGCCCGGTGCCTACCGGCTGAGGGGACCCGTGCTCGCAGCCGCGTGCGGCGCCGGCGCCCTCGTCGTGGTCTC
The DNA here is from genome assembly GCA_035534715.1 of Acidimicrobiales bacterium. Lineage (GTDB taxonomy): Bacteria > Actinomycetota > Acidimicrobiia > Acidimicrobiales > Bog-793 > JAJZBW01. The sequence continues at coordinate 7,153 of DATLRJ010000192.1, read as the reverse complement.
CGCGGCGTTGGTCCCGGTGCTCGACACGCTCCTCCACCTGAGCGGCGACTGGATCGTCGTGCTCCTCGGCGTGTACCTCGGGGCGATCCTCCTCGAAGGCGTCCCGCGGGGCACGCTCGTCGGCGAACGTCGCTACACCGCGGTGGCCGCGGTGGTCGTCGCGGGAGCGATCGCGCGCCTAGGCGTCGGTTGGGTGTGGGCGCTGCTCCGGCCGGACGCGGTCGGGCCGCTCGCAGGTGCGGCAGCTGGTGAGCTCGCGACCGCCGTCGTCCTGCTCGGCCTCCTGGCCGCACGTCGCAGACGTGGAGCACGCGATCGCGTGCTCCACGTCCGCGACGTGACGCTCTCGATGGCCGGCTTCACCGGGCTTCTCTCGCTCATGAGCATCGACACGGTCGCTGCCCGACACTGGCTGAGCGCCCAGGGCTCCGGCTACTACGCGGCCGCGTCCGCGGCCGGGAGCATCGCGTACTTCGCCGCCGCCGCGGCCGCGTCTGCCATCTTCCCCGACGTCGCCAAGGGGGTGAGCACCGACGACAGCCGGTCGTTCTGGATAGGGCTCGGCGAGGTCGCGCTCCTCGGGCTCGGGACGGCGGGGATCCTCGTTGTCGCGTCGCCGACGGTCGTGACCGTCGTCTTCGGCGCCGGCTACGCAGCAGCGCGCGTCCCTATGCAGATCCTCGCTGTGTCCTACGGCCTGCTCGGGATCCTCGGGTACCTCGTCGGGCACCACCTCGCACACCGGAGCCGGGCGGTACTGCTCCCCTGGGCCGGAGCGGCCGTCCTCGTCGTCGCGGTGACCGTCGCCCACCGCACGCCGACGGCGGTCGCGATCGATGCTCTCGTCGCGTCGTGCTCGCTCGTCGTGATCCTCGGCATCGCGTCTGTCGCCCTCGAGTCGCGGCCGCGGCGCGCGGTCGGCCGCTAGGAGCAGCGGGCGACGACCGTAACGAGGGGCGGGAGCACGACCGGGTCGTCGCCCGGGTCGACGTCGGTCAGCGACGAGAGGTAGCGCGCCACCGGGCCGGGTCCGGCGCCGGCGGGCGCCTCGGCCCACGCGTCGACGAGCTCGAGCCCGAGCACTCTCACGAGCGCCGGCAGCACGGCCCCGACGTCGGGGTGGCGCGCGCCGGGCATGGACATCGGGGCGCCGTCGATGCGGCCCGCAGTCGTGATCGGCTCCTGTAAGACGACGAATCCCCCCGGCCGTACCGCCCGAGCCATGCGCGCCACGACGATCTCCGGCTCGACGACGTGCATAAGGAGGAAGCGGCAGAACGCGAGATCGACCTCCTCGGGCAGGAGCAGGTCCTCACCGGCCTGGGTCAGTGCGACGACCTGCGCACGGCCCGCGGACGCCGCAGCGCGCGCGGCAGCGTCGCGCGCGCGCGGGTCGCTGTCGACCGCGTAGATCCGGCCCTCCGCTCCGACGAGCTCCGCCAGCGCGACGGACACGTCGCCGGAGCCGGCGCCCACGTCCGCGCATCGCCAGCCCGGCGCGACGCCAACCCTATCGAGTGCCGTAGCGAGGGGCCGCCTGTAGACGTCGTTTCGGAGCCCGAGCTCGCTCATCGGGCGAAGCGTAACGGCGCAACGTCCCACGCGCGACCCGCTACCGTGGGCCTGTGCACGTAACGATGTTGCTCTGCGACGCGGCCCAGGTCGCCGACGGGAAGCTCTACGTCCTCGGAGGAGGTTGGAGCTTGATCGGGCCCGACCCGATGCCGTCCGCGATCGCGATGAAGATCGACGTTGACTGGACCGAGGTGGACCGGGCGCACCACTGGGAGCTCTTCCTCACCGACGAGGACGGGCAGCCGGTGATCGCGGAGACGCCCGACGGCCCGCAGGCAATCGAGGTCCGGGGCGACTTCGAGGTGAGCCGCCCCGTGGCGGTCCCCGCAGGGAGTCCAGTCGACGTCGCGCTCGCGCTGAACTTCGGCCCGCTTCCACTCGCGGCCGAGTCCCGCTACAACTGGCGGCTCGCGATCGACGGCGAGTCCGCGGACGACTGGGTCCTAGCCTTCTCGACGCGACCGGAGCGGCCCGCGTGAGCGCCGTCGCTCGGGCGGGAGCGCGCCGCGAGAGGGCTCGGGCCTGATCCGCTCGCTGGCCCGGGCCCTCGCGCCGCAGCCTGCTGCGGACCGGCGGCGGTCTCCGGACGCGCAGGTCCGCGCGCGTGCGGCCTTCACCAGGTCGGTGCTCACGTGGTGGGAGGGGGCGCGCGAGGAGCGCGACCTGTTGCCGTGGCGGGCGACCCGGGACCCGTGGGAGATCCTGGTCGCGGAGACGATGCTCGCGCAGACGCCGGTCGGGCGCGTCGCTGCACGCTTCCCGAAGCTCATCGAGCGCTTCCCGACGGCGGGCGCCTGCGCCGAGGCGGCACCAGGCGACGTCATCTCGATGTGGGAGGGTCTCGGCTACAACCGCCGGGCGGTCTTGCTCCACCGCGCGGCGTCGGTGATCGTCGTCGCCCACGGCGGGGCGGTCCCGCACTCCCTCCACGAGCTGCTCGCGCTCCCGGGCGTCGGCCCGTACACGGCGCGCGCGGTCCTCGCGACGGCGTTCACACACGAGGTCGCCGTCGTCGACACCAACGTCGGGCGCGTGCTCGCCCGCGCTGTCGCGGGGACGTCGCTCCGCCCCGCCGAGGCGCAGCGTCTTGCCGACTCGCTCGTACCGGGCGGTCTCGGCCGCGAGTGGAATCTCGCGCTCATGGACTTCGGCAGCCTCGTCTGTCGCGCGCGCAGCCCGCTGTGCGACGTCTGCGACGTCGGACGGGCCGGGTGTTGCGAGTGGCGACTCGCCGGATCGGCGCACGACCCTGCACCCGGCTCGGCGGGCGTGACGACGGGCCAGGCCCCGTTCTCGGGGTCGGACCGCGAAGGGCGCGGGCGCCTCGTCGACGCGGCGCGTCGGTCGCCCGTCGCTGCCGCAGACCTCGCGTCGGCGACCGGGTGGCCTGGCGATCCCGACCGGGCACGTCGCGTCGCAGGCGGGCTCGTGGCCGACGGGATCCTCGCGCATGCTCCCGGAGGCGCGTACCGACTGCCGTGAGACGGCTCCACGGGCCGAGCCCGCCGAGCCCGCCGAGCTCGCCGCTCCGCCGAGTGCCGGCTGGAGCCGCCGACCGCGAGGCACCACGAGTAGGGTCGCTCGAGGTCCGAGGAGCGCGGATCGGGCGTGTAGCGACGGATGAGAGCAGAAGGAGCGGGCGTGGCGGAGATCACGATGTCGGAGACGATCGAGGACGTCGTCATCGTCTTGCCGTCGTCGCACGGTGACGCGAGGGGCCGCTTCGTCGAGAGCTACCGGCGGTCGTGGTTCCCCCACGGTCGTGAGATGGTGCAGGGCAATCGGTCGGACAAGGACGCCGGGGCGGTTGTCGGCCTCCACTACCACCTCCACCAGGCCGATTACTGGTACGTGACACGCGGTAGGGCTCGTGTCGTCCTGCACGACCTCCGCGTCGGCTCGCCGACCGAGGGAGCGACCGAGCTCCTCGATCTCGGAGGCGATCCCGAGCGTGGCGTGTTCGTGCCGCCCGGCGTCGCGCACGGGTTCGCATCGCTCTCCGACCTCACGTTGACCTATCTCGTCGACCAGTACTACAACCCCGCTGACGAGCTCGGCGTGGCCTGGGACGACCCCGAGATCGCCGCCGACTGGGGCGTGGGCGACCCGGTGCTCTCCGAGCGCGACAGGTCCAACCCGACGCGCTCTGCGATTGCGCCCGAGCTCCGCCCGCGACGCGGCTTGCGCCGCTGAGAGCCCGTTCTGCGGGCGCCGGCGGGTGTGGCCGCGCTGTGCGGCGAGGCGATCCGCGATTGAATGGTGCTGTGCTGGCTGAGTCTCGGAGAGTTGCGCCGTGATTGCCGTTGCAGCCGTCGTCGTGCTCGTCGCCGTCGTCCTTGCCGTCGGGGCCTCCCGGTTCGTCGGGTCTCGTGCCGAGAGGCGCTCGCTCGACACCTACGAGCGCACGCTCGACCTTCTCGGTGACGTCGCGAAGCGGTCGGACGCCGTCGCGGACGTCCACGTGCCGACGAAGGACGAGCTCGCGCGACCGCACGTTCGACCCGCGCTCGGAAAGCCTCTGCCGCCCCCCGTGGGGAGTGCGGTCCGGATCGTGCCGCCTGCACGGTCGCGGCTCGACCCCCCGTCTCTTCCGGGGCAGCTCGCTGGCGCGATGCCCGTATTCGGCGACCCGGACCTCGTCGCGGACGGCTCCCGGCCACTCGCGGGCCCCGGGCTGTCGGAACGCGCGGGACCGCCCGCTGGCCTTACGCCGGGAGCCGATCCCCCGACCGAGGTGCTCGCCGCAGTCCCTGCCGCCAGCGCGGTCGGAGCCGGATCCGGCGAGGCGGCCAAGGCGCTGGACGAGCAGCCAGTGTTCGACTTCGACGACATCGGCACGGAGCCCGACGGCATCGCTCCTCGCGCGAAGGGCCGCAGGGCCTACGTGGTCGCGCGTGGCGGTGACCGACGGGTCCGGCGAGCGACGGCACGCGCCGCGGCCGCGGTCGCGCTCGTCGCGCTCGGCGTCGGCGGATGGCAGCTCGAGTCGCACAGCAGCCCACCGGTCGCGCTGGCACCCCAGCAGCCGGCGACCGCGACGACGGTCGCGCCCGCGGCTTCGCGCGCCGGCCACGCCGGGGCGACGACCCTCCCGCCGGCGCGCCCGCAACGACCCGCGGCCTTCCGACCGATGTCGACATCCGCGTCGCTCGTGACATACGCTGCGCCGTCGGGCCCTTACACGATCACGTTCCGGGCGACCGGCGGCACGTGCTGGCTCGGCGCGCAGCAGCAGGTGGTGAGCAACACCTATCTACAGATGTGGACGTTGGCGAGCGGGGAGAGCGCGAGCTACCGGGCGAGCGGCGCGCTCGTGGTAAAGATCGGCGCGCCGCGATACGTCTCCATCAGCGTGGCCGGCGAGCCCGTCGTGCTGCCGCCCGGCAACGTCCAGCCGTATGACATCAGCTTCACCACCGGGACAGGCACACCGGCGTAGCAGTTCGGGGTGGGGCGCCAGCGCCACGCCGAGGACCGGAATGGTGGTGTGGCAGGTCGCGTGCAGGTTCGGGCCGAGATCGGCGCCGCTGGCAGCGCGGGTGCGTCCCCACCCGCGCTGCGGGCCTGGCCCGGCGAGTTGTTACTATGGCGATAGGAGAAATCCCCGGCGCCGGCCGGGGGGAACGGAGCCTGCGGCGCGATGGTGACGACGGACCTCGATCTCGGGAAGTACCAGCTCGGCTGGAGCGATGTCGAGGACTACGTGTTCAAGCCGCGCAAGGGGCTCTCGGAGGAGATCGTCCGCGAGATGTCCGGCATCAAGTCGGAGCCCGCGTGGATGCTCGAGTTCCGGCTGCGCGCGTACAAGCGGTTCCTCGACAAGCCGATGAAGTCGTGGTTCGCGGAGAAGATGCCAGAGCTCGACTTCCAGGACATCTACTACTACATCAAGCCAGTCGACAAGCAGGTCGACGCGTGGGAGGAGCTTCCCGACTCGGTGAAGCAGACCTACGAGAAGCTCGGTATCCCGCAAGCCGAGCGCAAGTATCTCGCCGGGGTGACTGCACAGTACGAGTCGGAGGTCGTGTACCACCGCAACCGCGAGGATCTCGAGAAGCTGGGCGTCCTGTTCACGGACATGGACACCGCGGTGCGCGAGCATCCCGAGATCGTGCGCAGGTGGTTCGGCAAGATCATCCCTCCGAACGACAACAAGTTCGCCGCGCTCAATTCCGCGGTCTGGTCCGGTGGGTCGTTCATCTACGTGCCACCGGGCGTGACGGTCGACATGCCGCTTCAGGCCTATTTCCGGATCAACGCGGAGAACATGGGGCAGTTCGAGCGGACGCTGATCGTGGCAGACGAGGGTGCCCAAGTCCATTACGTCGAAGGCTGCTCGGCCCCCGTGTACTCGACCGACTCGCTCCACTCCGCGGTCGTCGAGCTAGTCGCCCTCGAGGGGGCGCGTATCACGTACACGACGATCCAGAACTGGTCGTCGAACGTCTACAACCTCGTGACCAAACGGGCACGTGCCGAGGCCGAGGCGCACGTCGAATGGATCGACGGCAACATCGGCTCGCGGCTCACGATGAAGTACCCGTCGGTCTACCTCATGGGACCGAAGGCGTCCGGGGAGGTCCTCTCCGTGGCATACGCGGGCGCTGGTCAGGTGCAGGACACCGGGGCGAAGATGGTGCACTGCGCGCCCGAGACGACATCCACGATCGTCTCGAAGTCGATCTCGAAGGACGGCGGGCGCACGACCTACCGCGGCAAGGTCCACGTCGACCCGGGGGCGACGCACGCGAAGTCCTTCGTTCGCTGCGACGCGCTGATCCTCGACGAGGAGTCGGTGTCCGAGACGAAGCCGTACATGGAGGTCGGCGAGCGCGACGCGTCGATCGGGCACGAGGCGACCGTGTCGAAGGTCGGCGACGACCAGCTCTTCTACCTGATGAGCCGGGGTCTCACCGAGGCTCAGGCGACCGGCCTGATCGTGAACGGCTTCATCGAGCCGATCACGAGGACGCTCCCGATGGAGTACGCCGTCGAGTGGAGCCGGCTCATCGAGCTCCAAATGGAGGGCTCGGTCGGCTGACCGATCCGGCCCGCCCGCCCGTCGGGCGGGCATTTCGCGGCGACACAGGCAGGAGGGTCGGCGACCGTGCCGATGCGCGAGGAGTGCAAGCATTTCCAGTCGAGGACCTACGACTCGGGTGAGGTCGCGCGCTTTTGCGTGCTCGATCTCGCGCCCGAGGCGCCGTGGCGATGCCCCGACGGGTGCGCGCGCTACGAGCGCCGCCTCGCGGATGCCGGATGGACGCATGGCTCTCTCGTCGAGCCCGCGATCGAGCCGGAACCCGACGTGCCCGGCGGCGGTGTAGGCGACCTGCTCGACCAAGCCGAGGACATCGTGAACGCGGTCGTCCCCGCGGCGCGGGCCGATGTCGCGCGTGAGCGCCGCAGGACCGAGCGCGGAGGCCTGTTCGGGCGCCTGCGCCGGCGGGGTCGTCCCGGGCGGGCCGGCGGCTCGACGCGGTGACGGCCACGACCCACGGCGCGTTCGGTGGTCTCACACCGGCCGCGTCGGCATCGATGACCGGCCCTGCCTGGCTGGTCGGACGCCGCGCGGTGG
>DATLRJ010000191.1:0-6884 GCA_035534715.1 Acidimicrobiales bacterium | reverse complement strand
CGACGAGCTCGGGCACCTCGGACGCGCCGATCTCCGCGAGCACGAACCGCACGGCGTCCATCTGCGACTCCGGGTCGGTCGCGCTCGCGTCGACGACGTGGACGAGCAGGTCTGTATCGGCGACGACCTCGAGCGTCGAGTGGAACGACTCGACGAGCTGGTGCGGGAGCTTGCGGACGAAGCCGACCGTGTCGGAGCACAGCACGATCTGGCCGCCGGGAAGGTCGAGCTTTCGGGTCCGCGGGTCGAGCGTCGCGAAGAGCCGGTTCTCGACGAGCACGTCCGCGTCGGTCAAGGCGTTGAGCAGTGTCGACTTGCCGGCGTTCGTGTAGCCGACGAGCGACACGCTGCGCACCGCACCGCGACGGCGAGCCCGGCGCTGGGTACGGCGCGTGCTCTCGAGCTGCTGCAGCTCGGCCTCGAGGCGGGTGATGCGCCGCATGATCCGCCGGCGGTCGACCTCGAGCTGGGTCTCTCCCGGGCCTCGCGTGCCGATCCCACCCGCCTGCTGGGAGAGCGACATCCCGCGACCGCGCAGCCGCGGCAGACGGTAGCGGAGGAGGGCGAGCTCGACCTGGGGGGGGGGGTGGTCCGTCCGGGCGTTCTGGGCGAAGATGTCGAGGATCACGGCGGTCCGGTCGATCGCGGTGCGCCCGAGGAGCTTCTCGAGATTGCGTTGCTGCGCGGGCGTGAGCTCGTCGTCGAACACCACGGTGTCGGCGTCGACCTGCTCGCACAGCGCGTGCAGCTCCGTCGCCTTGCCACGCCCGATGTAGGTCGCAGGGTCGAGCGTGTCACGGGACTGGAGCACCCGCGCTGCTTCGTCGGCACCTGCCGTGTCGACGAGCAGGCTCAGCTCGTCGAGGCTCGCCTCGACCTCGGCGAGGGTTCGCGGCCACGTCACGACGCCCACGAGAACGATGCGCTCACGAAAGCTGCGCTCGATGAGCGTCACGCGCGCGCCACCCCAGCCCGGGCGGCGGAGGCCGCGCCCGCGACCCGCGCGCGGTCCCGGTCGGCCGTCAGCTCGTCTCGCTCGGAGTCGCCGAAAGCACCGAGATCCGCGATGTACGCGAGGTCCGCGAGATCGACAGTGACCGTGGCGACGCGGCGCGCTGGGCCGGTCAGCACCGCGGCCGGCCGCAGCGCCGGGCCGGAGAGCTCGACGAGCAGGATGCCACCCGGGTTCGTGACCTCGACGCGATCGCCAACGAGCCCGGCCGCGCGGCCGGCGGCCGCGGCGGCACAGCTCCCGCTGCCGCAGGCGAGGGTCATCCCGGCCCCTCGCTCCCACACGATCATCGACAGGGAGTCGCCGCGGACCTCGACGACCTCGACGTTCACCCCTCCGGCCGCTCCATTCTCGATCGCCTGACCGACGGCGGCGACATCGATGGCCGACCGATCCGTGGGAGCGGGAGACCGCTCGTAGATGACGACGTGCGGATTTCCTGCGTCGACGCGCCGCGCGACGCGCCCGGCGAGCGCGTCCTGGACGGCCCGGCGCGCGGGGCCGCTCGCGTCGCTGCAGACCGTCCCCGAGCCGAGCGGGAGCCCTGACGCGGCGAGCTCCTCGCCGACGACGAGGGTGCCCATCGCGACACGGACCTCGGCCGCGCCGGCCACGTCGAGCTGGCCGACGTGGACCTCGGAGTCGCCTGCGGCGGTCTCGAGGATGAGGTCGCCGCAGGTCACAAGAGCGGCGTGGACCGCCGCGAGCGCCGCGCACCGCAGGCCGTTCCCGCTCGTCTCCGCGAGGCCGCCGTCCGCGTTGCGCAGCTCCATGCGCAGCGAGCCGGGGCGGCGTCCGCGGGACAGCCGCAGCACGCCGTCGGCCCCGACACCGCGATGGCGGTCGCACAGCGCGACGGTCGCGGCCGGACCGATGTCCCCGTGGCCGTCGAGGTCGACCTGCACGAGGAAGTCGTTCCCGAGTCCGTGGTACTTCGCGAGCTGGAGCTCCACCCGTCAAGTGTCGCGCGCGGCGAGCTGCACGACGGCGGCGGAGAGGTCCGTCCGCTGCACGTCGAGCCAGACGATGCGTGGATCGCGCCCGAACCACCGCTGCTGGCGGCGCGCGAACGCTCGGGTGCGGCGCAGCGCCTCAGCGAGCGCGTCCTCGAGAGTCCGCTGTCCTTCGAGGTGTTCGAGGAGCTCGCGGTAGACAAGTGCCTGGCGAGCGGTCCGGCCGAGGCCGCCTGGCGCGTGGGCGAGGCGTGCGACCTCGCCGAGAAGGCCCGCGCGCATCTGCTCGTCGAGGCGCGCCGCGATGCGGGCGTCGAGCGCGCCGCGCTCCACCGCGAGCCCGACCTGCGCGAACGCGCTCGCGGGGTAGCGCTCGAGACCGGGGCCCGACGCGCTGAACGGGCGGCCGGAGCCGATCGTGACCTCGAGGGCTCGGACGATCCGGCGGCGATTGCCCGGCTCTACGCGCGCAGCGGCGATGGGATCCAGGGCCTCGAGGCGCGCCCGGAGCGCGCCGAGTCCCTGTGCGTCGGCCGCGCGCTCGAGCTCCGCGGCAACCTCGGGGTAGCGGCCGGGAAGCTCGAGATCGTCGACCAGCGCACGGTGGTAGAGGCCGGTGCCTCCGACGAGGACGGCCCGGTGCCCGCGGGCCTCGATGCCGGCGATCGCTTCGCGGCCGGCGGCCTGGAAACGAGCAACCGAGAACTCCTCGGCGGGCCCGACGAGATCGAGCAGGTGCCACGTGACACCGAGACGCTCCGCCCGATCCGGCTTGGCAGTCCCGATGTCGAGGCCGCGGTAGACGGCCATCGCGTCGACCGAGACGAGCTCGACTCCCGGCAGGGCGCGCGCGACCGCGACCGCGAGGGCGGTCTTGCCTGCCGCGGTCGGCCCGACGATCGCGAGGTGCCGCGCCGCGGGGCCGCCGGCTCCGATGGGCGGACCGGAGCGGCTGACCTGGTCTTTGACCCCACACTCGCCCGCTGAGGAGGTCGCGCACCGGGCGGCGGCAGCCGGGTCGCCCCGGCTCGACACCGCCTCGTCAGGCACGCTTCGCCCCTTCTCCGCAGTGCGCCGACAGCCGGCGCGCCAACGGGCGGGTCTTACGTCTAAGCCGCACCATGATCGGCAACCACGGGTTGCCTTACGTGGGTCGTTTCGCCTGCGGCTGGCATCGACTTGCAACCACAGACCCGCTCACGGTCCGCCCGTCGCGAGTCTAGATCGGGTCGACTCGTTCGTCGGGTCCGCGTCCCGCGGCCTGCCGGACGCGACGGCCCTGGACACCTCGTCGACGGCAGGCACCGGACCCGGGTCGAGGCCGACGGCCGCCGCGAGCTGGATCGCGGCGAAGTCGCCGACGAGCACGAGGTCGAGTAGCTGGGCGAGCGGGTCGGGACCGACCGCCTGCACCTCGACGATCCCGGCGACGGCCTCCCGTGCGAGCTCCTGGACGGCGGCGAACCTGGCCGCGGCGATCTCTCCCTCCCCGTCGGTCCGCAGCTCCACGAGCGTGAAGACCTGTCGCGTCACGTCACCGTGCTGGCCGAACCCCGCGACGGCCGCGACCGAGCGGCCCGGCTCCTCGCCTGCGAAGGCCGGGGCCTTCGCGCTCATGGCGATCTGGTCCGCCCATCGGCGCGCGGCGACCGCGCCCACTCCGGCGGCGCCGTGGACCGACGCGAACGTCCCACCAATCCGCCGGGCCACGGAGCGCGCGATGCCACCGTCCGGGGCGAGGAGGGCGTCGCGTCGCGCGGCGAGCGCGCCGGCGGCGCATCGCGCGGCGCCTGTGGCACCGTGCCAGAGGCCCCACGTCTCGCAGGTCGCGAGCAGCGCTCCGAGGACCGACCCAAGTGCGGTTCGACCGCCGGCACCATCCACGAGAAGGTGCACGGTCGCCTCGTTGGCCGACGCGAGCTCCGCGAGATCACCTGGTGGGGCGATCGCGACGAGCGATGCGCCGCGCCCGAGGGCGTCGCGCGCCGCGGCGACGGTTTCCGGCGCCGCGGCAGCGCCCGCGAGTGCGATGACGAGCGTCTGTCGTGTGACGAACCCGGGGAGGCGGGGGCCGCTCGTGACGACGACGGGCACTGTGAGCTCCGACACACCGGCCGCGGCGAGCATCTCGCCGGGAGCCGCGTCCGGCCCGATCCCGACGACGACGAGAGCGTCCGGATCGTGCCCGACCGGCTGAGCGGACCGCAAGCTCACTGCGCCCGCCGCCGCTGCAAGCTGTTCGGGGAGGCCGGCCGCGGCGGCGATCAGCGATCGGGTGTCGAGGACTCCGTCAGTCCACGGCCGGGCATCGGAACGCATGTCCCGGGCTACTGGCCGGTCGGGCGGGCGGGGGACGTCGACTCACCCGCGCCCGGCTCAGGGCCCGTGCCCGTGAGCACGCCTGCGACGACGACCTTCTGCTCGAGGCGCGCGACCTCCGCGTCGTCGAGCGGCTCGCCCTCATCGACGAGAAGGACGGGGATCCCGTCGGTGATCACGTACCGGCGCCGGAGCCGGAGGTTCACGAGCGCAGCCTCGTCCTCGAGGTACCAGAGCGGCTGCTTGTCCTCGGGGCAGACGAGGATCTCGACGAGGAACGGGTCGAGCGCCACGTTCAGCGCGAGGGAGTGGAGCTCGCGACGATCTCCGCCCTGAGCTCCTCGAGGTGGGCGGAGAGCGACGCGGCGTCGGGCGCCTCGACGTTGAGCCGGAGCAGCGGCTCGGTGTTCGACGCGCGCAGGTTGAACCACCAGTCGCCCAGCTCGACGGTCAGCCCGTCGAGCCGGTCGATCGACGCCCCCCGCGACTCGTAGCGGCGGGCGATCGTGTCGACGACGTCCTGCGGCGCGTCGACCTCCGAGTTGATCTCGCCCGAGTCCGCATACCTCTCGTAAGGGCGGCGCAGCTCGGAGAGGGTCACACCCTCGCGTGAGAGCGCCTCGAGCACGACCAGAGCGGCGATGATCCCCGAGTCGGCGCGGAAGTTGTCCCGGAAGTAGTAGTGCCCAGAGTGCTCGCCGCCGAACACCGCGCCCGTCTCGGCCATGACCGCCTTGATGAACGAGTGCCCGACCCGCGTGCGCATCGCGGTCCCGCCCCGCTCGGCGACGACCTCGGGAACGGTGTGCGAGCAGATGAGGTTGTAGAGCACGGTGGAGCCGGGGTGCTTGTCGAGCATCGCCCGAGCGACGATTGCCGTCGTCGTCGATCCGGACAGCGGCTGGGCGAGCTCGTCGACGAGGAAGACCCGGTCAGCGTCGCCGTCGAACGCGAGCCCGACATCCGCTCCGACTTCGAGGATGCGTGCGCGCAGATCGACGAGGTTCGCGGGCTGGATCGGGTCCGCGGGGTGGTTCGGGAACGTGCCGTCGAGCTCGCCGTATAGGAGCTCGACGTCGAACGGCAAGCCGTCGACGACCCGAGGCACGATGTAGCCGCCCATGCCGTTGGCGGTGTCCGCGACGATCCGGAGCGGGGCGAGCACTGCGGCGTCGACGAACGAGCGGACGTGAGCCGCGAACCGGTCGAGCACGTCCACTTGCTCGACACGCGGATCGCCTGCGACCGACGTGGTGGCTCCGTCGTCCGGCGCGCCCGGCACGGCCGCGTCCGCGAGGCGGAGCACCTCGCCGAGCCCGCTGTCGCGGCCGACGGGCCGCGCCCCGGCGAGGCAGAACTTCACCCCGTTGTACGCCGCGGGGTTGTGAGAGGCCGTGAGCATCGCCGCGGGGGCATCGAGGTCACCCGACGCGAAGTAGCACATGTCGGTCGATGAGAGGCCGAGGTCGACGACGCGCGCGCCGGCGGACACCGCCCCGGCGATCAGCGCTCGGGAGAGCTGCTCTCCCGAGGCGCGCATGTCGTGGGCGACGAGCACCCGCTCGGCGCCGGACTCCGCGCGGGCGAACTCGGCGAAAGCCGCACCGATCGCGAAGGCGCGCTTCGCGTCGAGCTCGTCCGGGACTATGCCTCTCACGTCGTAGGCCTTGAATATCGGCGCGAGAGAGGCGAGCGGTGTCATGACGCCAGGCGATGCTAGCGGGCCGGATGCGCACCGTCCCGAGCCGCCTGCGCCAGGCCGGTCCGCGACGAGCACGGGCGGGCGGAACGTCGCCCGAGGGTCCGGCCGCGTGCCGGTCAGTGCCCGCGCACGACGGTCACGAACGCGAGCGTGTTGAAGCTCACATGTGCGACGATCCCCGGCCCGAGCCGGCCCGTGCGCCACGCGAGCGCGCCGAGCACCGCACCGAACCCCACGAGCGCGAGGAGCTGCAGCGCCTCGAAATGGACGAGCCCGAACACGAGGGCGACCACTCCCACCGACGCCGCGGGCCCGAGGCGGGGGCCGAGTCGGGGGCCGAGGCGACCCCCGACCGACCGCAGGAGCAGGCCGCGAAAGTACAGCTCCTCGACGATCGGGCTCCCGAGGCAGACGAGGACGGCCAGCGCGACGAGCCCCGCGCCCGACGCCGTGCTCGTGAGGGACACCGCGGGCTGGCCGAGCCTCGTGTACAGGTGCGGCACGAACGGGAGCAGCGGCAGCTCGAACAGCGGCACGAGGACGTACTGCGAGACCACACCGATGGCGATGCCGAGGGGCACGTCGGGCCAAGGACGAAGGGCGAGACCGAAGTCGCGCCGGAGCGAGGCCGAGGGGGCCCGGCCCGCGTCACCCTCGCCGGCACGGGCGGGATCTGCCCGGCCGGCGCGCGGCAGATGGCGCCGGCTCGCGACGAGCGCGGCCCCGACGAGACCGAGCCAGAGACCGACGAGGCTCGCCGCGTCGCTTCCCACCGAGGTGGAAGCGCTCTGCACGTGTCGTAGCGATGCAAGTGCGCCGACCGCGACTTGCGCGAGGACGAAACCGGCGGCGAGCCCGCCGAGGGCCTCGCCGAGGCCGAACGCGTTCGGCTGGAGGC
>DATLRJ010000190.1:0-5929 GCA_035534715.1 Acidimicrobiales bacterium | reverse complement strand
AATGGCTGAAGCAGGCGATCCTCTTGCTGTTCCAGCTGTCGAGGATGTCGACGGTCGACGTGGGGCCGTTCGAGTTCGCGGACAAGCTGCCGCTGAAGCACGACTACTTGGCCCGCGGCGTGCGGGTCGTCCCCGGAGCGTCCGCGCGGCGCGGAGCCTTCCTCGACCGCGGCGTCGTGCTCATGCCGAGCTACGTGAACATCGGTGCTCGCGTCGGGCGCGACACGATGGTCGACACCTGGGCGACGGTCGGGTCGTGCGCGCAGATCGGCGAGAGAGTGCATCTCTCCGGCGGAGTCGGCATCGGCGGTGTGCTCGAGCCGCCGAACGCCGTCCCCGTCGTCGTCGAGGACGACGTGCTCGTCGGGAGCCGCTCGATGATCACCGACGGCGCTCGAATCGGTCGCGGGTCGGTGATCGGCGCGGGAACGATACTGAACCCGTCGATCCCCGTCGTCGACGCCATGACGGGCGAGGAGATCTCGCGAGGTGTCGTGCCGCCGTGGTGCGTCGCGGTCGGTGCGTCCCGGCGCCGTGAGCTCCCGGGCGGCGAGTTCTTCCTCCCGTGCGTCCTCGTGCTGCGGCGTCTCGCGGAAGGGGAGCGTCACGACAAGGCCGCGCTGAGCGGGGTCCTCCGCTCGCACGGCGTCTCGACGTGACCGCGTGACCGACCTCCTCGCGCGCACGGCGGAGCTCGTCGCGATCGCATCCGTGAGCCGCTCGGAGGCAGAGCTCGCGGACCTCGTGCAGTCGGAGCTCGAGGGCGTCGCTGCACTCGAGGTGACGCGAGTCGAGGACAACGTCGTCGCTCGGACGTCCCTCGGCCGCGGTCGCCGCCTCGTCCTCGCGGGGCACCTCGACACCGTCCCTCCCGCGGGCAACGAACGCCCGCGCATCGACGGCGACGTCCTCCACGGTCTCGGCAGCGCCGACATGAAAGGCGGGCTCGCCGTCATGCTCGCGCTCGCCCGCGCGCTCGACGCTCCGGCGGTCGATCTCACCTACGTCTTCTACGCGTGCGAGGAGATCGCCGCGCGGTACTCCGGGCTGCTCGCCATCGAGCGGGCGCGTCCCGACTTGCTCGTCGCCGATGCCGCGATCCTCGCCGAGCCGACCGGGGCGCGGGTCGAAGCGGGCTGTCAGGGGGTGCTCCGGGTCGAGGCCCGGCTACGCGGCCTTCGCGCGCACATCGCGCGTCCGTGGGCCGGCCGCAACGCGATCCACCGCCTCGGACCGCTGCTCGAACGCGTCGCAGCCTTCGCCGAGCGACGTCCCGTGATCGACGGCTGCGAGTACAGAGAGACACTCCAGGCGGTCGCCGTCTCGGGCGGCGTCGCGGGCAACGTCGTCCCCGACGAGGCGATCCTCGCGCTCAGCCACCGGTTCGCGCCGGATCGCGACGCCGGCGTCGCGTTCGACGCGCTCTCGAGCGAGCTCGCTGATGTCCTGTCGCCCGAGCTCGGTGACGAGCTCGTCGTCGAGGACTCCGCGCCGGCGGCGGCGCCGATGCTCGGCGACCCGCTGCTCGCCGCGCTCGTCGAGTCGAGCGGAGCTCCGCCGAGGGCGAAGATCGCGTGGACCGACGTCGCGTTCTTCGCGGCACGCGGCGTCCCCGCGGCGAACTTCGGCCCCGGGGACCCGCTCGTCGCGCACACTCCGGGCGAGCACGTCGAGCGGGCGGAGCTCGAGTCGGTCTACGCGACCCTCGCGCGTCTCGCGTCCACACGGGTCTGATCCGCCGCCGACGCCGCGTCGCGGCGTGCCCGAGGGCGATCCCGTTCGCCCCGAGCACGGTGCGGGCCGTCGTTGCGCCCGCCGCTCAGAGCCTGCGGAGGACGGTCACGACCTTGCCGTAGATCGTGACGTCCTCGGGAGCGAGGTCGATATCCGCGTACGCGGGGTTGGAGGCGACGAGGAGGATGCGTCCGCGGTGCCGTCGGAGCGTCTTCACGGTCGCCTCGCCGCCGGGGATTCCTGCGACCACGACGTCGCCGGAGTCCGCGTCCTCCTGGCGGCGCACGACCACGAAGTCGCCGTCGAGTATCCCCGCACCGAGCATCGACTCTCCCCGTACTTTCAGCATGAACAGCTGGCCAGGGCCGGTGAGGTCCTCGGGGAGCGGCAGGACCTCCTGGACGACCTGCTCCGCGAGCACCCCGGTACCAGCCGCGACGTCGCCGAGCAGCGGGACGTGAGTCACTGGTCGGGGGGCGATGGCCGCGCCCGAGGTCGGCTCGAAGCTCACCGCTATCGCCCGCGGCTTGGTCGGGTCACGCCGGAGATAGCCCTGGCGCTGGAGGACCTGGAGGTGGGTGTGGACCGTCGACGACGAGGTGAGGCCGACGGCCTCACCGATCTCGCGCACCGACGGCGGGAAGCCGCGAGAGCGGATCTGCTCCGCGATGAACTCGAGAATCTGTCTCCGCTTGCCTGTCAGCACCGCCTCGGCCATGGGAGCCACCTCCTCGCGGGCCACGGTAGTGCGGTGTCACACCCGGGTGCAAACATCCGTTCGTGGAACAGACGTTCGACCGCGGCGTTGACAACGAACATGCGTTCGTGCCACGCTCCGGAGGCGGCCGGACCGAACATGTGTACGGTCCGGCCGTCCACTGCTCGGTCGGTACGGCGAGGCGACGGGAGGATGAGATGGCGGCGACGGCGGTTGGGCTGCACGGGGTACGCCGTAGCGCGCCGCGTAGCGCGCGGCTCGCGGGCGAGGCGGCGCGGGCGAGGACGGTGCCGCATCTGAGGGTCGTGGCCAGCGCGCCGCGCCGGGACTCCATGGCCGTGCGCGGCCAGGATCCGGCGACCGGGCGGGCGGGTGTCGTGAGTCGCGCTCGTCCGGGCCGCGTGCTCCGGATGCTTCCCGGTCTCCTCACGATCGGCGTTATCGCCGGCGCCTGGTTCGGAGCGGGCGCGCTGCGATCGGCGGGCACCGTGCCTCTCGTGCCTCCCGCCGGAGCGCGCGCGACCGCGTCCGGGTACCTCTACGTCGCGCGTCCGGGCGACACGGTCTGGTCCATCGCGTCTGCGATGGAGCCGGGTCGAGACCCGAGGCCGCTCGTCGACTCGCTCGACGCGCAGCTGCGTGCAGGAGTGCTCCGGGTCGGTGAGACGCTGCACCTGCCGTAACGCGCGCCCGACGGGCGGTGCCGCGCGTGGGGGCGTCCCGACGCGAAGTAGCGTTCGCGCGTGCGTTGCCCGAGCTGTCTGCATGCAGACGACCGAGTCGTCGACTCCCGAGAGGTCGAGCAGGGCGCGGCGATTCGCCGGCGACGCGAGTGCCTGGCATGCGGCTCCCGGTTCACGACCTTCGAGCGGTCGGCTGGCTCTGGGCTCGTCGTCGCGAAGCGCTCGGGCCAGCGTGAGGTGTTCGACCGCGAGAAGGTCGCGGCCGGGGTGCGCGCCGCATGCAAAAACCGGCCGGTCGACCAGGTTCAGCTCGACGCGCTCGTCGACGCGGTGGGCGACCAGATCCGTCGGTCGGGTCCCGAGATCACGAGCCAGGCGATCGGGGTCGCCGTCCTTGACCGCCTGCGTGAGTTGGACGACGTCGCGTACCTGCGATTCGCGAGCGTCTACAAGGGATTCGAGGACGCGGACGACTTTGCTCGCGAGGTTGGCCTCCTCACGAAGCAGACCGCTCCGAAGTTGCACGGCGCGAGCTGAGCGAGGTGGGGCCGGTCAACGTTCGACGGCGCGTTCGGGACCGCGCATGACGCTCGCGCTCGTCGACGAGGTACCCGCGCGGGCCGTCGCGATCTACGCACATCCCGACGACGCCGACGTGTCGTGCGGCGGAACCCTCGCGAGGTGGTCGAGCCTCGGATGCGCGGTACACCTCGTGGTTTGCGCGGACGGCGACAAGGGCGCGACGCGGAGCGTCGCAGATCTCGATGGCCTCGTCGACGTGCGCCGCGCGGAGGTCGCCGCGGCAGCGCGCGAGCTCGGCCTCGCGACCGTCCGCCACCTCGGGAGGCCGGATGGTGAGGTCGAGAACGACTCCGACCTCCGGCGCGAGCTCGTCGCGATCATCCGCGCCGCTCGCGCCGAGGTCGTGATGTCCCCGGATCCCACCGCAGTCTTCTTCGGCGAGCACTATTTCAATCACCGTGACCACCGTGCGGTGGGGTGGGCGGCGCTCGACGCGTCGTCCCCCGCGGCGGGGTCGCCCCTCTACTACCCCGACGCGGGCGACCCGTGGCCCGTCGGGCTCGTGTACCTGTCGGGCTCGCTCGAGGCCAACGTCGCGGTGGACGTCACGGAGGTGATCGAGCGCAAGGCGGTCGCTGTGCGCTGCCACCGTAGCCAGCTCGGCGAGGAGGGAGAGTGGTTCGGCGAGGCGGTGCGCGACCGGGCCGAGGAGGCGGGGCGACTCGGGGGCGTCGCCTTCGCGGAAGCGTTCCGTCGGATCCGCCTCGGACCGTGACGTCCACGGCTACGCCAGGCCCGGCGTCGGCGCTCTCACCTCGCGGTCAGCGCGGGCACGGGGGCGACAGCGCAGTTCGATGCGGCGGCCCGGCGCTCGACGTCCTCCACCTCGACCTTGACTGCTTCTTCGCCGCTGTCGAGGTGCTGCGAGATCCCGCGCTCGCCGGTCGTGCCGTGCTCGTCGGCGGCACGGGTCCACGCGGCGTCGTCGCGTCGGCGTCGTACGAGGCGCGTGTGTACGGGGTCCGCTCCGCGATGCCCATGGCCGTGGCGCGCGGGCTCTGTCCGCAGGCGGTCGTTCTCCCCGGGCGATTCGACGCGTACTGCGACATGAGCGAGCGGCTCCGGGAGATCCTGTGCTCCGTGACGCCCCTCGTCGAGCCGGTCGCCCTCGACGAGGCGTACCTCGACGTGTCCGGCGCCCACGGCATCGCCGGCTCGAGCCCCGAGATCGCCGCGACGCTGCGGCGCGCCGTGCGCGAGGAGCTCGGCCTCCACTGCGCGGTGGGCGTCGGTCGGACGAAGCTCGTCGCGAAGCTCGCGTCGAAGGCCGCGAAGCCACGTGTCGGTTCTGGCGGGGTCGCACCTGGTCCGGGCGTCGTCGTCGTCGGGGCAGCCGAGGAGCTCGGCTTCCTCCACGCCCACCCGGTGCGTGCGCTGCCCGGCGTCGGGCCCCGCACCGCTGACCGGCTCGCGCGATTCGGCGTCTCACGGGTCGGGGACCTCGCTGCGGTGAGCCGGGAGAGCCTCGTTCGCCTCCTCGGTGCATCGAGCGGTCGCGCCGTCCACGCGCTCTCGGAGGGCCGCGACGACCGGCCGGTCGTCGCCGAGCGCGACGCGCGCTCGATCGGGCACGAGGAGACGTTCGCGACCGACATTCGCGACCTCGTAGAGCTCGCCCGTCGGGCACGCGAGGCGGCTGCACGTGTCGCGGCGCGATGTCGCAGCGCGGGGGTCGCGGCGCGGACCGTGACGGTGAAGGCGCGGTTCGCGGACTTCACGACGGTCACACGCTCGCGCACGCTCCACTCGCACGTCGACACCGCGAGCGCGATCGGCGACGCCGCCTGCGAGCTGCTCTCCTCGCTCGCACCCGGCCGTGGGCTGCGGCTCGTCGGGGTCCACGCGTCGGGCCTCGCCCGGACGACGGAGCTTCCCGCTCACCAGCTGCAGCTCTTCGTCGAGCACGAGCCGGCGACCCTCGCACGGCCAGATGGTGCCCACCCGGACCGCCGGGACGACGTCGAGGCCGCGACCGAGGCGATCAGGCGCCGCTACGGCTCCGACGCGATCGGATCCCTCGCGCAGCGGTCCGCGACGGGCCCGCGCCGGAGCGCAGCCGGCCCGACTGCGCCGTCGTGAGCCGCGCCCCGAGGCGAGACTGCGCCGTCGTGAGCCGCGCCCCGAGGCGAGACTGCGCCGTCGTGAGCCGCGCCCCGAGGCGAGACTGCGCCGTCGTGAGCCGCGCCCCGAGGCGAGACTGCGCCGTCGTGAG
>DATLRJ010000189.1:0-3504 GCA_035534715.1 Acidimicrobiales bacterium | reverse complement strand
CGTCCGGCTGCGCCGAGCGGCCTTCGACGTGCTCCATGGACCGCACTACTCGCTGCCGATGCGCCCGGGCTGCCCGTGCGTCGTCACCGTGCACGACCTCACGTTCGTCGACCATCCCGAATGGCACGAGCGATCGAAGGTGCTCTATTTCCGTCGAGCGCTCCGCCTTGCGGCGCGCCGCGCACGCGTCGTCGTGTGCGTGAGCGAGCGGACCGCGCAGCGATTCCGTGAGCTCTACGACCCGGAGGTCCCCGTCGTCGTCGTCGCCCACGGCGTCGACCACGGCCGGTTCGCGCCGGTCGAGGGCGAGCCCGGGGCCGACGCGTCCGTTCTCGGGCGGCTCGGCGTGCGCGCGCCGTACGTTCTCCACACGGGCACGATCCAGCCACGCAAGGACCTCGCGACGCTCGTTGCGGCGTTCAACGGGATCGCCGGCGCCCACCCCGATCTCGTGCTCGTGCTCGCCGGAGGGCGGGGATGGGCGACGGCGGACCTCGACGAGGCGATCGCGCGCTCGGCACATGCCGACCGGATCGCGCTCCTCGGCCACGTCGCCGACGGCGACGTGGCCGCGCTCGTCCGAAACGCAGCGGCCGTCGCGTACGCGTCGCTCGAGGAAGGTTTCGGCCTGCCGGCGCTCGAGGCCCTCGCGTGCGGCACGCCGCTCGTCACGACCGAGGGCTCGGCGATGGCCGATGTAGCGAGCGGCGCCGCGCTGCTCGTCGGGCGAAGGGACGCCGACGCGCTCGGTCGAGCTCTCGGGGCGGCGCTGGCCGAGGGTCCGGACATAGAGCGGCTCCGGCGCGCCGGGGTCGCGCGCGCGTCGCGCTTCACGTGGGCCGCGACGGCGAGCGGCCACGTCGACGCGTACCGTCTCGCGGCCGGTCGGTAGTCTTCGCCGGTGCGCGCCTTTCTCACCGGTGCATCGGGATTCGTCGGTCACTGGCTCCGCGACCACCTCGAGCAGTGCGGCGACTCGGTCGACGAGCTTGCCGTCGGCATCGACCTTCGCGACGAGGGTTCGGTGCGCGACGCGGTGCGCGGTGCCGAGCCGGACGTCGTCTACCACCTCGCGGCGCTCACGCATGTCGGGCAGTCCTGGGAGGAGCCCGAGGACACGATCCAGGTCAACGTCGTGGGCACGCTCCACGTGCTCGAGGCGGCGCGTTCCGTGCCCCGTCCCCCGAAGGTCCTTCTCGTGAGCTCCGCCGAGGTCTACGGGAGCGGGGAGGGCGAGGCGCTCCTCGAGACCGCCGCGCTTGCGCCGGTGACGCCGTACGCGGCGAGCAAGGTCGCTGCGGAGTATCTGGGGCTCCAGGCGTTCCTCGGGAGGGGGTTGCACGTCGTGCGCGCGCGCCCGTTCAACCACATCGGACCCGGCCAGGCCGAGGCGTTCGCAGTCTCTGGACTGGCGCGCCGCGTCGTCGAGGCGGAGCGGACCGGCGGCAGCGTGCGGGTCGGGAACCTGTCGGCACGCCGCGACTTCACCGACGTCCGGGACGTCGTGCGCGCGTACCGGATGCTCGCGACCGGAGGCGAGGCGGGCGAGGTGTACAACGTCTGCTCCGGCGTAGCGGTGCAGATCGGCGAGGTGCTCGACCGGCTCGTCGCGCTCGCCAGCGCGACCGTCGTGCCCGTCGAGGACCCTGCCCTGTTCCGGCCGGTCGACGTCCCTGTGCTCCGGGGTGACGCGTCCCGGCTGCAGGCCGCGACGGGATGGCGGCCGACGATCCCGCTCGACACGACGCTGACCGAGGTTCTCGACGACTGGCGCCGGGTCGCCCCGTGACGCGGGCCCACTGTGTGACCGTCACCCGCGCTCAGTCGCGACGCGGAGGCGTCCCGGCCGAGCGCGCCTGGCGCGCCACGCGCGCAGCGACATCTGCGAGGGATCTCATCGCGGCGCACCGCTCGAGCTGGCGCCGGGCGACCTGCGCGCGCTGGGCGCCGAGGATCGCGAAGCCGATCGCCGCGTAGGCGAGCTCGGCAGCGGCGTTCTCGACGTCGTCGCGCAGATCGGCCACGTGGGCGAGGATAACAGTCCTGGTCAGAGTCGTATGCGCGCGCGGACGTCGCACCGGGCGCAGGGATTTCGAGACCGTTTCGCGGGCGATTCGAGGGTGCGCCGAGTAGTCTCGTCCCCCTGATGCCGGAGGACCAAGCACCACCGGTCGTCGCGATCGTCGTCGCGTCAGACCCCGGTCCATGGCTCGAGGAGTGCCTCGAGGCGCTCGGCGAGCAGGACTACCCCCACCTGTCCGTCCTCGTCGTCGACGCGGGGAGCGAGCAGGCAGTCGCCCCGCGGATCGCGGCGGTCGCGCCTGAGGTGTACCTCCGCAGGATCCCGGACAACCGCGGCTTCGGTCCGAGCGCGAACCTCGCGCTCGAGGCAGTGTCTGGCGCGACGTACTACCTCTTCTGCCACGACGACGTCATCGCCGAGCCCGATGCGGTCCGGCGCATGGTCGAGGAGGCGTACCGCTCGAACGCGGGCATCGTCGCGCCGAAGCTCGTCGGCTACGAGGAGCCCGACCGGCTCCTCCAGCTTGGTCTCGGCGTCGATCGATTCGGCGCGCCCGTCCGTCGCGTCGCCCGGCGAGAGTTCGACCAGTCCCAGCACGACGAGGCCCGGGAGGTGTTCGGCGCTCCCGGAGGGTTCACGCTCGTCCGGTCGGACCTGTTCGAGGCGCTCGGCGGCTACGACCCGCACATCACGATGTTCGGCGAGGACGTGGACCTGTCGTGGCGCGCCCGCATCGCCGGAGCCCGGGTCGTCGTCGCCCCGAGCGCGCGGGTGCGGCATTGCGAGGCTGCAGCGAGCCGACAGCGATCGCTCCCCGAGGCGCGCGCCCTGCAGTGGCGGCACGAGCTCCGCGCCGTCCTCAAGAACTACGACCGCTCCCGGAGGGTGGTCGTGACCGCCGAGCTGGCCGTGCTGAGCGTGCTCGAGATCGTCTACTTCGGCATCATCGGCAAGAGGTGGCGGGTCCGGCAGGTCGTCGGGGCCTGGCGGTGGAACCTCGCCTCCGAGCGCGACCTCGCGGGCGCGCGCGCTGCCGTCTCGGCCTCGCGTCGCATTCCTGACCGGGTCGTCGCGAAGCTGTTCACGCGACGGTCGCTCCGCGTCACGCGCTTCGCGCGACCCGTGCTCGAGGACCTTGCGGCCCACTGGGGCCGACAGCGGCGGGTGCTCGACGCGCCGCTCCACGCGCCGGCAGCCCGCTCGCGCGCACCGCTCGGCGCGGGAGGCGTCCGTCGGCGCTCCGCGCTCACGATCGCCGTGGTCGCCCTCGTGCTCGCCTTCGGGTCGCGATCACTCCTCTTCGGCCACCTGCCGCTCGTCGGCCAGTACCTGTCGCTCCCGAGCCCGTGGACGCTGCTCGGGCACTATCTCGGTGGAGGGACAGACACCGGGCTGCAGCGTCCCGGGCCGACGACCCCCGCGTACGCGCTGCTCGGGCTCGCGGGGGTCGTCCTGCTCGGATCGATGGGCCTCGTTCTGAA
>DATLRJ010000188.1:0-20760 GCA_035534715.1 Acidimicrobiales bacterium | reverse complement strand
TCGCTCGCGGAGACCGCCCGGCTCCTACGGGCGCGCGGGGTGTCCGCCGGGCTCGTCGGCGACGCCGCGCGCGACGTCGTGACCGAGCGGGACCTCGCGTGGGCGCTCGCCCAGGGCCTCGGGCCGGCGGACCAGGTGGAGTCGGTCCTCGAGCGCACTCCTGCGTGGACGACGACGTCGAGCCACGTGATCGACGCCGCGCACATGATGCTGCGCCTCGGTGTGCACCATCTGGTCGTGCTCCGGGTCGACGGGCGCGCGGCGGGCGTCCTGTCGATGCACGACGTGCTCGCGCTGATCGTCCCCGACGGCCGGATCGACGCGCCGGCACGGGCGTGAGCGCGCCCGCCGTCGCGCTCAGGACCTTGCGGCCTCACCCGAGAACAGCTCGAGTGCGTCGGCGAGGACCCGTGCGACCGGGCGGTCGGTGGCGATCGCGACAGCGGACGGCCAGCGCTCGTACGTCGGCTCCATCGCGCGCGCGACCGCCGGCGTCGCATCGGAGAGCGTGTCGCCGCGCCCGCGCCGGTCCCGAATGCGGCGAGCGGCGAGCGCGTCGGGTGCCGCGCAGCGCAGCTCCACGATCTCGCTCGACGACTCGCGCGCGACGGCGCGGGCGAACTCCCGCCAGCGGTCGCGCCGGAACGTCGCGTCGAGCACGACCGACTCGCCGCGTCGGAGCGCGTGCAGCGCGCGCTGCGCGAGCGTCTCGTAGGTGCGCCCGGTCATCTCCTCGCCGTAGAGGTCGACGCGGCCCGGCAAGTCACCTGCGTCGGCCCCCGCCTCGTCCCCCGCGAGCTCCTTGCGCACCTCGTCGGAGCGGAGCACGACCATGCCGAGCTCCGCCGCGAGACCGGCCGCGAGGGTCGACTTCCCGGTTCCGGGGAGACCTCCGACGAGAACGATCCGCACGCGAGCACGCTCGAGGAACGCGAGTGACAGGTCCTGCAACCGGCGCGCCTCGGCCGCGGCGCCCGGAATCGCCTCGGCGTCCGCGAGGCACGCGACCTTCGCGCGCACGTACGCCCGGTAGGCGCTGTAGTGCTGGGCGAGCGTGCGCGGGAAGACGTCGCCGCTGAACTCACGGAACGCGTCGAGGAAGCGGGTCGCTTCCTCCGGCGCGCCGAGGCGTTCGAGGTCCATCGCGAGGAAGGCCGCGTCGGACAGCACGTCGCCGAAGCGGAGGCGGTCGTCGAACTCGACGCAGTCGAGGATGCGCGGCCCGTCGTCGAGGCAGAAGACGTCCTCGGCCTCGAGGTCGCCGTGACCGTCCCGGACGCGGCCGTGGGCGACGCGCTCCGCGAACAGCGCCTCCCTGCCCGCCAGGTACGAGCGCGCGAGGTGGCGCAAGCGCTGCTCGCGGGGTGCGTCGAGCACCGGGCCCACGAACTCGTCCACCTGGGTGAAGCTCGACTCCCACAGCGCGCGCACCGCGTCCCGCGTCGCCTGCGCGTCACACGCCGGCGACCGCGGCGCGTGCTGGTCCTGGGCGACGAGCGCCCGCGCGACCCCGCGCAGCTCCTCGCCGACGTCGACACCCGAGAGGACGAGCGTCGCGAGTCGCCTCGACTCCGGGAGCCGCCGCATCGCGACGAGGTGGTCCACCGCCACCCCGCCGTCGACGACGTCGAGGACCCCGAGGTAGACGTCGGGCGCGAAGCGGGAGTTCAGCTCGACCTCGCGACGGCAGTCGAGCTCGCGTGCCGATCGGTCGGTGAAGTCGAGGAACGGGAGCTGGACGCGCTTTCGCAGCTTGAAGACGCGGTCGCCGAGGAACACGAGCACCGAGATGTGGGTCTCGACGACGCGCGGATCGAGCCCCGCCCCGCCCGCGATCACCCCGGGGGAGGATGCGGCACGCGCGCCACCGAGGCCGCGGTCCGGCCCGGCGGGCGTGAGGTCTCCGGTCACGGCACGTCCGACGCGGGCGGCGCGGTCGTCGCGAGCACCTCCTCGACCACCGCGAGCGTCGTGCCCGGGTGGAGAAATGCGAGGCGCGCGACCGGCTCACCCTCCCAGACCGACGGCACCACGAAGGCGATCTGGTCGCGAAGGAGCCGGCGGCTCCACCGCTCGTAGTCGTCCCTCTCCCAGCCGCGCCGCCTGAACAGCACGATCGAGAGCTCGGGCTCGCGCACGAGCTCGAGCCACGCGGTCCTCTCGACGAGCTCCGCGGTCCTGCGCGCGAGGTCGATAACCGCGTCGATGGCCTCCCCGTACGCGTCGGTGCCGTGGACGGCGAGGGAGAACCACAGCGGGAGGCCGCGCGCCCGGCGGGTCAGGTGGTACGCGTAGTCGCTCGGGTTCCACGCGTCGCTCGCGTCGCGGTGGAGCACCTCCAGATAGCCGGCGTGCTGGGTGTGCACGCGCCGTGCGCGCTCCGGATCCCGGTAGACGAGCGCAGCGCAGTCGAACGGCGCGAACAGCCACTTGTGGGGGTCGACGACGAACGAGTCGGCGCGGGACGCGCCCGAGAGCCGTCCGCGGGCTCGCGTCGAGAAGATCGCGGCGCCGCCGTAGGCGCCGTCGACGTGGAACCACATGTCGCGCCCGCGCGCGACCTCGCCCACGCCTTCGAGGTCGTCGACCATCCCCGCGTTCGTCGTGCCGGCAGTAGCGACGACCCCGACGACGTCGTCGCGTGCCGGGTCGCCGTCGAGGACGTCGCGAAGGCGTGCGCCGAGCAGGCGGTGGTCGGCCGTCGGCACGACCAGCGGGTCGACGCCGAGCAGGTGCAGCGCCGCGCCGATCGAGGAGTGCGCCTCCTCGCTGACGGCGATCCGGACCCGCTCGCGGCCCGTGCGCACGCGACCCTCGTCACGGGCGACCGCGAGCGCGGAGAGGTTCGCCGCGGATCCGCCCGACACGAAGCAGCCGCCCGCTCCCTCCGGCATCCCCGCGCGCCTCGCGAGGAGCGCGAGGACCTGGTTCTCGGCGGCGACCGCGCCGGCCGCCTCGAGCCACGAGATCGCCTGGAGCGAGGCGCTCGAGACCACCATGTCGAACAGCAGCGCGGCCTTCGTCGGCGCGGCGGGTATGAACGACAGAAACCGCGGGCTGTCGCACGAGATGACCGCGGGTGCGAGCGAGTGCTCGACGACGTCGAGCACTCGATGGACGTCGCTACCGCGCTCGTTGACGAGACCGTCGAGCGCGGCCTCGAGGGCGGCCTTGTCCCCGGAGTGGTCGAGCGGCACCTCCTCGAGCGAGAGCCGTTCCCGGCAGTACCCGATCAGCAGGTCGGCCATCTCCTCGTCGAGCCGGAACATCCCGCCCGTCATCTGCACCCCCGAGCTGCCGGGGCGCTCTCGCGCCTCCGCGTCGTCCGTCGCGCGAAGCGCGCTCCGACCGATAGCGTGGCACCTTCTCGGCGAGGACGGCTCATGAGTGACATGCCCGGCACGGAGCGCGAGCGACGATGTCCACCCGTCAGCCCGGTCCCCGAGGTCCGCGCATTCGTCCCGGTCGCCGATTCGCGCCCCGACGACCTGCCGTGGCCCGCGATGCGCTGGCCCGTGCGCGCCGGAGCCGAGCTGCGCGGCCGGGTCGTCACGCTCCGCCCGGCGGACCCGGACCGCGACGCCGAGGAGCTCTACCTCGCGCTCGACCACGACCCGGTGTGGCGCCACCTCGCGGCCAGGCCGCGGGACCCCGCCGGCTGGACCCGGGCGCTCCGGCGCTCGATCGACGCCGGGCGCCTCCCGTGGACCGTCCGACTCGTCCGCGAGCACGCTGGCCTCGCCGCGGGCACGGTCGTCGGAGCCTCGTCGTACCTCGACGCGTCGCCCCCGGACGCGCGCCTCGAGATCGGCTCGACGGCCTACGTCCCCGCCGCGTGGGGCACCGCGGTGAACCC
This sequence comes from Acidimicrobiales bacterium, assembly GCA_035534715.1. Lineage (GTDB taxonomy): Bacteria > Actinomycetota > Acidimicrobiia > Acidimicrobiales > Bog-793 > JAJZBW01. The sequence continues at coordinate 16,904 of DATLRJ010000188.1, read as the reverse complement.
CGAGACGAAGCTGCTGCTCCTCGGCTACGCGTTCGAGGAGCTCCGCTGCGGGCGCGTGCAGCTGAAGACCGACGTCCGCAACGTCCGCTCGCAGCAGGCGATCGCCCGGCTCGGGGCGCGCTGCGAGGGGACGCTGCGCCGGTACCAGCGGCGCGACGACGACACCGTGCGGGACACCGTCATGTTCTCGCTGCTCGCCGAGGAGTGGCCCCTCGCACGACGGCGCCTCGAGGCGCGCGTCGACGAGCTCGCCTCGCAGGGCCCCGGTACCCGATGAGGTGCGCCCGTCGGTGGCGGGCGCCGGTCAGCTCGCTGCGGTCTGCCGGGGCGCGTACTCGTCGCGCCGGCGTGCCCAGCGCGCGAGCTCGTCGGGAGCGAGTGGGGCGCTGAAGAGGTAGCCCTGCGCGACGTCGCAGCCGAGCACGCGTAGACGACGGTACGTCGTGTGGTTCTCGACGCCCTCCGCGACGACCACGAGCCCGAGGTGGTGCGCGAGCTTGATCGTCGACTCGACGATCGCGTCGTTCGTCGGGTCGGTCACGAGGCTCGTGATGAAGAGCTTGTCGACCTTCACCTCGCTCACGGGCAGCCGCTTCAGGCGTGCGAGCGAGGACGTGCCGACGCCGAAGTCGTCGATCGACAGCCGCACACCGGTCCGCGCGAGCGGCTCGAGCACGTGGTCCGCGTCGTCCGCTACCACGCTCAGCGCGGACGACTCGGTGATCTCGAGCGTGAGCGCGCCGGGGCGCATCTCGTAGCGGGCGATCAGCTCGCCGACATGCCTCGCGATCTCCGGGTCGTTCAGCTGTACGGGGGAGATGTTGATGGCGACGTTCACGTCGAGGCCGACCTCGCGCCACGCGCGGTACTGGTCGAGCGCGGTCGCGAGGATCCAGCGCGTGAGCGGCCGGATGAGCCCGCTGCTCTCGGCCACCGGGATGAACGTCTCGGGCGAGATCGCGCCGTAGCGGGGGTGCGTCCAGCGCACGAGCGCCTCGACACCGGCGAGCTCGCCCGTCACGAGGTCCACCTTGGGTTGGTAGTTCAGCACGAGGCTCGAGGTGTTGATCGCCTCCCGGAGCGCCGCGATCAGCGACGGGCGGTCGATCTGTCCGCTGTAGCGGTCGTCGTGGACCGCGACTCCCCCGCCCTCCTGCTTCGCCCGGTACATCGCGAGGTCCGCCTCGCGCAACAGGGTGAACCGGTCCTCCCCGTGCATTGGTGCGACCGACACGCCGATGCTCGCCCGCAGGTCGACCGTGGTGCCTGCGATCTCGACCGGGGCGCGCACCGAGCGGTTGATCTCCGCGGCGACCGCGCCGACGTCGTCGAGGTCGCGAACGTCGGGCATCACGACGGCGAACTCGTCGCCACCGAGCCGGCCCACGGTCCCGCGCTCGCCGACGACGTCGGCGAGGACCGTCGCGAGCGCCTGGAGGAACACGTCGCCCGCGCCGTGGCCGAGCGTGTCGTTCAGGCTCTTGAAGCCGTCGAGGTCGATGAGCATCAGGCCCACCAGCGACCCGGGGCGGCGCTCGAGCAGCGCTCGGTCGACTTCGGCCGAGTAGAGCGTGCGGTTCGCGAGACCGGTGAGCGCGTCGTGCGACGCCTGGTGCTCCTTGATCGCGACCTCGGCGCGCAGCTGCGCGAGCAGGTCGCTGCTGCGCAGCGCCATCGCGGTCGGGGTCGCGAGCGTCTCGGCGAGCGTGAGGTCCTCGTTTCCGAAGGTGACGAGATCTCCACCGAGCCTGTCGGCGACGACGAGGAACTCGATGCTCGTCGCGACCTCCGCAGGCAGGCGAAGCGCGATCGCGTCGCGAAAGCCGGAGCGCTGGAGCGCGAGGGCGACATCCGGATCGCGCGCGCCGCGCGATGCCACGAGCGCACCTCCGCGGCGGCCGGCGAGGACCGCGAGCGCGTGCGCGTCGTGCGATGTCGCGGACGTGGCGTCGCCCGAGCGCAACGTCTGGCACGTCGTGCCCGACGAGTCGAGTGTCACGAGCTGCGCGACCTCCGCGTTGAACAGCACGAGCGCCTCGCTCAGCACTGCCTCGACGACGCGCTCGGTCTCCACGATGCCCGCGAGCGCCTGCTCGAACCGGTAGACGTGCTCGAGCGTGGTGTGACGCCGCCGCAATCGCCCGTGCGTCGCGTACTCGATGCCGACGACGGTCGCGACCGCGACGAAGATCACGCCTCCGGCGAGGCCGCCCCAGAGCAGGTGCACGGCAGCAAGACCGAGTGTCGCGTCGGCTGCCACCACGTATGCGAACCCGACGGCAATCTCGCCGAGCTTCGCGGCCGCGAATCGACGTGCGGCGAGCGCGATGACGGCCTGGATGCACGCGACCGTCGCGAGTTCGGCGGCGACGATCGCGATGATCGCGGCGAGCCATCCGCGTCCGTCGACGGCTGCGCTGCTCCCGACCAGGACGTCGAACACCACGACCGCGATCGCCGCCGCCAGCGCGTGGAGAGCACCGTTGAACACCGCCTTGACGGCCGGCGAGCGGTCCCACGCCCACGTGATGAACGTCCCGAGCGCTGCGGCGAGGATCGCCTGGCCGGGCGGGAGAAACACGACCGCGGGAAGCAGGACGACGTCCGTCAGGTCGATTCGCTGGCTGTGGTTGAACAACTCGACCCGCACCTGGGCGATGTGACCGACTGCGAAGCCGACCGCGAACAGCGGCCAGGCCATGCTCACGGGCGCGGCCATCGCGTGGTCAGTTCGCTCCGCGAACCACGCGAGCAGTGACATCGCACCGACGATCGCGACGATGAACCCCCACACGGGCGCGGCGCGCGCAACGCGCGCCGCCGCGTGCATCGGGGTCGCCTCGGTCATCTGTGTCTGCCGTTGCTATCGTTACTCGTGAGGCGGACGTGACGCCGATCCACGGCCTCGTCGCGCGCCGGAGCTCTCGCAATACTCGTCAGCCACGCACGAGGAACACGCGCATGTCGCTCACGGTGGATGGTCACATAGCGCATCAAATGCAACCCGATGTGTCGACGCGCCACGAGCGCCGCTGTTCGGGGCATGTGATCGACCCCTCCCTGTCCGAGCCGGGCACGAGAGCTCCACCCCCGCGGATCAGCCGGCGGACCATCGCCGCCTCCCCCCGGATCGCTCGAAAACGAGAGGGGGTGAGATATGACAGTGCTCGACAAGTGGATCTGAGGGCCTACCTCTCGGTAGGCCCTCGAGACCCAACGAGGTGACGCCCTGCACGTTCGGGTGTAGACGACCTGGGCGTGGTTGATGGGGCGTCCCCCTTATGGCTACAGACACGGCCGGCCAGCAGACGTTGGCCGGCCGTGACCGTTGTAACGACACTTTCGGGAAGCCGTTTGAGCGCGAGCCGACGACCGCAGCACCTCGCAGCGACTCCAGCCGCGACGCGGCGGCGGCGCCTCGTCGCGGGCATCGCGGTGTCGTCCCTCGGCGACGGGCTCCTCGTCGTCGCGCTCCCGCTCCTCGCCGTACGCATCACCGCGCAACCGCTGCTCATCGCCGGGATCGCAGTCGCGAGTGGCCTGCCGTGGCTGCTTCTCGGGCTCCCCGCGGGGGCGCTCGCGGACCGGGCCGAGCGCTCGCTCCTCGTCCTCCTCGTCGACCTCGTCCGTGCCGTGGTGGTCGCAGGTCTCGGCCTCGCGGTCGCGTTCTCGCGCCCGACGATGGTCGAGATCTACGCCGCCGCGTTCCTGGTCGGGACCGGCGAGACCGTCGTCACCGCGGCGACGAAGGCGGCCGTGCCGCTGATCGCCGGTCCCGGCGAGCTCCCACGCGTGAACGGCCAGGTCAACGCTGCGGAGACCGCCGGCGTCGAGTTCGCCGGACCTGCGCTCGGCGGGTTCGTGTTCTCGCTGCGCGCGTGGCTCCCGTTCCTCGGCGACGCGGTCTCCTACCTCGCCTCCGCGTTCCTGCTCGAGCGCGCGACGGCGCACCTCGGTCCCCGCCCCGAGCGGCCGACCACCGGGATCGTCGCGGACATGCGCACCGGTCTCGCGTGGTTCGCCTCGAACCGCAGACTTCGCGTGCTCGCGACGATCGTCTCGAGCTTCGCGTTCTGCCAGTCGGCGGTCCTGAGCGTGCTCGTCATCTACGCCACCAGGGACCTCCACCTGCACGGCGCCGCGTACGGCGCGCTCCTCAGCGTCGCGGCCGTCGGCGACGTAACGGCGAGCCTGCTCGCGGGCAGGATCCACGGTCGGCTCGGGCCGTACGTGTCGATCCTCGTCGCCGGGACGCTCGCCGGAGGTGCGTACGTCCTGCTCGGCGGCACGTCGCACGCGTACGTCGCGGTCGTCGCGCTCGCGATCGAGGCCGCCGGCTCCTCACTCGGGAACGTGACCACGCTCTCGCTGCGGCAGCGGCTCATCCCCCCGGAGCGCTTCGGCCTCGTGAGCAACGCGTTCCGGATGTGCGTGCTCGGCATGGTCCCGCTCGGCGCGCTCGCGGGCGGGGTGCTCACCTCCGCGCTCGGTACTCGCCCGACGTTCGTCGTCGCCGGGATCGCCCAGCTCGCGGTGCTCGCACTCATGGCGGTGCCGCTGCGCTTCGTCGCGATCTCGTGACCGCGCCGCCGGCCCGGCGAGACCCGCGATCGGCCGTGGTCGACGCTCTCTCGCGGCCGGGACTGCTCAGGCTCGCGTCGGCCGGTGGATCGGGCCCGAGCCGTCCCGAAGCGACGCGGCCGGGGTGCCCGAGAAGCTCGCGACGATCTCCGCGCAGATCGACACCGCGGTCTCGGCCGGCGTGCGACCACCGAGGTCGATCCCGATCGGCGCCATCACTCGCGCGATATCGGTCTCGGCGACGCCCTCCGCCCGAAGGCGTGCGACACGATCGGCGTGCGTCCGGCGTGAGCCGAGCGCACCGACGTAACCGGCGCGGGTCGCGAGCGCGGCGACGAGCGCCGGGACGTCGAACTTCGCGTCGTGGGTGAGCACGCACACCGCGTCGCAGGGCTCGAGCTCGTCGGCGATCGCCGCGAGGTGCCGGTGCGGCCAGTCGACGACCACCTCGTCGGCGTCAGGGAACCGGGTGCGCGTCGCGAACGCGGGCCGCGCGTCGCACACGGTGACGCGAAAGCCGAGGACCTTCGCGACCCGCACGAGGGCGGCGGACACGTCGGCTGCGCCGAGCACGATCATCCGCGGTGGTGGCTCGATCGCGTGGATGAACACCGCGAGGGTCGGGCCCGATGCCTCGGTGAGCCCACCGCTCTCGGGCTCGGCCGCCGCAGCCGGTCGTCCGTCGCGAGCGCCGTGGACCGCATAGCGCCGAAGGCCGCTCGACCCCGACAGCAGCGCCCGGCGGGCATCGGCCTCGACGATCCGGTCGAGGGCGTCGTCGTCGAGCGAGCCCGCGCTGGGGCCGTCACCCGAGACGACGAGCGTCGCGCCGAGCCGGGCGAACGACGGCGGGGGTGAGCCGTCCAGCCCGACGACCGTCGCGATCACCACCGGCACGTTGCGACGCACGCGCTCGCGCACCTTGTCGAACAGCTCGGTCACGGTGCGTGCGTCACCCGACCGGCTCGACGAACACGCTGATCACGCCCCCGCAGGTGAGACCGACCGCGAACGCGTCCTCGTCCGAGTAGCCGAACGTGCACAGGCGCGGCAGACCCGACGCGAGGACCTCGAGGGCCGCTGCCACGACCGCTCCTTCGACGCAGCCGCCCGTGAGCGACCCCGACACCTCGCCGCGCTCGCTGACGGCCATCGCCGCGCCCGGCCCCGCGGGTCCGGAGCCCTCGGCCGCGACGACTCGCACGAGCGCGAAACGCTCGCCTTCGTCGCGCCACCGATCGATGTCGTCGAGGATGTCCCGCACCACACGCTCCTGCCGGGGCCGGCCCGGTGCCCGCGACCTCGCGAGGACCGGCCCGAGCGCCGCGTCCGGAAGAGTACCTGGCCGCCCCGTGCCCGCGCCCGCACGCCGAGCCGCTATCCGGGCGTCACGGCGCACACGTCCGTGGACGGTCCGTTCGAGAAGAGGGCCGGCGCGCACGCAGTCGAGCACGCCGGACCGGCCGTGCGCGCGCACGTGCGACGCCCACCTGCTCGCGCCGACCGTGACGACCGATCCTGCTGCCGGGTTCGCCGGACGGCTCTCGAGCTCGACGTCCGCAACGCGCGGATCGACCGTCCGGCGACGGCCCGTCGCCGACGCGCCGCCATTCGCCGGGCGGCGGCGCGCACCGCCACCCGGCGTCAGTGGCCGGCAGCCATGTCCACTGCGTTCACGCGCACCGGACGGATCGTCACGACGACCCGCTCGTCGCCCGCGCCGTCGTACGCGCGCAGGTCCGCGCCGTACTTCCGGCCGACCTCGGCCGCGAGCTCGTAGCCCGGGTCGTCGGCCAGCTCCGCGTCGCCCCGGATCTCGAGATAGCGCGTCGGCGCGGCGCGGTCGAGCACGAAGAACGTCACCGCCGGATTCGCCCGCAGGTTCTTCAGCTTCTGACGCGTCGAGTTCAGCGAGATCCTCACCGCGTCGTCGTCCGCGAGGAACCACACCGCGGTGAGCTGGGGCCGGCCGTCGGGACCGACCGTCGCGAGGATCGCGGTGTCGGAGGCGAGCAGGTCTCGGTGCGTGCCGGGGATCGTCGTCGTCATGACCAGGCCAACCTCGGCGCAAGTCCGCGCATTCCGCATCGGCCGGCGTCGAGGCGATCGCCCGCGCGGCCGGGCCACGACCTCGCCGGCGCCGCCGGGCGTGTCGGCGCCACCGCGTCGCCAGGTCGCCAGGTCGCCAGGTCGCCAGGTCGCGGATCGTCTAGCTTCCCGAGTCACAGCGGCGCGTGAAGGGGCCGGGGCGTGGAGGAGCAGGATCGCAACGCTGCACGACGGCTCGCCGGACAGGCGATCGCGGACGGCGAGCCGACGAGGTGGTTCGAGGAGCTCTACCACGGCGCCCGAGCAACCGGACTCGTCGTGCCGTGGACCGACCTCGCGCCGAATCCCCACCTCGTGACCTGGCCCCTTCTCGCCGCGGTGACGGGTCGCCGAGCGCTCGTCGTCGGGTGCGGGTTCGGCGACGACGCCGAGTGGCTCGCCGGCCAGGGTCTCGACGTGACCGCGTTCGACATCTCCCCGACCGCGGTCGCGCGCTGCCGCGAGCGCTTCCCGGGGAGCGCGGTCCGCTACGTCGTCGCCGACCTGCTCGACCCCCCCGGTCGATGGCTCGTCGAACCGTTCGGCCTCGTGGTCGACGCGTACACGGTCCAGGTGCTCCCACCGAACAGCGCCGAGCGCCTCCACGCGGTGCGGAACCTCGCGCGGCTCACCGGCGACATCCTCCTCGTCATCGCGAGGGGCCGCGACGAACGCGACGGCGACGGCCTCATGCCGTGGCCGGTGCTGCGCGTCGAGCTCGCGCCGATCACCGACCTCGGTCTCGACGAGCTCGCGTTCGACGACTACCAGGACGACGAGAGCCCGCCCGCGCGCCGCTTCCGAGCGACGTATCGACGACCACGGACGTGCGCGCGCTCGCTCTGAGCGCGGGCAGTCGGGCGAAGCGCCCGGGTGGCTGCCACACGTCGCGGGCGACCGGCCGCGCGCCGTCGCTGCCGGCGCTCCTCGGCGCGAAGTGAGCTGCTGCCGCGACGACCAACGTCGCCCCGTGTCGAGCCCGCGGCCGGCGCTGGACGTCCATGCGACCCGGACCCGGCCCCGAACCCCGAAGCGAGAGCTGATCCCATGTGGTAGCCAGGTTCCACCGTCCAGCGGAGCCGGCCATCGCTCGGAGGAGAGCGCCATGAGCAACGAGGAGGCGGCACCTGAGACTCGAGGTGTGACCGCGGAACTGCTCGCAGCGATCGACCTGGGCCCCGAGATCGAAGGAATGGCGGGTCGCCAGCTTCGGATGCGTAGGTTCACCTTCGAGCCTGGAGCCGTCTTCGGACCTCTCCACGACCACCACGGCAGACCGGGCATCGTCTACATCCTGGAAGGAACGATCACCGACCATCGAGATGGAGTCGCGACGGACTACGGGCCGGGGGTTGGTTGGCCGGAAGACCGGAACACCACACACTGGCTCGAGAACAGAGGATCGCTTCGCGCGGTGGAGGTTTCGGTCGACGTCGTCAGGCCGGAGGCCACGCCGACCTAGACCGCTCGGTACGTGCCCATCCCGTGTGGGACACCCACTTGCGCACGACGACGTGCAGCCGTTGGTCGACGCGGCGCTAGAGGACCGTGAACGTGCGCCGCGCGCTGCCTGCTCCGCAGCTCACGGTCGCCGTCGCGGTGCCCGCGTGTGTATTGCTGCCGATCGTCCACGTCCACGAGACGACGCCGCGCGCGTCCGCGGTCGCCGCCCCGAGTCCGTGCGCGGTGCTCGCACGCCCGCTCGGCAGCACCACGGTCAGATCGCAGGTGTCGTGCGCGCGGGGTGAGCGTGCCGTGAGCGAGGCCGTCGAACCAGGGGTGACACTCGGCGGAGCGGACGTGACGGCGACACCCGCCGTTGGCGGAGCGGTCGTCGTCGGGATCGTCGTCGTCGGTCGTGCGACGACACTCCCGTGCGGCCACGTCCCGAAGACCTGGTCGTACTCAGCGACCCAGTCCCTCGAGATCATCCGCTGGGCGGCGACGAGGGCGACGCGCCGATCGCAGACCAGCGCGTGAAGACGGTTCTCGAGCTTGTCCTTGCTGTTGAGGTAACCGGGCGGGTGGTCGTTCGGTTCAGGCCACAGGTTCTCGATCGAGTTGTTCCCACCGAGCTCGAGCGGGACGACGTGGTCGACCTCGTACTGACCCGAGGTGCGGCGGACGATCGCGTACTCGGCATAGACGCGGGTCTTCTCGGCCTCGCTCACGTGGCGCACCGACTCCGCGTAGCCGCTTCGACAGATGGTCACGACCCCGACGTCGAAGACGGCGCCTGGACTCGCGCCGAGGCCGTTCAGCGCGTAGCCGTGGTCGTACCGGTAGCGAGCAACCGCCGAGGCGGCGCTGGACGCCGTGGCGGCAAGTCCGACAAACAGTACGACGATGGCCGACAGTGCCTTTGTGGATCGCATGGCTCCGGTGGCTCCTAGGGGATCGCGCCTGGCCGCGGCGCTGGATCGCCGGGTTGAATCATGCGCACCTCGTCGAGGTCGCAACAAGAGCCGCAGGTCCCGACATGAGTCCGAAGCACGTATCGGCGATGGGCCGCGCCCTCGGGTGGACCGCTGACGATGACGCTGGTGCCGTTGCCGGCGTCACTTGCTCCCTCCGCGCCGACCACGGCCGCCGACGGACGAGCGCGACTCGCCGTCGGGCTCTCGCGCGGCAGGTCGCGACGGCAGGGGCGAACCACACCGGCCTCCGAGACGGCCCACGACTGCCCGGCCGAGTGGGCCGTTCGCCACTACCGCGACGACCGTGAAGAGCCGACGATGGGGGGTGCAGGAGACGGCTCAGGAGGCGTTCGCCATGACGACGAGTGCGGCGTACCCCGTTCGTGTCGATGCCACGCTCGACCCGGATCTGAGCCGGTGGCTGTGGCTCGTCAAATGGTTGCTGGCCATTCCGCACTACGTCGTTCTCGCCTTCCTGTGGCCGGCCTTCGTGCTGCTCAGCGTGGTCGCCTTCTTCGCGATCCTTCTCACCGGCCGCTATCCGGCGGCGCTGTTCGAGTTCAACGTGGGCGTCCTTCGCTGGTCCTGGCGCGTCGCCTACTACAGCTACAGCGCGCTGGGCACGGACCGCTACCCGCCGTTCACGCTCGCTGAGGTCGCCGACTACCCGGCCCACATCGAGATCGCGTACCCCGACCACCTCTCGCGAGGGCTCGTCCTCGTGAAGTGGTGGCTGCTCGCACTCCCGCAGTACGTCGTCGTCGGCGTATTCGTCGGCGGCACGGGACTCGCCTGGGAGGATCGCAGCCACGTCGCAGCGTGGGGTCCGGGTGGGCTCATCGGTCTGCTCGTCTTCGTCGCCGCGATCGTCCTGGCGGTCACGGACCGCTACCCGCGGCAGCTGTTCGACTTCGTCCTCGGCCTCAACCGGTGGGTGCTGCGGGTCGCGGCCTACGCCGCGCTCATGACCGACCGCTACCCGCCGTTCCGATTGGACATGGGCGAGCACGAAGGCGGATCGACGGTCACGCTCCCGCCCCAGACGCCGCCCGACCTCCGCGAGACAGCATCTCGGGGGGCACCGGGACGAGCGCCCGGCTGGACGGCCGGACGCGTCGTCTCGCTCACTCTCGGCAGCCTGCTCGGTCTCGTGTCACTCGCAACGCTCGTCGGTGGCGGTGCGGCGACCTGGCTGGACCACACCCAGCGTGACCCGGCCGGGTATCTCGTGAGCAACAGCCGCGTCCTTTCCACGACGACCCATGCCATCACGAGCGACCGGATCGATCTCGGGTCTTCGGATGTGATCGCGCCGGCCTCGGTTCTCGGCACCGTGCGCATCCGTGCCACGGCCGGAGCCAGCACCGCCGTCTTCGTCGGCATCGGACCCCAGGCGTCAGTCGACCGGTACCTGGCCGGTGTCAGCCGCGAGGTGGTCACCAGCTGGTCCGTCGGCACGACCACCTACCGGCAGGTGTCGGGAGGCCCGCCGAGCATGGCACCCACGAGCGTGCCGATCTGGACGACGTCGGCGACAGGGGTCGGAACCCAGACCGTCACCTGGGAGCCCGGCCATGGTGCATGGACCGTGGTCGTCATGAACCCCGACGGCTCCGCGGGCGTGTCGGTCACGGCCGACGCGGGCGCAACCGTCCCCGCGCTCGGCTGGATCTCGGCCGGGCTGTTCGCCGTCGGTGGGTTGATGCTCGTGGGAGCCGTGCTGCTCGTCGCCATCCCGGTTGCCCGTGCCAGTCGCCGGGTGACGTGATCGGAGGGACACCGGCGAGCCGCAGTACAGGACCGCCGCCTCTCGGCGCGGTGCCGCCTCGTCCGATGGGCCATCTGGTCCAACTTCCGGTCACGCTCCGCGTGCCGCAGATCGCGGTCCTCGACCGGCCGCGCGAGAGTGAGCGGGTGACGGAGCCACTGTCGGTCCAGCGCGATCGCGGCGTGCTGCTGCGCCGAGGTCGACGCCTCGAGATCACGACGCTCGGCTGGAACGTGATCGGCATCGCCGTGCTCGCCGTCGGCGCGCTTTCCGCGCGTTCGGTCGCGCTGGCGGGATTCGGCCTCGACAGTCTCATCGAGATCGGGGCGTCACTCGTCGTGCTCTGGGAGCTGGCCGACGTCGCCGAGCGGCGACAGCACCGGGCGATGCGCCTGATCGGCTCGTCGTTCGTCGCGCTGGTGATCTATCTCGCGATCCAGAGCACTCTGGTGCTCGTCGCCGGGTTCCACCCGCACCACAGCACCCTCGGGATCGTGTGGACCGGGGTCACCGCCGCCGCGATGTTCACTCTCGCAGCCGGAAAGGCCAAGATCGGCGCGGCGCTCGACAACCCGGTGCTGCGCACCGAAGGACGGGTCACCCTCGTGGACGGCGTTCTGGCGACGGCAGTGCTCCTCGGTCTGGTGCTCAACGCGGCCGCCGGCTGGTGGTGGGCGGACCCAGCGGCCGGATACGTCATCGTGTACTACGGCGCGCGCGAAGCCTGGGCCGCGCTCGCGAGCTGATCCCGCCGCGGTTCCGCGGTGCCGCCGACAGCGGTGACTCAATCCGTATTCTTGCTCTATGACAGTAAGTAAGCCGTCCCGCCGACCAGGCGGCGATCCGGCGGCGGGCGACACATCGGCATCGCCGATCGAGTTCCGCCTCGATCTCGGCTCCGGGGTGCCGACATACCTTCTGCTCGTGCACCAGGTCGAGTATGCGCTCCGCCTCGACTACCTCACCCCTGGCGACCGGCTCCCGTAGGTTCGGGACGTGGTCGCGGAGCTGGCGATCAACCCGAACACGGGGCTGAAGGCGTACAAGGAGCTGGAGGCGAAGGGCCTCGCAGTCGGGAGACCGGTCCTGGGCACGTTCGTCGTGGCGACGCTCGGCCAGGCGGCGCTTCCCGAGCTCACCGAGCTCGGCCGCTCCCTCGCCTCCTGGATCAGTGACGCCGAGGTCGCGGGGCTCGAGGAGGACGGGATCGCCGCGCTCGTCGCCAGCGTGCTCCGGTATTCCCGTGAGCGCCGCGACGACGCGGGTGGCCGTCGCGGCGCTCGGCACGAGGCCGAGGGCGTGGCGTGAACGTCGTCGGGACGCGCGCCCTCACCAGATCCTGCGGATCGACGCGCGCCCAGCACGACCGCACGCTCGCGATCCCCGACGGCCACGTGGTCGCGCTCCTCGGGCCGAACAGCGACGGGATGCCGGAGAGAGGCAGTTCCGGCTGGGTCAGCGATATTCGGATATTTCCGGAATCCACCTACCCATAGCCCGGCGTCGCCGAGGATGACAGCTCCGAGAGCGAGTAGCGAGTCGACCATGCGCGTGCGTTTCGCGTGCGTTAGCGACCGGTTGAGAATGTTCCCGAACGGTGCCGAACGGTGAAGGCGTTAGGATGCTCTGCCCGGTCATTTCCGCAGGTCAGACGCTAAATCCGCAGGTACTTGACTGGAGCGGACGACGGGATTCGAACCCGCGACCCTCACCTTGGCAAGGTGATGCTCTACCACTGAGCCACGTCCGCGTGACCACAGGATCCTACCAAGCCCGCGCGCGCCGCGGCACACGGCCGGAACGGGCGGAGCCGCGCCGGCCGCGGTCAGCGGCCGGTGTGGCCGAACCCTCCCGAGCCGCGATCGCTCGGCGGGAGCTCGACGACCTCGACGAATGCAGCGTGCGCGTACGGCACGACGAGCAGCTGCGCGACCCGGTCGCCGCGGTGCACCTCGTAGTCGAGCTCCGGGTCGGTGTTCACGAGCAGGACCTGGATCTCGCCCCGGAATCCGGAGTCGACGAGCCCGGGGGCGTTCAGACAGGTCACGCCGTGCTTCGCGGCGAGCCCGCTCCTCGGCACGACGAGGCCCGCGTACCCGGGCGGCAGCGCGAGCGTGACCCCGGTCGGGACGAGCGCGCGCCCCCCGCCTGCCGTGAGCACCGCGCCGACTCGGGCGACGAGGTCGCCGCCCGCGTCGCCCGGACGTGCGTACCTGGGCATCGACGACGCGCCGTCGACGAGCACGAAAGGAACCTCCGGCGCATCGGGAGGGCCGGGATCGCTCATGAGCGTGCACGGTACCGCCACGCGCACGGCGAGGCACTTCGTGGAACGCGCGCGACCACGGATAGCATCGCCGGATGCTCGTGTGGATGGACCTCGAGATGACCGGGCTCGAGCCCGACCGGCACGTCGTGGTCGAGGTCGCGACGCTCGTGACCGACGACGACCTGCAGATCGTCGCCGAGGGGCCGGACGTCGTCGTCGCCGCGAGCGCCGAGCAGCTCGCGGAGATGGACGACGTCGTCCGGCGCATGCACACGGCGAGCGGCCTGCTCGACGCGATCGCGACCTCGACCACGACGGTCGAGGAGGCGAGCGCGATCACGCTCGAGTTCATCCGGGCGCACGTCCCCGAGCCCCGCCGGGTGCCGCTGTGCGGCAACTCGATCGGCGTCGACCGCCGCTTCCTTCGCCACTACCTCCCCGCGGTGGACGAGCACCTCCACTACCGCTCGATCGACGTGTCGACCGTGAAGGAGCTGTGCAAGCGCTGGTACCCGTCGCTGTACGGGCGTGCGCCGAAGAAGGCGGGCGCGCACCGTGCCCTCGGGGACATCCGCGAGAGCGTGGCGGAGCTCGCCTACTACCGGGACAACTTCTTCCGCCTGCCCGGCACGCCACTGCCGACGTCCGACGCCTCGCAGCCCGAGCCGGCTGGCTGACCGTTCCGGGGACCGCCGCGCTGGACCTGCGGCGCCGACACCGGCACAATCGGCCGATGGCGCACCGCGCTCGCAGTCTCGCGCCGCTCCTCCTCGCGCTCGCGGGCGCGTCGGCCCTGCTCGCCGCTCCCCGGGCGGGCGCAGCGCGCGCGGCCACCTCGGCGCCTGCGCACGCGGCCACGGCGCCCGGGCTCGCCGGCCAGTGGACCACCTACGGGGGTAGCGCGTCCCGCACGTCCGTCCAGCCCGTGAGCCCGCCGCTGCGCCCGCTGCGCGCCCGGTGGACCTCGCCCAGGCTCGACGGCCCCGTCTACGGCGAGCCGCTCGTCTTCGGCGATCTCGTGTACGTCGCAACCGAGGCCGACACGGTGTACGCGCTCCGGGCGTCGACCGGGCGCGTGGCCTGGGCTCGCCGGGTCGGCACGCCGGCGCCCGCCTCCGCGCTGCCGTGCGGGAACATCTCCCCCGTGGTCGGCGTGACCTCGACGATGGTGATCGACCCGGTCACCTCGACGCTCTACGCGTCCGCGGAGACCTCGGTCGGGGGGCACGTCCACCACGTCCTCGTCGCGATCGACGCGCGCACCGGAGTGACGCGCTGGCGCCGCGACCTCGACCGCCCGGGATGGACCGCTGCCGCCCAGCTGCAGCGTGCCGCGCTCGCGCTCGACGCCGGCCGGGTGCTCGTGGGGTTCGGAGGCAACTACGGCGACTGCTCGAGCTACCACGGCTGGCTCCTCGGCGTCCCCGACGGCGGGACGGGTCCGATCCGCGCGTACGAGGTCCCGACCGCCCGGGAGGGCGCGATCTGGGCACCGTCGGGTGTCGCGGTCGACGCCGCCGGTCGCGTCTACCTCGCGACCGGCAACGGGTCCTCCTCGACCAGGTTCGACCACGGCGACAGCGTCATCGAGCTCTCGCCCGGCCTCCGGCCGCTCGGCTTCTTCGCACCGCGGGACTGGTCGAGCCTCAACTCCTCGGACGCCGACCTCGGCTCCACGGGCCCGCTGCTGCTGCCCGGCGACCGGGTCGTCCAGATCGGCAAGGGGGCCGTCGCCTACCTGCTCGACGGCGCGCGGCTCGGCGGGATCGGCGGCGAGCGCGCGAGTCTCGACGCGTGCTTCGCGACCGGCGGCGGCGCGTACCTCGCGCCGTTCGCGTACCTGCCGTGCGTTCACGGTTCACTCGAGGCCGTGCGGGTGACCGCGACGTCGATCCGGCCCGCGTGGACCGCGAGCGCAGTGAACGGCGCGTCACCAACGATCGTCGGCGGGATCCTCTGGACGCTCGGCAACGCCGGCCGCCTGATCGGGACGACCGCCCGAGGTGGGCGCGTCGCGGTCGACGTCCCGGTCGTGCCCGTCGAGAACTACGAGGCCCCGGGTGCCGGCGACGGGCTGCTCGTCGTCGCGGGGACGTCGAGCGTGGAGGCCTTCGCAGGGCCGCGCGGGGTCCTGCTCCCCGGGTAGGTCGAGCGCGACCCGACCCCCGCCGCTCCTGTCGACCTACGATTGACCCGCTTGGACACCGACCCGACGGGTGAAGTGACGGTCATGATCGTCGACGACCACGCGACGTTCGCCGACGCGCTCCGTCACGCCCTTCGGGCCGAGCCGGGCATCGAGGTCGTCGCCGTCGCGACCGACGCGGCGGGTGCGCGCCGACTCGCCTCGCAGACGCGGCCGGCGGTCGCGCTCGTCGACCACCGGATCGGCGACGACGACGGCATCGAGCTCGTGCGGGAGCTCCACGGCGCGTTCCCCGACATGCAGCTCGTGATGCTCACCGCCACGACCGAGGAGTCGACGGTGCTCCACGCGATCGAGGCGGGCTGCGCGGGCTACGTCCTCAAGGCATCGCCGCTCGAGACCGTCGTCGCGGCCGTGCGCTCGGCCGCGAGGGGCGACGCGGTCGTCCCGCCGGCGCTGCTCGCGCGCCTGCTGCCGCGGCTTCGCGAGGCCGACCGGTCGCGGGGCCAGTCCGGCGCGCTCACCGAGCGCGAGCTCGACGTGCTCCGGCTGCTCGCCCGCGGCCGCGCGAACGCGGCAGTCGCGGGCGAGCTGTCGATCAGCGTGAACACGGTGCGCAACCACGTGCAGAACATCTTGACCAAGCTCGGCGCGCACTCGAAGCTCGAGGCCGTCGCGAAGGCGCGCGAGTCAGGGCTGATCTGACCGGTCGTCGAGACCTGGCCTCGCGACGCGACCGCACGCGTCGCGCACGACCGTGCAGACGTCGTCGACCGGGGCCGTCTTGTCGATCGTCGCCACCGCGCCCGCGGTCGTGATCGCCGCGCGCGACGAGCGGTCCCAGCTCCCGGACATCGCGACGACGGCGAGGCCGGGAAACGACTCGACGATCCGCCGCGTGAGCGCGACGCCGCCGCCGCCCGGCATCCGGTAGTCGACGAGCACCACGTCGACCCCGACGCGAGCCGCCTCGAACCCGGACGCGACGCCGTGCGCGACACCGACCACCTCGAAGCCCGGGTCGGAGGCGAGCGCGTCCGCCAGCGCGACCGCGAACGGCTCGTCGTCGTCGACGACGAGAACCCTCCACCCGGCGGCTTCGCGCTCGTGCACCCCGTCCTTCCGCACCTCGGCCGCGATCGCGGCACGCCTCGCCTGGATCGGCCCTTCCATCCTCGGCCGCTCCGTCCGCGCGAAGGTAGATACGCGTGCACCACGCCCGCTCCTAGTGTAAACGCACTATTACGCAGTACACTTGCACTACCGGCGACAGAGCGCCGAACCCCGGGGGAGGTCGGCTCACGTCCGGTGACCAGCAGGAACGAGCGGACTCGGAGGTGCGCCTCCGACCGCTGCTGCGAGCGCTCGGCTACGCGCTCGCGACCTGCGACAGCGCGGGCCGGGTGCTCGACGCGGACGAGTCGTGGGCCGGCGTCGTGGGCCCAGTCGCCGACGAGGTGGCCGCGATCCGTCCGGGTCCGCGACCTCTGCCAGGGGCGCGCGGGGCCAAGGGCTCGCGGCAGGTCGATGCCCTCGCCGCGAGCGATCTCGCGCCGGGCGACGCGCTCGAGACCGTCGCCACGACGATCGTCCCGTCCGGCGTGGACGGCGACGCGCGCTTCGTCGAGCTCGTCG
>DATLRJ010000187.1:0-15584 GCA_035534715.1 Acidimicrobiales bacterium | reverse complement strand
GTCGGCGGTGGGCACGGACCATGATCCCACCTGCGGTTGCGTCGAACTCCATGCCGAGCGCAACGAGCTTTTCGAGGTACATGTCCATGTGCTCGTGTCGAGCGCCGGCGACAAAAACCTCACCGCCGGCGAGGCCGACCGCGGCGAGGAAGGTCGCGGCCTCGACCCGGTCGGCGACGGTCACGTGCGTGGCGGGGCGGAGCTCGTCCACGCCCTCGACCTCGATCCGCGACGTCCCCGCGCCCGAGATCCGCGCGCCCATCTCGACGAGGAGCGCGGCGAGGTCCTGGACCTCGGGCTCGCACGCCGCGTTCTCGATGACCGTCGTGCCCTTCGCGAGCGTCGCGGCCATGAGGACGTTGTCGGTCGCGGTGTGGCTCGGGTACTCGAGCACGACGCGCGCGCCCGTCAACCGGCCGCACCGCCCTTCGACGTACCCGTGCTCGGTGCCGAACTCCGCGCCGAGCGCCGCGAGCGCCCGCAGGTGCATGTCGATCGGCCGGTGGCCGAAGTCGTCGCCGCCGGGAAGCGAGACGCGCGCCACGCCGTGGCGCGCGATCAGCGGACCGAGCACGACGAACGACGCCCGCATCTTCTCGACGAGCTCGTACGGGGCGATCGGCGTGCACCGCTCCGGCACGGTCACGACGAGCTCGGGGCCGGTCCGCGTGACGCAGTCGTCGCCCGAGGCCGCGCCGTCCCGGCGCGCGACCGACGCGCCGATGGCGGTGAGCACGTCGGACATCACCTCGACGTCCACGATGTGCGGGACGTTGGACAGCCGCGTCGATCCCTCGGTGAGCAGGCACGCGGCCATGAGCTTCAGCGCGGAGTTCTTCGCGCCCTGGACGCGGACCTCGCCCGAGAGCGGGACGCCCGAGCGCACGACGAAGCGATCCACGGCGAGACTGTAGTGGCGGGCGCCCGCCGCGGTGCGTCTCGCGAGCGGGCCGGGTGCGGTGCCCGCTAGCTTCGAGCGGGTGACCGGACCGCGCATCGCACCCGACCGCAACCTCGCGATGGAGCTCGTGCGGGTGACGGAGGCCGCCGCGATCGCGGCGAGCCGTTGGATGGGGCGCGGGGACAAGAACGGCGCTGACGGCGCTGCCGTCGACGCGATGCGGCACATGCTCGACAGCGTCAAGATGGACGGCATCGTCGTGATCGGCGAGGGCGAGAAGGACAACGCTCCGATGCTGTTCAACGGCGAGCGGATCGGCGACGGCACGCTCCCCCAGGTCGACATCGCGGTCGACCCGATCGACGGCACCCGGCCGACCGCGCTCGGCCGGGGCGGCGCCCTCGCGGTCATCGCGCTCGCCGAGCGCGGTGCGATGTTCGACCCGGGGCCGTGCGTCTACATGCGCAAGATCGCCGTCGGACCCGAGGCCGCAGGGAGGATCTCGCTCGAGCTGAGCCCCGCGGAGAACCTGCGCGAGATCGCGAAGGCGAAGCGCACGACCGTCGCGGACCTCACGGCGATCGTCCTCGACCGCCCGCGGCACGAGGAGCTCATCGACCAGATCCGCTCGGCCGGTGCGCGAATCCTGCTCATCACGGACGGCGACGTCGCGGGCGCGATCTCGACCGCCTGGCGCGACTCGGGCGCGGACGTCCTGTTCGGCGTCGGCGGGACCCCGGAGGGTGTGATCGCCGCGGCCGCGCTGAAGGCGATGGGCGGGGAGATCGTCGGCCGGCTGTGGCCGCGCAGCGACGAGGAGCGCGCCGCGGCGCTCGCCGCGGGCTACGACCTCGACGCGGTGCTCACGACCGACGACCTCGTGCGCGGCGACAACTGCTTCTTCTCCGCCACGGGGATCACCGACGGCGAGCTGCTCCGCGGCGTCCGCTACGACGGGACCGGCGCGACGACGCACTCGCTCGTCATGCGCTCGCGCACCGGGACCGTCCGGGTCGTGGAGGCGCGCCACCGCCTCGAGAAGCTCAGGCAGTTCCAGCTGCTCGGCCCGGGCTGAGCGCCGGACGCTCGGTTCCCGCCGTTCGGGAGCGTCGCCGCGGCACCGGTCGGGCCCGCGGCACCGGTCGGGCCAGCACCGCGCGGGCGGGCCCCGGTCAGGCCGTCGAGGCGACGGGCGGGGCCGGCGGGGCGGGCGGCGCGGAGCCGGGTCGGCCGCGGCGACGCGTCCGACCCACGTGGTAGCCGACGGGGAAGAGCTGGACGCGCAGCTTCGCGGTCGCGGTCCCCCACAGCCCGCGCGGGGCCCAGATCGCGATCACGACCGCGAGGGCGCCGAAGATGATCAGGTACCACGCGCCCTCGTGGGCGAGGTTCTGCTGCAGGAGGAAGAAGACGACGGAGCCGAGGATCGGGCCCTCGATCGTGCCGATCCCGCCGATCATCGTCACGAAGATCATCTCGGCGGACCACTGGACGTTGAACACCGACGCGGGCTGGACGTTGAGCTGGCTCACAGCGAGGAGCGCGCCCGCCGCGCCGCAGCCGAGCGCGGCGACGAGGTAGACGATGCGCCGGGCGGTCACCACGCGCGCGCCGGCGCTGCGCGCCCCGACCTCGTTGTCCCGGACCGCGGCGAGGACGAGCCCGAGCCGGCTGCGCAGCAGCGCGTACGTCATCCCGACCGCGACCACGACGACCGCGAGCGCGGCCCAGTAGGTCACCTGCTCGAACGACTTCGGGCTGAGGCCCGACATCCCCGGGACGGGCTTGCCCGTGCCGCCGCCCAACGAGCCGATCGAGCTGATCACGAGCGACGCGGCGTCTGCCACGACCCACGTCGCGATCGCGAAGTACCCGCCGCGCAGGCGGAAGACGAGCAGCGAGATCGGGACGGACAGCGCCGCGCAGACGAGCGCGGCGATCGGGATCGCCGCGACGGGGCTGAACCCGCCGTCCGCGAGGACGAGCACCGTGTAGGCGCCGAGCCCCACGAACGCCTGCTGGCCGATCGACACCATGCCCGCGTAGCCCGCGAGCAGGTTCCACATCGAGGACATCGTGAGCAGGATGAAGAAGTTCAGCAGGATCGACGTGTCCGCCTGGGAGACGATCGACGGCATGAACGCGAGGAGCACGACGACCCCGACGCCGAGCCCGCCGAGCCATGCGGTCGGGCGCGCCGAGCGGGTCACGCCGGGCAGCGAGCCCGCCTCGGCGGTCGGCGGCACAGGGGCGGCTCCGGTCGTCACGAGGACGTCCTCAGGCCGAACAGGCCGCGCGGCCGGACCGCGAGCACGGCCAGGAACACGATGTGACCCGCGAGGACCTGGTAGGCGGGGTTGATCTGCGCGCCGATCTGCTGCGCGACGCCGAGGACGATGCCTCCGACGAGCGTGCCCCACAGCGAGCCGATCCCGCCGATGACCACGGACTCGAACGCGAAGAGCAGGTTCGCCGGACCGGATGTCGGCGCGAACTCCGTGTACATGCCCGACGCGATCCCCGCGAGCGCGACCGTGGCGAACGCGATCGCGGCCGCGATGCCGAAGATGTGGCGGTAGTTCACCCCGACGAGCTGCGCGGCCTCCTTGTCGTCGGCGACCGCGCGGATGAGCCGTCCGGTCCCGGTGCGCGAGAGGAACAGCTGGAGCGCGCCGAGCACGACGACCGCGACGCCGAGCACCGTGAGCGAGAAGTACGAGAGCGAGATCGACGTCGTCGGGTTGAACGAGTACGCGATGAGCGATCCGATGTTCAGCGACTGGCCGTTGGAGCTGAACGCCTCGAGCAGCGCGTTCTCCGCGACGACGGAGAGGCCGAAGGTGACGAGGAGCGTCGTGAACGGGTCGCGATCGAGGCTCGCCTGCAGCAGGGTCCGCTGGAGGATGTAGCCGCCGACCGCGAAGATCGGCACGACCACGACGAAGGACCAGACCACCGGGACGTGGGTCTCGGGGATCAGGAGCACGGCGACGTAGCCCGCGATGACCGCGAGGTCGCCGTGCGCGAGGTTGATGATCCCCATGACCCCGAACAGGAGCGAGAGACCGCAGGCGAACAGCGCGTAGAAGCCGCCGGTCAAGATCCCCTGGATGATCGCGTTCAGCCAGCTCACGCGGGCACCGCCGGATCCGTCACCTCTCGGCCTCCTCGTCGTGGGAGACGCCGAAGTACGCGGCCTCGATCTGGGCGCGCGAAAGGTCGCCGGGAACGCCCATGAGCGTCGTGCTCCCTTCGAGCAGGCACTGGACGTGCGTCGCGACCCTCGTCGCCTGGCCGACGTCCTGCTCGACGAGGAGCACCGTGACCCCCGAGGCCGTGAGCTCGGGGAGCAGCGCGTAGATCCGCTGGACGACGACCGGCGCGAGCCCGAGCGAGAGCTCGTCGAGCAGCAGGACGCGCGGGTTCGCGACGAGCGCCCGACCGATCGCGACGGCCTGCTGCTCGCCGCCCGAGAGCTGGGACGCGCGCTGGCGGCGCCGCGAGACCATCCAGTCGAACAGCTCGTAGACGCGCGCCACGTCGAACGGGCCCTTGCGCGCGCGGTACGCGCCGACGAGCAGGTTCTCCTCGACCGTGAGCGAGGGGAACAGCCGCCGCCCCTCGGGCACGAGCGCGATCCCCGCCGCGAGCCGAGCGTCCGGCCGGGCGTGGGTGAGGTCCGCGCCGTCGAGCACCACGCGCCCGGACGTCGCGCGGTGCAGACCGGCGATCGTGCGGAGCAGCGTCGACTTGCCGGCGCCGTTGGCGCCGATGATCGCGTAGGTCTCGCCCACCCGCACGGACAGGCTCACCTCCCGCACTGCGCACAGCTGACCGTGGTGGACGGTGAGTCCGTCGACCTCGAGCAGCGCCGACCCGGCGCTCACGCCACGCTTTCGGCGGCAGTGGCGTCGGTGCCGAGGTAGACGTCGCGCACGCGCGGGCTCGCGAGCACGTCGCGGGGCAGGCCGTCGCCGATGACCTCGCCGCCCGCGAGGCAGAGCAGGCGGTCCACCGTCGCGAGGAGCGCGCGCACGACGTGCTCGATCCAGATGACGGCGATGCCCTGCGCGTTCGCGGCCCGCACGACGTCGACGAGCTCGCGGACCTCGAGGTCCGTGAGCCCGCCCGCGACCTCGTCGAGCAGCAGCAGCCGCGGCTGCGTCGCGATCGCTCGCGCGAGCTCGAGGCGCTTGCGCTGGAGCAGCCCGAGCGATCCCGCGAGGCGGTTCGCGTCGTCGGAGAGCCGGGTCGACTCGAGCGCCCGCAGCGCGTGCGCGTGGCTCACGCTGCCGCGAGCCCGGGCGCCCTGCTGGGCGGCGACGAGCACGTTCTCGAAGACGGTCATCTTGTCGAACGGCCGGGGCACCTGGTAGGTCCGGCCGATCCCGAGCCTGCAGCGCGCGGCCGGGTCGAGGCGGTTCACGACCCGGCCGTCGAACACGACGTCACCCGCGTCGGGCCGGACGTCGCCCGAGACGACGCCGAAGAGGGTCGTCTTGCCGGCGCCGTTCGGCCCGACGATGCCGACCGCGGCCCCCTGCTCGACCGCGAAGGACACGTCTTCGGCGATCGTGACCTGGCCGAAGCGCTTCTTCACGTGCACGAGCTCGAGCAGGGGGGCCACGGTGGGACTACGGGTTGGTCGGCTCGAGGTCGCCGTTGATCGGGACCGCCTTGTTCAGCGAGTTGTCGACGACGAAGGGCTCCCACGGGAACTTCCGGCCGTTCTGCTTCTTGCCCTGCTTCCACTGGATGCCCACGGGCTTGACGATGCCGACGCCCGGCGCCGGGCCGTTCGAGAAGTTGATCGGACCGCTGATCCCGCGGTAGCTGAGGTTGTGGAGCGCGTGCGCGACCTCGGCCTTGTGGTGCGGGTCGCTCACCTTGTTCAGCGCGGCGACGACGACCTCGAACAGCGAGTACGCCGAGCCCATCGACTGCACCCACTCCCGACCGGTCTTGTTCTCGTAGTCGAGCGCGAACTGCTTCGCGGTCTCGCCGGTGAGCGAGGACTTGTAGGGCGCGAACGGCGTCCACCACGCGTCGGTCGCGATGTTGTTCACGAGGCTGCCGAGCGCGACCACGTCGCTCGGGAACAGCAGCACCTTCGCGACCGTCGCGAGCTTCGGCTTGAAGCCCTGCTGGACCGCCTGCTTCCAGAACGTGTTGAAGTCCGGGGGCAGCGGCGCGTTCACGTAGAACTCGCAGCCCGACGACTTGAACTTCTCGATCATCGAGCTGTAGTTGGTCGTGCCGTCGGTGTAGGCGCCGCCGTCGACCTCCTTGTAGCCGACCGCCGCGGGGTACTGGGGCCAGGCCGCCCGGAACGCGTTGCCGTCCGCGTCGTTCGGGAACATCGCGGCGTAGATCTTCGCGGCGTGTGTCTTCGCCTCGATCCGCTGCCACATCGGGAGGAACGTGCCGCCGAACTCCTTCAGGCCGAAGAAGAACATCGACGAGTACGGGTAGCTCTTCGTGGGCGACACCGGGTTGCCGCCGAGGCCGCCGTACCACGCCTCCCACGGCACGACCGTCGCGAGGTTCGGGACGTGGAGCTGCTCGCAGGTGGACGCGACCGGGTTCGTCGTCTCCGGCGCCGAGCTCGTCACGACGATGTCGACCTTGTTCTGGAGCACGAGCTGCTGCGCGACCTGCGCGGCGCGGTTCGGGCTGGACTGGCTGTCGACGACCGTGATCTCGAGCCGGTACTTCTTGCCGCCGATCTTCATGCCCTTCGCGAACGGCGCGGACGAGCGCACCTTGTCGAGCACGAAGACGTCGGACTGCGAGAAGTCGGCGAGCGCACCCGTCTCGGGCGTGACGTAGCCGATCTTCACCACGTTGCCGCCGGCAGCCTGGCCGCGCGCGACGTGGCCGACCGTGCGACGCACGGCGATCTCGGGCCGCACGACGCGACCGGCGCCGACCGCGAGGGCGCCCGCACCGAATGTCTTCAGAACGGTGCGCCGGCTGACACCATCCGTTCCCACGTCCCCGTCCGGCGTCGGACCGGACGCGTTCTCGTCGTGCTGCATGAGTCCCCCCCTGTGCTCGTGGTGCGCCGCCCCCGAAGGCATGGCACCGGTCATTGTGGTCGATTGCGGATCAGGTGATGGCGGATTGCGGGAGAAGCGCCCCCACCCGGCGGTCCGGCGACGAGCCCTCAGGCCTCACGCGCCTGCACGGCCGGATGCTGGCCGAGAGCGCCGACCGGAACACCGGACGCTGACCGACGATGTGTTCGCCATACGTACGCAATTTCGTATCGTGAACACATCGTCGCGGAGCGCGCTGCCGATGTCAAGGCGGCTGCGAACCGTCCGGCCGGCGCACGCGGTCGCACGCTCACAGGCTCGAGAGGTCCACGTAGTTCTCCGCGAGGCTCTCGGCCGCGGCGCGCGAGCTCACCGCGTACCGGAGCCGGGAGAGCGCGAGGCCGGCGCCGAAGTCGTCGCCCGCCAGCGGGTGGAGCATCGTGGTCATGTACGTGGAGAACTCCTGTGCCCGCCACACGCGGCGCAGACACTCTGCCGAGTACGAGGCGAGCAGCGACTCGTCCCCCGTGCGGTACCACGAGACGAGCGCGGCCGCGAGCGTGCGGACGTCCGCGACGGCGAGGTTCATCCCCTTCGCCCCCGTCGGCGGCACGATGTGCGCGGAGTCCCCCGCGAGGAACACCCGTCCC
Source organism: Acidimicrobiales bacterium (assembly GCA_035534715.1). Classification (GTDB taxonomy): domain Bacteria; phylum Actinomycetota; class Acidimicrobiia; order Acidimicrobiales; family Bog-793; genus JAJZBW01. The sequence goes on along the minus strand of DATLRJ010000187.1, from coordinate 7,995 downwards.
CACTGCATCGGCTCGACGACGAAGCTCTTCATCGCGGTGATGCCCTTCTCGGTGACCGGTCCGGACGCGAGGCTCCAGCCGTCGTCGGTCACGAACCGCGTCGCGAGCTCCTCCCAGATGCGGTCGTCCGGCCACTGCTCGATGTCCTCCTCGGGCCCGACCTGGAGGTAGAGGCGGCTCACCTCGTGCGAGCGCATGGAGTGCATCGCGAAGCCCCGCTCGTGCCTGCAGTAGATGAGCTCGTCGGTCGACGGCGCGACCGAGGCGAGGATCCCGAGCCACGCGAACGGGTGCGTGTGCTCGAGCGCGGCGATCGCACCGGGCGGCGCGGCCGACCGGGTGACACCGTGGAACCCGTCGCAGCCGGCGATCATGTCGCACTCGAGCACCTCGTCGCGCCCGTCGGCCCGGTACGCGATGGAGGCCGACGACGGCGAGCTCCCGTCGATCCCGGTGCACTCGGCGCCGAAGTGCACGGCGCCTCCTGCCTCGAGGCGGGCCGCGATGAGGTCCTTCACGACCTCCTGCTGGCCGTAGACCGTGATCGCGCGCCCGCCGGCGAGGTCGCTCAGCGGCATCCGGTGCCGTGTGCGGTCGAAGCGGAGCTCGATCCCGTGGTGGACGAGCCCCTCGGCGCGCATGCGCGCGCCGACGCCGCAGTCGGCGAGCAGCTCGGTCACGCCGTGCTCGAGCACCCCGGCGCGCACCCGGTGCTCGACGTAGTCGCGGCTGCGGCTCTCGAGCACGACCGACTCGACGCCTTCGAGGTGCAGGAGGTGGGAGAGCAGCAGGCCCGCGGGGCCTGCGCCCACGATGCCGACCTGGGTCTTCGTCGTGGCCATCGGCGTCTCAGCTCCTCTCGGCGAGCTGTCGTTCCAGGCCGTCGAGCACCCGGTAGCAGTCGAGCACGTCCGCGACCGACGAGTTCGGTGCGCGACCCTCGCGGATCGCCGAGGTGAACTCGCGGTCCTGCAGCTCGATGCCGTCCATCGACACGTCGACGCCCGAGACGTCGACGACCTCGTCGCGCCCGGTCGTGAGGTCGTCGTAGCGCGCGACGTAGGTTCCGTTGTCGCAGATGTAGCGGAAGGACGTCCCGAGCGGCCCGTCGTTGTTGAAGCTCAGCGAGAGCGTGCAGATCTGTCCGCTCGCGGTCGCGAGCTGGACGGACATGTCCATCGCGATGCCGAGCTCGGGGTGGCGCGGACCCTCGATCGCGTGCGCCACGACGACGGGCTCGCCCGCCTGGTAGGCGAACAGGTCGACCGTGTGCGCGGCGTGGTGCCAGAGCAGGTGGTCCGTCCAGCTCCGCGGCTGCCCGAGCGCGTTCGTGTTGGTCCGGCGGAAGAAGTATGTCTGCACGTCCATCTGCAGCAGCCGCAGCTCGCCCGCGACCACCCGGTGGTGGACCCACTGGTGCGACGGGTTGAAGCGGCGCGTGTGGCCGACCATGCACGTCCGGCCGGTCTCCTGCGCGACGCGCGCGACCTCGAGCGCGTCCGGGAGCCGGTCCGCGAGCGGGATCTCGACCTGCACGTGCTTGCCCGAGCGCATCGACGCGACCGCCTGCGCGGCGTGCATCTGGGTCGGCGTGCACAAGATCACGGCGTCGACGTCGTCGCGGGCGAGCACGTCCGACAGCTCGGTCGTCGCGTGCGCGACCCCGTACTTCGCGGCGACCTCCTCGGCCTGCTCGATCCGGCGGCTCACGATCGAGACGACCTCGACGCCGTCGATGCGCGCGAGGCCGTCGAGGTGCTTGACCCCGAAGGCGCCGGCTCCGGCGAGTGCGATCCGCATGTGTCCTCTCCTTGGTGTCGTCCACCGGCCACCCGCCGGGCGGAGCCGCGCGCCCGGCCGCGCCGGGAGCCGCGCCCTACTTCGCGACGGGCTCCAGCACGATGTGCCCGACCGCCGTGTTCGACGCCGGCACGTGGTAGAAGCGGTGGAGCTCGCGCACCGAGCGGCCGAGCGCGCCGCGCATGATCAGCCACATCACGAGCTCGATGCCCTCCGATCCGGCCTCGCGCAGGTACTCGATGTGCGGGAGCCGCCGTAGCGCGTCCGGGTCCGAGGTGAGCCGGTCGAGGAACGCGTTGTCGAACTCTCGGTTGATGAGCCCGGCGCGCGGGCCCTGGAGCTGGTGGCTCATCCCGCCCGTGCCCCACACCTGGACGTCGAGGTCCTCGGGGAAGCTCTCGACGGCGCGGGCGATGGCCTCGCCGAGCGCGTAGCACCGGTTGCCCGTCGGCGGCGGGTACTGCACGACGTTCACCGCGATCGGCACGACCTTCACCGGCCACGCGTCGGTCTGGCCGAACATGAGCGACATCGGGACCGTGAGCCCGTGGTCGACGTCCATCTTGTTGATGATCGTCATGTCGAACTCGTCGAGGATGGTCGACTGCGCGATGTGCCACGCGAGGTCGGGGTGACCCTCGACGACCGGCACCGGGCGCGGGCCGAAGCCCTCGTCGGCCGGCGCGAAGCGCTCGGCGCACCCGATCGCGAACGTCGGGATGATCTCGAGCGAGAACGCGGACGCGTGGTCGTTGTAGACGAGCACGACGACGTCGGGCGGCGACTTCGCGATCCACTCCTTCGCCCAGTCGTAGCCGGCGAAGACCGGGCGCCAGTAGTCGTCGCGCGACTTGCCGAGGTCGAGCGCGGCGCCGATCGCCGGCACGTGGCTCGTCGCGACACCTGCGGTGATCCTCGCCATCGTCAGCGCCCCTCCCGGATCGACCGCATGCCCTCGGGCGAGCGACCCCCGTCGATCATCATCTGCGCGTACTGCGCCGCGGTCATGCCGGTCATGGTCCCCGCGGCTTCCTGGAAGCTCTTGCCGTCGGTCGAGAAGATCTTCGCGAGGAAGTAGATGTTGCCCCCCTCCGCGATGGCCGCGTTGTAGTCGCGTGCGAGCACGGCCTGCTTCTGCGCCTCGGTCATCGGCCACTCGTCGAGGTAGGCGCGCTCGTCGGCCTTGAACCGCGCGCGGTTCTCGGCCTTCATGAGGCTCATGCAGAACTGGTTCAGGTGGTAGCCCTTGCGCGAGCGCTGCGCGGTGAAGACCGTCGTGCCCGGTATGTCCTCGAGGTCGGACGGGTCGGTCATGGTCATGTCCCCCAGTAGAGCCGGGTCGGGTTGTCGACGAGGAGGCGCCGGCGAAGGTCCTCGCTCGTCGCGATGCGCGGGACGAAGTCGACGAGGGCGCCGTCGTCCGGCATGTGGGACGTGAGGTTGGGGTGCGGCCAGTCGGTCCCCCACAGCACCCGGTCGGGGAACGTCTCCACGAGCCGTCGGGCGAACGGCACGACGTCGTCGTAGCCGGGCGGGCCCGACGCGGACAGCCGCTCGGGGCAGGTGACCTTCGACCAGACGTTCTCGTGCTCGGTCATGAGGCGGACGAATCGGGCGAACTCCGGTCCGTCGACGTCCTTCGTGACGTCGGGGCGGCCCATGTGGTCGACCACGACGACCGTCGGGAGCGAGGTGATCAGCCCCCAGCGCTCGACGAGGTCCGCGGCCTCGAAGTAGACGACGACGTGCCAGCCGAGCGGCGCGATCCGCTCGAGGATCCCGAGGTAGTACGCGTCCGGCTTCGGGTCGACGAGGCGCCGCACGAAGTTGAAGCGCACGGCGCGCACGCCCGCCTCGTGCATCTGCGCGAGCGCCGAGTCGTCCACGTCCGGCCGGACCGTCGCGACCCCACGCGCGCGCCCCTGCGCGTGCCGGAGCGCGTCGAGCATCGCGGAGTTGTCGGCGCCGTGGCACGTCGCCTGGACGACGACGTTGCGCTCGAACCCGAGCAGGTCGCGCAGCGCGTACAGCTCGGCCTTGCCGGCGTCGCACGGGGTGTACTTGCGCTCGGGCGCGTACGCGAACTCGTCGCCCGGCCCGAAGACGTGGCAGTGCGCGTCGACCGCGCCGGGTGGCAGCTCGTAGCTCGGCTTCGAGGGGCTCGGGTCGTAGACGAGCCAGCCCGGGTCCATCGTGAACGCGGGCATGTCAGCGACCGCGCGCGCGCAGTTGCGCGTCGAGCCGCGGGTAGACGCGGCGCGCGTTGCCCGAGAGGACCTGCGCGCGGCTCGCGTCGTCGAGGCGAAGCGCGTCCACGTAGCGCAGGGTGTCGTCGAAGTGGTGGCCGGTCTCGGGGTCCATGCCGCGCACGGCCCCGACCATCTCCGAGCCGAACACGATGTTGTCGAGGTCGACGACCTCGAACAAGAGGTCGATGCCGGGCTGGTGGTAGACGCAGGTGTCGAAGACGACGTTCCCCATGACGTGCTCGCGAAGCGGCGGCTTGCCGAGCATGTCCGCGAGCCCCCGGTACCGGCCCCAGTGGTAGGGCACCGCGCCGCCGCCGTGCGGGATGACGAAGCGCAGCGCCGGGAAGTCCGCGAAGAGGTCCCCTTGGAGGAACTGCATGAACGCGGTCGTGTCGGCGTTGATGTAGTGCGCTCCGGTCGCGTGGAATGCCGGGTTGCAGCTCCCGGACACGTGCACCATCGCGGGCACGTCGAGCTCCACCATCTTCTCGTAGAACGGGTACCACGACCGGTCCGTGAGCGGCGGGGCCGTCCACCGACCGCCGCTCGGGTCGGGGTTCAGGTTGCACCCGACGAACCCGAGCTCGACGACGCACCGCTCGAGCTCCGCGACCGAGTGCTCGATCGGCGCCCCGGGCGACTGCGGCAGCTGGCACACGCCGACGAAGGTGTCCGGGAAGAGCTCCACGACCCGGGCGACGAGGTCGTTGCACGCGCGGGCCCAGGCGGCGCTCACGGCCTCGTCGCCGACGTGGTGCGCCATCGCCGACGCGCGCGGCGAGAAGATCGTCATGTCGGCGCCGCGCTCGGTGAGGAGGCGGAGCTGGTTCTGCTCGATGGACTCGCGGATCTCGTCGTCGGAGATCGCGGGGTACGGGGGCGCGGAGACGCCCGCCTCGTACGCCGCGACCTGCGCGTCGCGCCAGCGGCCGTGCGCCGCCGGGGCGGTCGTGTAGTGGCCGTGGCAGTCGACGATCACCGGTCCACCCAGGTCGCTCCGGGGACGTAGACCTCGCCGCGCATGAGCAGGCGCGCGGTCCTGAGCAGGGCGGCACGGCGTACGCGCACGGAGGCGCCGTCGGTCTCGACGTCCATCTCGACCGTGAAGAAACCCGTCGGGTGCTCGATGTCGAGGCTCGCGGCGCCCTCGCGCACGCCGGTCGCCGAGACCGCCGCGGCGACCGATCCCGGCACGAGGCACGCGGTCGCGACCGAGACCGCTCCGAAGACGCCGATCGCCTCGTGCACGCGGTGCGGGATGAACGTCCGTGTCGCGACCACCCCGCCGTGCTGCGCGGGAGCGAGCAAGGTCACCTTGGGCACGGTCTTCGCCGCGACGTCGCCGAGGCCCATGAGCGGGCCGGCCGCGAGCCGCACGGCCTCCACCGACGCCCGCACCTCGGCGTCGGCCTCGATCGCGGCCGGCTCCTCGTAGCCGCTCAGCCCGAGGTCGGAGGCCTTCATGCACACGACGGGCATCCCGTTGTCGATGCACGTGACCGTGAAGCCCGCGATCTCGTCGGACGCGTGCCCGGTCGGGAGCAGGGCGCCGCAGGTCGAGCCCGCGACGTCGACGAACTCGACCGGGATCGGGGCGTGCGTGCCGGGGACACCGTCGATGCGCGCCACGCCGTCGTAGCGCACGGTCCCGCCCGGAGTCTCGACAGTCGCGACCGCGAGGCTCCCCGTGTTCACCATGAAGATCCTGACCGGCGTCGTCCCGTCCGCCGCGTCGACCATGCCCTCCTCGATCGCGAAGGGCCCGACGCCCGCGAGGAGGTTCCCGCAGTTCTGGTTGTCCGAGACCTCCGCGCGGTCGGGCCAGACCTGGAGGAACAGGTAGTCGACGTCCGCGTCCGCGCGCGCGGACCGGGAGACGAGCGCGACCTTCGAGGTGAGCGGGTGCGCGCCGCCCATGCCGTCGATCTCACGCGGGTCCGGCGAGCCCATTGCCGCGAGCAGGACCGCGTCGCGCGCCGCGCGGTCCGCGGGCAGGTCCTCGGCACGGAAGTACAGGCCCTTCGACGTGCCGCCGCGCAGCACCGAGCACCGGATCGCGCGCTGGGCCGTCACGCGCCGGGCTCGTCGACGTAGCGAAGGCCGCGTGCGGCGAGCTTGTCGCGCATCGCGTAGATGTCGAGCCCGAGCTCGCCCTTCGAGAGCAGCTCGCGCTTCACGGCCTCGTTCTCCTCGCGCGCGCGCGACCGCTCGAGGACCGCCGCGGCCCCCTCGCGCGGGACGACGACGACCCCGTCGTCGTCCGCGACCACGACGTCGCCCGGACGCACGTACGCGCCCGCGCACACGATCGGCGTCTGGACGTCGCCGGGGGTCTCCTTCACCGTCCCCCGTGCCGATACCGCCCGCGACCACACCGGGAAGCCCATGCGCGTGAGGTCCGCGACGTCGCGCACGCCGGCGTCGATCACGAGGCCGCGCACGCCGTGGGCGATCACGCTCGTCGCGAGGAGCTCGCCGAAGTAGCCGTCCTCGCACGTGCTCGTCGGGGTGACGACGAGCACGTCGCCGGGGCGGGCGAGCTCGACCGCGACATGGATCGACCAGTTGTCGCCCGGAGCGACCTCGCACGTGAGCGCGTTCCCCGCGACCCGGACCGGGCGGTAGATGGGCCGCAGGCGCGGCTCGCAAAGGCCGGTGCGCCCCTGCGCCTCGTGGATCGTCGCCACCCCGTACTGTCCGAGCTGGTCGACGATCGCGAGGTCGGTGCGTGGCGTGTTGCGGACGACGACGGCCATCTGGGCTCCCCCGGAGACGCTCGGCTGCCGCGGGTCATGGTAACCGGGGCCGGTCGCAGGCCCGGCGAGCGGCAGGCGTCCCGGCGCCGGCAGCATTGTCCGCATGCCGCACGAGTGTTTGTATCGTGAACCCGATCGTGCTCGACAACGCGACGGGTGTCAAGCCCGCGCGGGCGGGGGCCGCCGCGCTGCCACGAGCTCCCGGGACGGTCGCGAGCGGGCGCAGGCTGGAGCCGCGGCCCCGGGCGCGTGCGCGGCGCGTCGGTGCGCGGCGCGTCGGTGCGCGGCGGTCAGCCCGGCGCACCGTGCGGCGCGTCGGTGCGCGGCGGTCAGTGCGCGGCGCGCTGCTTCTCGATCATGCGGCGGGCCGCGAGGCCGCCGGAGTCGATCGCGATGCTGAGCTCCTGCACCCCGGGCCCGCGCTCCTCGGCCGCGATGATCGGCTCGAGCAGGTTCAGCGCGTCGACGTCCTGCTGGACGATCGCGCGCTGCATCGAGTCGAGGAACGCGGTCACGTCGGCGTCGTCCACCGCGAAGTCCCGCGCGACCGCCCAGAAGTCGAGCGTCGAGTGCTCGGTCTCGGGAGTGATCGCGTAGAGGATCTTCATGTGGGCGGCGCCGGGGTCGGAGCCGTCGCCCGCGGGCTCGTGCCCGGCCGGCGCGATCCGCGCGTCGAGCCGGTAGAAGCCGAGCGGCCGGTACTCGATGTCCTGCCACCGGTCGATCGGCGACTCCATTCCCGTCGAGCGCGCGTAGAACTCGGGGATCTGCGCGCCCTGCATGCGCCGGCTGACCCGGACCGTGCCGAGCTCCTCGTCGACCTCGGTCGTCGTCGGCGTCGCCGCGACCTCGGGCGTGCCGATGTATCCCGCGTGCAGGTACGTCTCGTGCGACAGGTCGAGCAGGTTGTCGACGAGCAGCGAGTACCGGCACTCGATGCGCGCGACGTCGCCGATCGCGGTCCAGCCCGGGGCGTCGAGCCAGTGCGTGTCGGGGACCGCGACGCCCGCCGCGCGCTCGGGGTCGCCGACGAAGATCCACACCCACCCGGAGCGCTCGACGACCGGGTACGAGCGGACGCGCGCGGTGCGCGGCACGCGGTCCTGGCCCGGCACCGAGACGCACCGGCCGGAGCAGTCGTAGGTGAACCCGTGGTACCCGCACTGCAGGTCGTCACCCACGAGGGAGCC
>DATLRJ010000186.1:0-8474 GCA_035534715.1 Acidimicrobiales bacterium | reverse complement strand
GCGCGCGGCTGCGGGCTCGGCGGGCATCTCCGGGAGATCGTACCGCCAGGCCGCTGCCACCGGGGTAGCGTCCGGGGGTGCGGGTCCTCGGGCTGTGGCGCTACCCGGTGAAGTCGATGCAGGGCGAGCACGTCGACTCCGTCCTTCTCACACCCGCCGGGGTCGCAGGCGATCGCGGCTACGGCGTGCTCGACCTCGGCTCGGGGACCGTGATCTCCGCGAAGCGCGACGGGCGGCTCCTGCACGCGCGGGCCCGTATGGCCGGTGACGCGCTCGTCGTCGAGGTTCCCGGCGTGGGAGAGCTCCCGCCAGGTGACGCGCTCGACGCCGCCCTGACGCGCTGGCTCGCTCGGCCGGTTCGTCTCGTCGCAGCGGACGCGGGTCGCGCCGCTGTCTACGAGGCGTCGGCGGACCCCGAGAGCGACGACACCGAGCCGGTGCGCTGGACGGGCGTGCCTGGCTCGTTCGTCGACTCGCGCTCGCTGCACCTCCTCGCAGCGGCTGACCTCGAGAGGCTCGCGGCCGAGCGGCCGGAGCTCGCGTGGGACGTGCGGCGGTTCCGGCCGAACATCGTTCTCGACGCAGGCACCGCGCTCGTGCCGGGAGCGCGCCTTCGAGCCGGTGGCGCCGTGGTGGAGGTGCGCACACCATGCCCGCGATGCGTCATGACGACGCGGCCTCAGCCGGGCGGCCTCGAGCGCGAGCTGGAGGTGCTCCGTCATCTCGCGGCGACGCGCGGCGCCGACCTCGGTGTGCTCGCGGAGGTCGCCGAGGCAGGGTCCGTGTGCGCAGGCGATGCGGTGGACCTCGTGCCCTGACCGGCGGCGCTCCGCAGGGCGTGGCGGCGTGGCGCGGCTCGGCGGCGCGAGTCGTGGCCGCGCGCTTGGTACCGTCGTGCCTCCGATGCCGAGCACCATCCGACTGCGACCGTGGCAGCGTGCCGCGCTCGACCGCTTCGCCGCCGCAGGCGCGAGCGACTTCCTCGCGGTCGCGACCCCTGGCGCGGGCAAGACGACGTTCGCGCTCGCGGCCGCTCGCCAGGTCCTTGCCGCGACGCCTGGGCGCCTCGTCGTCGTCGTCCCGACCGCACACCTCCGGCTCCAGTGGGCGCGGGCCGCTCGCGAGCTCGATCTCCACCTCGATGCCACCTGGTCGCCGGCTCGCGGGTCGCTGCCTCCGGACATGCACGGCGTCGTCACCACCTACCAGCAGGTCGCGAGCGCGACCCGACCGCTCGCGGCGCTGTCTCGTGGCGCGTTCGTCGTGCTCGACGAGATCCACCACGCCGGCGAGGATCGGGCGTGGGGAGAGGCGCTGCAGCTCGCCTTCTCCGGCGCTCGGCGGCGCCTCTCTCTCTCCGGGACTCCGTTCCGGTCCGACACGCGGTCGATACCCTTCGTCCGCTACGAGCTCGACGAGGCCCGACCGGACTTCGAGCACGGCTACGGCGAGGCGCTCGCCGAGCGCCGCGTCGTGCGCCCCGTCTACTTCCCGCGCACGAACGGCCACATGGAATGGGCGGCGAGCGACGGCGAGGTGCGCTCGGCGAGCTTCGACGACGCCCTCGACACCGTGCGCTCCAACCAGCGCCTGCGCACCGCTCTCTCGCTCGAGGGGCAGTGGCTAGCCGAGGTGCTCGTGGCCGCCCACGAGCGCCTCCTCGACGTCCGGCGCTCGCAGGCCGACGCGGGCGGTCTCGTGATCGCGATGGACCAGGACCACGCGCGGGGGATCGCCGCGCTCATGGCCAGGTCGATCGGCACGGTGCCGGTCGTCGCGACCTCCGACGACCCCGGCGCGTCGCGACTCATCGCGCAGTTCGCCTCCGGCTCGAGCGAGTGGCTCGTCGCTGTCCGCATGGTCTCCGAGGGCGTCGACATCCCGCGGCTTCGCGTCGGGGTGTTCGCGACGACGACGACGACCGAGCTCTTCTTCCGCCAGGCGGTCGGGCGCTTCGTCCGGTGGACCGCGGGCATCGGCCGCCAGGCCGCGTACGTGTTCATACCGGACGACCCGCGCCTTCGCGCGGGCGCGGCCCGCATCGCCGAGGCCCGCCGCCACGTGCTGCGACGCTCGGGTCGCGACGACCCCGCCGGGCGGGCGGAGCGCGACACCGCGGCTCCGGGACAGGAGTTCGCGGGTGGCGAGCACGAGCAGCTGTCGCTGTTCACGGTGATCTCCGCGGTGGCGACCGGGGCGGTCGACCTCGGCGGCGAGGGGGTCGACGAGCCCCTCGCCGCCGACGACGACCCATCGCTCGTGCTCGATCTCGGGGCACCTCCGCCTCTTCTCGGCGCGCGACCGGGCGCGCGGGGCCGCGGAGCGGGCGCCGGAGGGACACGCGACCCGGCCGAGGGGCTCGCCTCCGGCGTCGACATCCTCACCCGCACCGAGCACAAGGCGCATCTGCGTCTCGCGAACAGCTCGATCGCGCGCGCCCTCGCACGGCAGACAGGCTGGTCGCACGCGAAGGTGAACGCAGAGCTCAACAGGCTCTCCGGTCTCGCACGGGTCACCGAGGCGACACTCGAGCAGCTCGAGTCGCGCCTTGGACACGGCGAGCGTTGGCTCGCGCGTACCTGACCCCGGTCACCGCCTCCGATAGGCGCGTGGCACGAGCGCGCTAGTCGCGCCCGTTACGATCACTGCTCAGACCACGGGGGCGGCCGCGAGCGCGCGAGAGCGACGGGTAGGAAGAGACGAGGAGACGACCTCCCGACCCCCCGCGCACCGTTGGCTCGTGTTCGCGATCGTGTCGCTCGCGCTCCTCATGTCCTCGATCGACTCGACGATCGTCGCGACCGCGCTCCCGACCCTCCGCCACGCCCTGCACGCTCCGCTCAACTGGGCGGGGTGGACGATCACGGGCTACCAGCTCGGCCTCGTCGTGTCCATGCCCCTCGCTGGCCGCATCAGCGACCAGCTCGGGCGAAAGCGCGTCTTCATCGTCGCGGCCGTGATCTTCACAGGAGCGTCGCTCGCGTGCGGCCTCGTGTCCGGCATCGGTCCGCTCGTCGCGATGCGCGTCGTCCAGGCGGTCGGGGGCGGGGCGTTCATGCCCTCGGCGACCGGCATCGTCGCCGACGCGTTCGGCAACCGGCGCGACCGCGCGATCGGGCTCTTCTCGAGCATCTTCCCGCTCGGCGCGCTCGTCGGGCCGATCGTCGGCGGACTGCTCATCGCGAGCTGGTCGTGGCGAGGGGTGTTCCTCGTGAACGTCCCCGTCGGCGTCCTCTTCACGATCCTCGCGGTCCGCCATCTCCCTCGCTCGCGGCCCGCCGGAGGGCACACCGACGTCGCGGGCGCGCTGCTCATGGGTGCCGCGATACTCGGCGCGATGCTCGCGATCGCCCACCTCGGCTACCGCGGCGCGACCGTCGCATCCGGGGCGTTCGCCGCACCTCTCGCGGCGTCGGTGGCCGCGGCCGCGTGGTTCGTCCGGCGCGCCGGCCGGGTGAGCGACCCGCTCGTCCCGCTACGGCTCCTGCGGGGGCGAGCGTTCGTGCTCATGAACTCGGTGAACTTCGTGTGGGGCGCAGCGGTCATCGGCATCGGAGCGCTCGTGCCCCTCTACGCCGAGCAGCGCTACCGGCTCGCACCGCTTGCCGCGGGCACGTTGCTCACAGACAGGGCCCTCGGCGAGATCGCCCTCGCCGTCGTCGCGTCCCTGCTGCTCCACAAGGTCGGCTACCGGATCCCGATGATCTCCGGGTTCGTGCTGATCGCGACCGGTCTCGTGCTTCTCGTCGTCGCTCCGCCGGTGCTCGGTCCCTACGGCTGGCTCTCGCTCGGGGCGGGGGTCACCGGGCTCGGCACCGGCCTGTCGGCCCCGGCCGCGAACAACGCCACCCTCGACCTCCTCCCGGACGATATCGGGGCGATCGCGGGCCTGCGCGGGGCGTCGCGCCAGTCAGGCGCGATCGTCGGCGTCGCGATCGCGACCTCGTTCGTCGCGCGCAGCTCCGACGAGGCCGCCGCGCTCGGCCGTGTCTTCGTGGCGCTCGCGGTCGGGGTCGTCGCGATCGCCCCCCTCGTCATCGCCGCGGTGCCGAGGCGCCGACATGCGCGGCCCGTGAGCAGCGGAGCGTGACACGCCGCTCCGACAGCGGCCGGAGCGGCGTCGGGACGCGAGACGCCCCCCGCCGCGCGGTGCGCGCCGGGGGGCGTCCGGGCTGCTCGGAGAGCAGCAGTGCGTCAGATCGAGCGGACTGCGCTCGCCTGCATCCCCTTCTTGCCCTGCGTCACCTCGAACTCGACCCGCTGACCCTCGGGGAGGTCCCGGTAGCCCTGCATCTGGATCTCGGACTGGTGCACGAACAGGTCCTCGCCCCCACCGTCGGGCGTAATGAAGCCGAAGCCCTTCTCTGCATTGAACCACTTGACGGTCCCGACTGGCATGTTGTGCTCCTTGTGCTCCACGCACCTATAGCGCGGGAGTCCATCGCGGAGACCAGCACGGCACCGGCCCGCGTGGTAGAGGCCTGCGGCCGCCAGGCTAGCCGCGATCGTCGCGAGCCAGTGCACGAGAGCCGTAGACTGCGGCGGAGCACCGTGCGGCGGTCCCGAGGGACGCCTGACGACACGGAGCACATCCCGGCGGCGGCCGCCGCCGGGAGCGCGCCCGGGCGCTTTCAGGAGACGAGGTCGACGATGGACGTGTCACAGGTGCTCGAGACGTCGCAGTACAAGGTCGCGGATCTCGGGCTCGCACCGTTCGGTCGCAAGGAGATCGAGCTCGCGGAGCACGAGATGCCGGGTCTCATGGGGCTGCGAGCGGAGCTCGGCGGCGCACGGCCGCTCGCCGGGGCGCGGATCACTGGCTCGCTCCACATGACGGTCCAGACCGCCGTGCTCATCGAGACGCTCGTGACACTCGGCGCTGAGGTCCGCTGGGCATCGTGCAACATATTCTCCACCCAGGACCACGCTGCCGCGGCGGTCGTCGTCGGACCGACGGGCACGCCGGACGCTCCGCGCGGAGTCCCCGTGTTCGCCTGGAAGGGCGAGACGCTCGCGGAGTACTGGCAGTGCACGCTCGAGGCGCTCGTCTGGCCCGGCGACATCGGACCGAACATGATCCTCGACGACGGCGGGGACGCGACCCTCGTCGTCCACAAGGGCGTCGAGTTCGAGGCTGTCGGCAAGGTTCGCGACGCCGGGGTGGACGACTCCGACGAGGTGACGGTGCTGCTCGAGATGCTCCGCCGGTCGCTCGAGCAGAGCCCCGGCCGGTGGACGCGCGTCGCGGCGGGCATCCGCGGAGTGACCGAGGAGACGACGACCGGGGTCCACCGCCTGTACCAGATGGAGCAGGCCGGCACGCTGCTGTTCCCCGCGATCAACGTGAACGACTCCGTGACGAAATCGAAGTTCGACAACAAGTACGGCTGTCGCCACTCGCTCATCGACGGCATCAACCGCGCGACGGACGTCCTCATCGGCGGCAAGGTCGCGGTCGTCTGTGGCTACGGCGACGTCGGCAAGGGGTGCGCGGAGTCGCTGCGGGGCCAGGGTGCGCGCGTCGTCGTGACCGAGATCGCCCCGATCTGCGCGCTGCAGGCGGCGATGGACGGTTACCAGGTCGCGCCGGTCGACGACGTCGTCGACACGGCCGACATCTTCGTGACCGCGACCGGTAACAAGGACATCATCACCGCGCGGCACATGGCGCGGATGAAGCATCTCGCGATCGTCGGCAACATCGGCCACTTCGACAACGAGATCGACATGGCCGGGCTCGCGGCGACGCCGGGCGTCGAGCGTGTCAACGTGAAGCCGCAGGTCGACGAGTGGCGCTTCGCCGATGGCCACTCGATCGTCGTGCTCTCCGAGGGCCGCCTGCTGAACCTCGGCAATGCGACCGGCCACCCGAGCTTCGTGATGTCGAACTCGTTCGCCAACCAGACGATCGCCCAGGTCGAGCTCTTCACGAAGGCGGGGGAGTACGGCCGGAGCGTCCACGTCCTCGCGAAGCACCTCGACGAGAAGGTCGCTCGGATGCACCTCGACGCGCTCGGAGTGAGGCTCACCGAGCTCTCCGAGGACCAGGCGGGGTACCTCGGCATACCGGTCGGTGGGCCGTACAAGCCCGACCACTACCGGTACTGACGCTGCACGTGCCCGGACTCGGGTCTGCCGCCGCGCTCGCGCCGGACGCAGGAGCCCGACCCCGGGCCGTGCTCACCCTCGCGTGCGACGACCGGGTCGGGATCGTCCGCGCCGTCGCGGGGTACCTCGCAGATCGCGGGGTGAACATCGACGAGAGCCAGCAGTTCGCCTCGCCGAGCGGGCGGTTCTTCATGCGGGTGGAGGTGTCGCTCCCGGCAGGCTCGGCGGTCGACGACCTCCGCTCGCAGTTCGTCACGCTCGCTCGGGACCTCGGGATGTCGTGGGGGATGCACGACAGCGCGGTCCGGCCGCGACTGCTGCTGCTCGTGAGCCGCCTCGGCCACTGCCTGAACGACCTCCTCTACCGGTGGAGGGTGGGCTCGCTGCGCGCGGACATCGCGGCGGTCGTCTCGAACCACCCGGACTTCGAGGAGCTCGTCGCCTCGTACGGGATCGCCTTCCACCACCTCCCCGTCACCGATGCGACGCGCGCCGAGCAGGAGTCGAGGCTGGTCGACATCGTCACGGGCGAGGGTGTCGACCTCGTCGTGCTCGCCCGCTACATGCAGATCCTCTCGCCAGAGCTCGCGGGCCGCCTGGCCGGTCGCGCGATCAACATCCACCACTCGTTCCTGCCGAGCTTCAAGGGCGCGCGCCCCTACCACCAGGCCTATGAACACGGCGTCAAGCTCATCGGGGCGACCGCGCACTACGTGACGGCCGACCTCGACGAGGGTCCGATCATCGAGCAGGAGGTCGCGCGCGTCGAGCACCGTCACACGGTCGACCAGCTCGTCGCGATCGGCCGGGACATCGAATGCGCCGCGCTCGCCCGCGCGGTGACCTGGCACGTCGAGCATCGCGTGATGCTCAACGGGCGGACGACCGTCGTCTTCCCCTGACGCCGGGCCGCCCGCCGCGTCACCCAGGCGCCGGCCTCGGTGACATGCCGGTGAACATCTTCACAAGGCGGCATAGACCTGCTGTTACGGCTGTGTTGCTCTTCGCCCGGAGCGCACAAAATGCCCGCGGTGTCGTCGTAGAATGTCATCAGACCTATTCGCTGACTGTTCCGAACCCCCCCAGGGACGAGGTCGCGAGGTCGCAGGGCACGCGGCCCGGGCGCCCCCCGCCCGGGCCGCGTCGCGCGCGGTGAGACGCACGTGATCATTTCTCGTCGGCGAGGGCGTGGTCAAGGCCCGCGGCGCGCCACCGCCGCAGCGCATCGGCCACCTGGTCGGGCGGCGCGCCGCCCTCGGGGACGTCCTGGCCGCTGGCGAGAGCCACGGACAGCTCTTTGGCCGGGCGCCGCTCGGCCTGCTGGGCGAGGAGCGCGAGGGCGCGGCGGTCCGCGCCGGTGGTCGGGGGCTCGATCACCGACCGCGGCCACAGCCCGAACGCGATCACCGCGTTCAGCTCCGCGGCGTACATGCTCACGCGGGCGCCGAGGTAGATCCACGCGAGCAGGCCGAGGACGACCGCGAACAGCCCGTAGACAGCGCTCTCGTGCCGGAGCATCCGGCTGACGAGCTCACCGCCGGAGGCTTCGAGGACGCTCCAGGCGATCCCGCCCGCCACCGCACCCGGCACGAGCCGGCGCCACGGTACGGCGTGCGGGGTGAGCACGCGCAGGCCCGATAGGTAGAGGCCCGCGTTCGCGCACGCGCCGGCGAGCTCGCTCGCGACCCCTGCGAGCACGCCGTGGCGGCCGAGGAGCCCGAACCCCGAGAGCACGCCCGTAGCGGTCGCGCCGACTCCGAGAATCGCCAGGAACGCGAGGCTTCTCGTCGTGCGTGCGACGAAGCCGGGCCGGAGGGTGCCTGGGAGGTCCCAGACCTGAGACATCGCGTAGAGCCCGGTCTGGCTGAGACCTGTCGCCCCCCAGGCGAGACCGATCAGGCCGAACGCGAGTCCCGGGACGCTCGAGCGGTGCAGGGCACGCACGTTGGTGCGGAGCTCCGAGCCGATGATCGGGAACTGGGTGAGGACGGAGCGCTCGACCGCGTGCGCGAACGCGCTGTCGTTGCCCGCGACGATGCCGAGCACCGTGACGAGGACGAGCAGGAGTGGGAAGACCGAGACGAACCCGGAGTACGCGAGGTTTGCGACGAGTTTTCCGGCATCGTCGTCGCCGAACTTCTTCTGGACCGCGAACGCGAAGCTGGCGACGCGGCTGCGCTGCTGTACGCGGTCGACCAGCCGGACAGCTCGCTCGACGGCGTTCATCACGTCATCGATCGAGCCGTCGACCGGGCTGTCGAGCGGACGCGACTGGTCGTGTCACGCGCCCACCGCACCGCCGAGCAGCGTTCCGGCACCGATAAGACCGTGCGAGCGCGAGCCGACGAGATCACGGACGAGCAGGT
>DATLRJ010000185.1:0-13476 GCA_035534715.1 Acidimicrobiales bacterium | reverse complement strand
GGTGCACTCCGGCCCGCGGGGTCGGGGCTGCCTCACTTCGTCAGCGTGTCCACCGCGTACGTGAACAGCGGCCACCACGGCGACGCGAGCGAGGAGCTCGTGACCGAGAGCCGCTACCTCGCGCTCCCCGACTGGCGCGCCGAGGTCGCTGCGGCGCGTCGCTCGCGCTCCGACGCCGACGCTCGAAGCCGCGCTCCCGCGCGCCTGTCCGAGCTGCGCGCCGCGGCGCGCCACGAGCTCGGCGCGGCGGGAACAGCGCTGCTCGCGGAGCGCACGGAGCGGCTGCGCGAGGAGTGGGTCGACGCCCAGCTCGTCGAGCTCGGCCGTGCTCGGGCCCAAGCCCTCGGCTGGCCCGACGCGTACGCGTACACGAAGTCGCTCGGCGAGATGGCGCTCGCCGACTCCCGCGGGCCGCTGCCCGTCTCGGTCGTGCGCCCGTCGATCGTCGAGTCCGCTCTCGCCGAGCCTCGTCCGGGGTGGATCCGCGGCTTCCGGATGGCGGAGCCGGTGATCATCTCCTATGCGCGCGGGCTGCTGAAGCAGTTCCCCGGCGTCCCCGAGGGGATCGTCGACGTCATCCCCGTCGACCTCGTGACGGCGGCGATCATCGCCGTCTGCGCGCACGGGCCCGAGGGCGAGCGGCCGACGATCTACCAGATCGCGTCCGGCGTGCGGAACCCCTTCCGCTACGGCACGCTCGTCGACCTGTGCGAGGCCTGGTTCACCGAGCGCCCTCTCTACGACGCGAAGGGCCAGCCGATCGTGGTGCCGACGTGGTCCTTCCCGGGGCGCGGAAAGGTCCAGGGCGAGCTCCGCCGCGCCGCGAAGGGCCTGCGAGCGGTCGAGCGGGCGGTGAGCATGCTTCCGGTGCGCGGGGAGCTCGCCGAGCGGGTCACCGGCCTCGAGGAGCGCCGGGCGCTCGCGGAACGCGCGCTCGGCTACGTCGAGCTCTACGGCGCGTACGCGGAGACCGAGGCGCGCTTTCGGGTCGACCGGACGCTCGCGCTCTACGACTCGCTCGACGAGCTCGACAAGAAGACCTTCTGCTTCGACCCCGCAGTCGTCGACTGGGAGCGGTATGTCACGGAGGTCCACCTGCCCTCCGTCGTCGACCACGCCCGCGTGAGGACCTCCCCCGGGCGCCGGGTCAGCGCGCCGCGCGAGGAGCGCGCCCGCGCGGCGATACTCACGAGCGAGCCCCGCTGCGCGGTCTTCGACCTCGAGCAGACTCTCATCAACTCGAACGTCGTCGAGTCCTACGCGTGGCTCGCGACGCGCCACCTCACGCCTCTGCGCCGAGCCAAGCTCTCGGTCGAGCTCGTCGCCGAGGGGCCCCGCCTCCTCGCGGTCGACCGGCGCGACCGCAGCGATTTCCTCCGCTCGTTCTACCGCCGCTACGAGGGCGCGCCGGTCGAGCGGACCCGCCAGGACGCGTGGGAGCTCTTCAGTGACCTCATCCTGACGCGATCGTTCCCCGACGGGCTGCACCGGGTGCGCCAGCACCGCGCTCTCGGGCACAAGACGCTGCTCATCACCGGTGCTCTCGACTTCGTGGTCGCTCCGCTCGCGCCGCTGTTCGACGAGATCGTCTGTGCGCGGCTCGGCGAGCGCGACGGTGCGTTCACCGGCGAGATGGTCGCGACGCCGCCGACCGGCGAGGCGCGAGCGATCCTCATGGAGCGGTGGGCCGCGTCCTTCGGGCTCGCGAAGGACGCGACGGTCGCCTACGCGGACTCGACGAGCGACCTCCCGATGCTCGAGGCCGCCGGCCACCCCGTCGCGGTCAACCCCGAGGCCAAGCTCGCCGCCGTCGCGCGAAAGCGAGGCTGGCTCGTCGAGCAGTGGGCGCCCGCGAAAGGCGGCCCGAGGCACCGCCTGGCGATCTCCACACGCGCCCTCGGGCCACGCACGACACTCGCGAGCATCCGACCGGTCGCAACGGGACCGGGCGCGCGATGAGGGCGGCACGGTGAGGGAGCTCCTCGTCGAACGCAGCGTCGCGCGCTTCGCCGCGGCGCGGGCTGCGTCGCTCGTCGCGGGCTCGGGCACCGGCATCTCAGTCGGCCCGTTGCGCCTCGCGGAACGTGACGCCTCACGGCTCCCCGGCCCCGGCTGGGTGCGGGTCCGACCGCTTCTCTCGGGGATCTGCGGGTCGGACCTCGCGACGATCGACGGAGCGAGCTCGCGTTACTTCGAGCCGATCGTGAGCTTCCCGTTCGTCCTTGGCCACGAGGTCGTCGGCGTCGTCGAGGGCGGCGAGGACGACGGGACGCGCGTCGTCCTCGAGCCCGTGCTCGGCTGCGAGGCCCGCGAGATCGACCCTCGATGCCCGGCCTGCGCCACCGGTCGCAAGGGAGGCTGCGAACGCATCGCATACGGCCACCTGCGGCCCGGACTGCAGACGGGTTTCTGCGCGGACACGGGCGGTGGGTGGTCCGAGGGGCTCGTAGCGCACAGCTCGCAGCTCCATCGCGTCCCCGGGGACATGAGCGACGAGGCCGCGGTCGTCGTCGAGCCCGTCGCGTGCGCGATACACGCGGCGCTTCTCGGATCCGTCGTGCCAGGAGAGCGCGCCGTGGTGCTCGGCTCGGGAACGCTCGGCCTCGCGACGATCGCGGCGCTCCGCCATCACAGCCTGCCCGCGACTCTCGTCGCCGCCGCGAAGCACCCCGTCCAGCGAGAGCTCGCGGCCGAGCTAGGCGCGGACGTCGTCGTCACCCCCGAGGAACTCGAACGCGCCGTCCGGCGGCTCACGGGCTCCCTCGCGCTTCCGCGCGCGGGCGCGCCCGAACGGCTCACGGGCGGCGCCGACGTCGTCTTCGACTGCGTCGGGTCGTCGCAGTCCATCTCGAGCTCCCTCGCCGTCGTCCGCCCCGGTGGCAGGATCGTCCTCGTCGGCATGCCGGGAGCGGTGCGCGTCGACCTCGCGCCGCTGTGGCAACGCGAGGTGACCCTCGTCGGGGCCTACGCCTACGGCAGCGAGGAGACCGCCGACGGGCCGCGTTCGACCTTCGACCTGAGCTTCGAGCTCGTCGCGGCCGCTCGCCTCGAACGCCTCGTGTCCGCCCGCTACCCTCTCGAGCGCTACGAGGAGGCCGTGCGCCACGCGGCCCACGCGGGACGGCGCGGCGCTGTCAAGGTCGTGTTCGACCTGCGGCGATCGCCACGGGCGAGCTGGCGCAGCCCAGCCGGATCCTCGAGCTCCACCGAGATCGCGGACGTCACCGCTCCTGCGGGCGGCGCGAGGTCGACCCGCACGACATCGAGCCCGGGAGCCGGTGCGGCGGGAGGCGACGCCCGGCGATCCCGGGCGAGCAAGCAGACCGCCGAGCCACTGGAGGAGAACGAGTGAGTCCTAGACCTGGGTTCGTCCTCGAGGTCGACCGCTCGACCCCGGCGACGATGTTCTGGCACGGCGAAGGCTTCCGCCTCGAGCGACTTCCCGTCGGGAGCAGGGTCGTCTATCCACCGGAGCCTGTCGCGCCGCTAGAGGACCCGGAGGGCGCGATCCGTCACGCCCTCGAGCATCCCGTGGGCGACTCCGAACCGCTGTCGGCGCTGCTCAGGCCGGGAATGCGGCTCACGATCGCGTTCGACGACGTGTCACTTCCGCTCCCCCCGATGCGGCCGCCGGACGCGCGCCAGCGCGTGATCGAGGCCGTGCTCGATGCCGCGGCGACTGCAGGCGTCGACGACGTCGTGCTCGTCGCGGCACTCGCCCTCCACCGGAGGATGACCGACGACGAGCTCCGGCACGCGCTCGGCTCACGGGTCTTCGACGCGTTCGCCCCTCACGGGCTCCTGCTCCAGCACGACGCCGAGGACCCGACGGGCGTCGTCCACCTCGGCATGACCGAGCAGGGCGAGGATGTCGAGATCAACCGTCGCGCGGCCGAGAGCGACCTGCTCGTCTACGTCAACATCAACCTCGTCGCGATGGACGGGGGTCACAAGTCCGTCGCGACCGGGCTCGCGAGCTACAAGAGCATCCGCCACCACCACAACGTCCGGACCATGCAGCACAGCCGGTCGTTCATGGACCGCCACCACAGCGAGCTTCACACGTCCAACTGGCGGATGGGCCGGCTCATCGCGAGCGCAGGCGTGAAGGTCTTCCAGATCGAGACGACGCTGAATCTCGATACGTTCCCGTCACAGTTCACGTTCCTGCAAAAGCGCGAGTGGGAGTGGTCGCTCAAGGACCGGGCGAGCTTCCAGGCGACGCGCGCCGCGCTCGACAAGACGCCGCCTGCGATGGCCCGGCAGATCTTCTCCTCCATCCGCTCCCCGCACGCGCTCACCTCGGTGCAAGCCGGCGAGGTCGAGGCAGTCCACGACCTGACGCTCGCGAACGTCCACCGCCAGCAGCTCGTCGAGGTGTCCGGCCAGGCGGACGTGCTCACGATGGGCCTGCCATACATCTGCCCGTACAACGTGAACTCGATAATGAACCCGATCCTCGTCGCGTGCCTCGGTCTCGGCTACTTCTTCAACCTCTACCGAGGCAAGCCGCTCGTGCGCGAGGGCGGGGTGTGCATCATCTCGCACCCGACCCCGTGGGCGTTCAACCCCGTCCACCACCCGAGCTACATCGACTTCTTCGAGCAGGTGCTCGCCGAGACGACCGACCCCCTCGAGATCGAGGCGAAGTACGAGGAGTCCTTCGCGACGGACCCGTGGTACGTGCACCTCTACCGGACCTCGCACGCGTACCACGGGGTCCACCCGTTCTACATGTGGTACTGGTGCGCGCACGCTCTCCAGCATCTCGGGCAGGTCATCATCGTCGGCGGCGACCGCGCCGCCGTCCGCCGCCTCGGCTTCAAGCCCGCGTCCAGCCTCGCCGACGCGCTCGAGATGGCCGAGGACGTCGTCGGGCGGGACCCGAGCATCACGCACCTGCACGCGCCGCCCCTGTTCCTCGCTGACGTGACGTGAGCGGCTCGAGCGACGCTGTCGGTCGCCGCACGCCTCGGCGGCCGGGACGGGTCCTGCGCTCGGTGCTCGCGACCCCGCCGTGGCCGGGGACCGTCGAGCGGCCCGTGCCGCTCCGAAACGTCGGCGCGGACTACGACACCGCGTGGTCGCGCACCCCGGTGGCCCGCTTCGCCCGGGCGGTCATCGTCGACAACGTCACACGACCCGTCATCCGCCTCGTCGCGTCGCCACGCGTCATCGGCCGCGAGCTGCTCGAGCCGCTCTCGGGCCCGGTCGTCTTTGCTGCCAACCATTCGAGCCACCTCGACACGGCGATCGTGCTCTCGTGCCTGCCACCACGCTTTCGCCACCACGCGGTGGTCGCGGCCGCGTCGGACTACTTCTTCGACCGGCGGTGGAAGGGCGGCCTCTGGTCGCTCACCCTCGGGACGATCCCGATGGAGCGGACCAGGGTCAACCGGCGCAGCGCGGACCTCGCCGCGCGCCTGCTCGACGAGGGCTGGAGCCTCGTGATCTTCCCCGAGGGGGGAAGGAGCGAGGACGGGTGGGGGCAGGAGTTCCGCGGAGGCGCCGCGTACCTCGCGAAGCGCTGCGGCGTGCCGGTCGTCCCGGTGCACCTCCACGGCGTGCGCCCCATACTCCCGAAGGGCGGCTCGCGTCTGCGACCCGGCGAGGTCGAGGTCCGTTTCGGGACGCCCCTTCGCCCGTTCGTCCCAGGCGACGCCGGTGGCCGCGAGGAGGATGCCCGGCGCTTCTCCGCGCGGCTCGAGCAGGCGGTCGCAGCGCTCGCCGACGAGGCCGAGTCCGACTGGTGGAGCGCGCGGCGCAGAGCCGCGCTGGGCATCACGCCCGACCCGCGCGGTCCCGACGCGGCACCGTGGCGGCGCGCCTGGGATCTTCCCGACAGCCGGCGCTTCCGACCGGCGGACCCCGAGACGGAGCTCCCTGCGCCCTGGTGAGCCTCGACGTCCCGCTCGACATGTTCCCGGACGCGAAGAACGGGCCGGTGGGGGGTTCCGGCCCGTTCTCACTAGACTCACCAGGTACCGGAGGGGGGATCCGATGTGTCCCTGAGGTCTGCGACCAGTATGTCGCCGGCGGCGCCATCGGTCAAACAGGTTTACTAGATACCTGCTATCGTTGTAATCGATGGACCTCCGCCAGCTGAACGCCGTCATCGCGATCGCGGAGCACGGGTCCTTCTCCGCTGCCGCCGACGCCCTTGCGACAGTCCAGTCCAACGTCTCGACCCACGTGAAGAAGCTCGAGCGGGAGCTCGGCACGGTGCTCGTCGACCGGTCGAACGGCGAGCTCACCGAGGCCGGGCAGCTCGTCGTCGAACGAGCGCGCCGCGTGATCGGTGAGCTCGACGCGATCACCTCCGACGTCACCGCGCTGAGCCAGGAGGTCGTCGGCACGGTCCGGCTCGGCGCGATCGGCACGGCCGCGCGATGGATCGTCCCTCTCCTGCTCGACATCGTGCCGGACCGCCACCCCCTGCTCCACCTCGTGTTCGTCGAGGCCACCGCCCTCGGTCTCGACGCCCAGCTCGCGCTCGGTCAGGTCGACCTCGCTGTCCTCACGCTGCCCGCGTCGGGTACCGAGGTGCGTACGATCCCGCTGTTCGAGGAGGAGCTCGGCCTCGTCGTGCCACGCGGCCACGCGCTCGACACGGACGAACCTGTCGACCCCGCGATCCTGCCCGAGCTACCTCTCATGCTCCCGCTGCCGGGCAGCTCGTACAGGAACGAGCTCGATGCCGTCGCGCGGGCCGCCGGCGTCGCTCTCCGCCCACGTGCGGAGATGGACAGCCTCCGGCTCATCGCGACGCTGACGTTCGAAGGGTGCGGCTTCTCGATCCTTCCTGCCGGCGCCGTCCCCTCGTTCCTCAGCGAGACGTGGGCCCTCGTGCCCGTGCGGGGGCTCCAGCCGCGACTTGTCGGCGTCGCCCAGCGCCGCCGCGGCGTGCCCGGCGCTCCCGTGCGCGCCGTGCTCGACATCTTGTCGGAGGTCGTCGTCGACGAGTCGAGGACACCGAGGGGCGTTCGTTCCGTCGTCGTGCCACCGCCCACGGCCGACGCGCGCACCGGTGGTCCCGCTGCCTCGCTCAGCCGGCAGGGCGTGGCGCACGCCACATGAGCCAGAGCGAGGGCCCGCCATCGGGTGCCTCGACGCGCTCGCTCACGACGAACCCGTGCCGCGCGTAGAACGCGACGTTCTCCTCGCGTGAGCACTCGAGGTACGCGGGCAGGCCGAGTGCGTCGCAGCGGTGGAGCACCGGCGCGAGCAGGAGCGACCCGGCTCCGCGACCTTGGTGCGCCGGGTCCGTGCCGATCGTGCCGAGGTAGTAGTGCCGTAGCTTCGGGTGATGCGACGCGAGCATGAGGGACAGGCGCCGGGTCGCGAGGAACCTCGCTCCGAGCAGCGGCACGAGCCCGAAGTGCGCGATCACGTCGCGACCTCGGGCGTCCTGCGGGCTCGGCGGCATCCACATCGCAGCCGAGAGCCTGGCGTCGAGCACGTAGACCTCTCCGCGCACGAGGTAGTTGTGACGGAGCTGGAGCTCGAAGAATCGCCGGAGCCGTCGCTCGCGCGAGGCGTCGTCCGAGAAGATGTAGGACGCGACCGGATCCTCGACGAAGGCCCGGCTGAGGAGGGAGGCGATAGTCGCGACGTCGTCCGGCCCCGCCCGGCGGACGGCGGGGAGCCGTCCGTTGACGCCGGCCGGCTCCCCGCCCACCGGCTCGCCGCCGACCGGAGGGCCCGGCGACGCGATCATGCTGGGCGCCAAGGCGCCAGGGCGCGCGCGTCGCCGCCATCGCCTCGTGAGCTGCGGACGTCGTCCGGGACCACCTCCGAAGCGTACTGCCGGGGCGTGCCGCATCCGGGGAGGCCGGTCGTGAGGATCCCCGAGCTCCGCGGGAATCCCGTCGCCGCCCTCGGGGTTGGCCTCATCATGGGACCGACAGAGCGCGACGTGAGCTTCTCCGTGAACTTCGACTACCGCTGCCCGTTCGCCCGTAACGCGAACGAGCACGTCGTCGCGGCCCTCGAGGCGGGATCGCGTTGGCAGGTGCGATTCGTGCCGTTCTCGCTGTCACAGGCCCACGTCGCGGAGGGCGACGCCTCCGTGTGGGATCGGCCGGAAAAACGCGCCGAGCTCGTCGCGATCGCCGCTGGGGTCGTCGTGCGCGACCGGTTCGCGGAGCGATTTCGCGCCGCGCACCTGTCGCTCTTCGCGGCGCGCCACGACGCGGGCGGCGACCTCCGGAGCGACGACGTCGTGCGCCGCGCACTCGATCAGGCGGACGTCGATCCGGACTCGGTGTTCGCCGAGCTCGACGCGGGTTGGCCGTTCGCGGTCCTCCGCGACGAGCACGAGAGATCGGTCGCCGAGCACGAGGTGTTCGGAGTGCCGACGTTCGTGCTCGAGGGACGTGCGGCGTTCGTCCGGATCATGACGCGCCCTCTCGGCGACGCGGCGCGGGCCGAGGGCACCATCTCTCGGGTCATCGATCTCCTCTCGGGCGCGCCGGAGCTCAACGAGTTCAAGCACACGACGATCGATCGCTGAGCGTCCACCCCCCACCCCCCCCGGCGAGCGCGGCGCGAGGCGCCGAGGGGCGGACGCGGCGTCAGCCGTCGAGAGAGATCGGCTCGTTGTCCCGGTCGCCTGCACCAAGAGGCACCTCGACCGGGATCGCAGCTCCCGCCTGGCGGATCCGCTCGTCTAGCTCGACGACGAGCTCGGGGCTGTCCCGAAGGAACTGCTTCGCGTTCTCGCGCCCCTGGCCGAGCTGCTCCCCCTCGTAGGTGTACCAGGCTCCCGACTTCTTTACGATCGCGAGATCGACCGCGACGTCGAGGATCGAGCCCTCACGGCTGATGCCCTTGCCGTACATGATGTCGAACTCCGCGGTCCGAAAGGGCGGGGCGCACTTGTTCTTCACGACCTTCACGCGGGTGCGATTGCCGACCATCTCCGCACCGTCTTTGATCGACTCGACCCTACGGATGTCGAGTCGCACCGACGAGTAGAACTTCAGCGCGCGCCCGCCGGGCGTGACCTCCGGCGAGCCGTACATGACGCCGATCTTCTCCCGCAGCTGGTTGATGAAGATGGCGATGGTCTTCGACTTGCTCAGAGTGCCGGTGATCTTGCGCAGCGCCTGGGACATCAGCCGGGCCTGAAGCCCGACGTGGCTGTCTCCCATCTCGCCCTCGATCTCCGCTCTCGGCGTGAGCGCGGCGACCGAGTCGATGACGAGAACGTCGATCGCGCCCGACCGGATGAGCATGTCCGAGATCTCGAGCGCCTGCTCACCAGTGTCGGGCTGGGAGATCAGCAGCTCGTCGATGTCGACACCGATCGCTGCCGCGTAGACGGGATCCATCGCGTGCTCCGCGTCGACATAGGCGCACACCCCACCATTGCGCTGGGCCTCGGCGACGACGTGGAGGGCGAGCGTCGACTTGCCGGACGATTCCGGGCCGTAGATCTCGACGACCCGCCCCCGCGGGAGCCCACCCACGCCGAGCGCGAGGTCGAGTGACATCGCACCTGTGGAGATCGCCTCGATCCCCATGGTCAGGCTCTCGCCCATGCGCATGACCGAGCCCTTGCCGAACTGCTTCTCGATCTGGCCCAGCGCCGCTTCGAGTGCCTTGTCGCGCTCCATGCCTCTCCCTCTCCTCACGGGCCGCCCGGGCCGCCGTCGTGGCCGGGCTCGACCCGGACGGGCGCACCATAGAGGTGCGCTGTATCGCCGGGCCGGTCCACCGCGACGAGCCGCCCCTCGAGGCCGTTCGTCTACTTCCACGACTGTAGTTCCGAACACATGTTCGATGGTGGATGCCCGACCGGTCACGGCCGGCATCCGACCGCCTTCGCGTACGCCGCGAACGACCCGGCGTAGAGCCTGGCCATCGACGGGTTGCTCCGGACGATGTCGAAGAGCCACCGGCGACCGTCGAAATACCAGTAGTCCGTGAACACGATGCCGCCGAGCTCGTAGTGGACGAGCCACGCACCGCCCGGCCCCGGTGCCGGCTCCGCGCCGAGGACGCGTGCCGTGCCCTGCGGCTCCGACGGGCAGGCGCGGTGACGGAAGAGGTAGGCCGAGCGGCGGATCAGCGCTCGGCTGCGGGCGTCCCAACGCGCGTACACCTCTGAGTAGTGACCGGAGTCGAACTCGTCGTTGAAGGTCTGGGCGACGCGCCGGAGCTCGACGGCCGTGCTCGGCTCGCCGCCGTGGCCGGCCCGAGCGCTCGCCCGCGGTGGCGCCGAAGCGCACCCCGAGACGAGGGCGAGCGCCGTGACGGCGAGCGGCGCCACCCGGCGCAGGGCACGCGCGGCGGGGGTCACTCCGGTGGAAGCAGGCGGCGGCGGAGCTCGTCGAGCGCCGAGATCGTCCCGATCTGGCGAATCCTCGACCGGTCACCGGCGAGCGAGAGCGCTAGTGCGAGCGGTGCCTCGTCAGGGAGCGCGAGGCCGACGAATGCGGTTCCCGGCGCCTGGTCCTCCTCGGCGTCGGGTCCGGCGACTCCCGTCGTCGAGAGGCCGATGTCCGCGCCGAGGAGCCGGCGCACCCCACGGGCCATCGCCGCAGCCGCGTCCGCCGTCACGATCGGTCCCGCGGGGACACCGAGGAGCTCACGCTTGACGTCGCTCGCGTACGAGACGACCCCGCCGCGAAACCACCGGCTCGCGCCAGGCACCGCGACGATGCGCGCTGCGATGAGCCCGCCCGTGAAGGACTCAGCGGTCGCGAGGGTGAGCCGCCGGTCGAGCAGGAGCCGGCCGACCGCGTGCTCCATCGTCTCGTCGTCGACCCCGAAGACCCTCGTGCCGAGCAATGCGCGCAGCTCGGCCTCCTCCGCGCCGAGCGCGGCGTGCGCCGTGCCAGGATCGGCGGCCTTCACCGTCAGGCGCAGCTTGATCCCCTCTATGCCGCTCGCGAGGAATGCGATCGTCGGCGCTCCCCGGCCCACCTGCTCGAGCGCCTCGAGCCGGGGCGCGACGACCTCGGAGAGGCGCGACTCGCTGAGGCCCCACGTCCGCAGCGTCCGGCTCACGATCACGGCGTGCTCGCCCGAGCGCGCGCGGAGGTCGGGGAGAACGGCACGGTCGACCATCTCGCGCAGCTCGTCCGGCACGCCCGGCAGGCAGTACACGACCTTCTCCCCGACGGGACACACGAGGCCCGGAGCAGTCCCTCGGCGCTGAGCGATCGGCTCCGCGCCCTCGGGGACGTCCGCCTGCCTCGCGTTGCTGGCCGCCATCTCGCGTCCGCGAGCGGCGAAGATCCCCTCGATGACGCGGAGAAGAGCCGGATCTCGGCGCAGAGGCACACCCATCACGCGCGCGACGGCCTCGCGCGTGATGTCGTCCTGGGTCGGACCGAGCCCGCCGCACGTCACGACGGCGTCGGACCGCTGTAGCGCGATCTCGAGGGCCTCGGCGATCCTGTCGAGATTGTCTCCCACCCGAGTCTGGAAGATGCAGTCGATCCCGGCGCTCGCGAGCTGCTCCGCGACGAATGTGGAATTCGTGTCGACGATCTGACCGAGCAGGAGCTCGGTGCCGATCGCGACGATCTCGGCGCGCACTTCCCGGCTCAGCCGGCCCGCGCGTCGGCCGCACGCAGCATCCTGCGCGAGTCGACGAGGTACTCGCCACCGGTGTAGATCGTGAGCGCGACGGCCACCCACACGGTGACGCGCACCGGACCGGGGTGCGACGCGCCGATCGGCGGGAAGAACGCCATCGCGATCGCGACGCATTGCACGAGCGTCTTCAGCTTCGCGAGCGGGCGTGCGGGGACCGACACGCCGCGCCGGCCCGCGTAGACGCGAAACGCCGTCATCGCCGCCTCGCGCACGAAAATGAGGACGACCGGGAGCGAGGCGACGACGCCCGACGCCGCGAGCGCGGCGAGAGCTCCGATGACGAGGAACTTGTCGGCGAGCGGGTCGAGGAACGCGCCCGAGCGTGTCGAGCCCTGGCGGCGCGCGAGCCGCCCGTCGAGACCGTCCGACCCGGCGAGAACGGTCCACAGAAGGAACAGAAGCCACGACGACGGGCCGATCGCACCGACGAGGACCGCGAGCACCGGCGACGCCAGCAGCCGGGCGAGCGTGAGCGCGTTCGCCGGCGTCGCGAGGGCCGACGGCCCGAATAACTTCCCCGCGTCGGTCGAGGTTCCCGAGCGGCTCACGCCCGCACCCTCCCGGCAGAGCCGGCGCTCACCTCGACACCCTCGTGCACGCCCGCGAGCGCGGAGTCTGGCTCGGCAAGGAGGTCCGGGCCCTCGCTCGACACGACTCGCACGATCGACAGGGCCCCGACCGGCATCGTCGCCGGCACGCGCACGACTCCGTCGATCTCCGGGGCCTCGCGGTGCGAGCGAGCGACGCCGGGCGCGTCGACGAGCACCTCGATCTCCTGGCCGACGAGCGCGTCACGACGGCGCGCCGTGATCTCGTCCTGGATCTCCGAGCACTCCCGGAGGCGCTCGAGCGCGAGAGGAGCGGGGACGGCGTCGGGGAGCGTCGCGGCGTAGGTCCCCGGCTCCTCGGAGAACGCGAAGAAACCCGCCCAGTCGAGCTCGGCGAGCCCGAGGAACGCGAGGAGCTCGTCGTGGTCCTCTTCGGTCTCGCCCGGGTAGCCGAGGATGAATGACGAGCGCAGCGCCGCGTCTGGCGCCTTCGCTCGAATTGCGTCGATGCGGGCGAGGAAGCGGTCCATGGCCCCGACCCGGCGCATCCGCCGCAGGAGACGACCCGACACGTGCTGGAGAGACAGGTCGAAGTACGGGACGCCTGTCGCGCAGATCGCGTCCACGAGCGCGTCGGTCAGCGACGACGGGTAGAGGTACAGGAGACGGACGCGGTCCACTCGTCCCGCGACCGCCTCGACGAGGTCGACGATGCCGACATCGGATCGGTCCCGCGAGGCGCGGCCGTCCCTGTCGCGGCCGAAGGACGCGAGGTCCTGGGAGACGAGCACGACCTCACGCACGTCGAGCGCGTCGACCTCGTCGAGGATCGCGCCGAGGGGCCGTGAGCGTTGCGGCCCGCGAAATCCGGGGATCGCGCAGAAGCCACACGCGCGGTCGCAGCCCTCCGCCACCTTCACGTAGGCCCACGGCGCCCCCGCCGGTCGGCGCGCCATCTCGAGAAGATCCAGCGATGGCACACGGCCCGTTCCCCCGGGCAGCCAACGTGTCCCGTCGGCACGCGAGCGTGAGAGCGCGAGCTTGACGGGCACGCCGACGTCCGCGATGACGTCCACCTCGGGAAGCTCCTCCGCGAGCTCGCGTCCCACGCGGGCTGCGAGGCACCCGGTCACGACGACACGCGCGCCGCGGCGACGAGCGGCGCTCAGGGAGAGGATCGTCTCGATCGATTCGACGCGGGCGGGCTCGATGAACGCGCAGGTGTTCACGACGACGACGTCGGCCGCTCCCGGCTCGTCGGCCGGCTCGAAGCCATCCGCGAGCAGCGAACCCGCGATCTTGTCGGAGTCGACCTGGTTCT
>DATLRJ010000184.1:0-4629 GCA_035534715.1 Acidimicrobiales bacterium | reverse complement strand
GAAGCGGATCGCGTGCAGCGTCGCGACGAGCATCACGCACGCGATGACGAGGTCCTCGAGCGCGATCCTGCGGCTCGAGAAGCCGAGCGTCCCGACGAGGTACAGCAGCGGCAGCATCACGAGGCCGAAGACGAACAGGTTGTGGAAGTTGGGCGACTGCCACTCCTCGATCATCGAGGTGAGCTCGGTCGAGGACGACACGTGCGCCGCGTAGGTGAGCAGCGAGAAGCCGTGCGGGTTCAGCAGTGTCGCCGCGAACGACACCACGCCCGTGAGCGCGATCGCGGGTCTCGGCAGGCGCGTCGAGACCGCGAGGCGTCCGGTCATCTCGGGGAGCACGGACCAGAGCACCTCGAGCGCGATGACGCCGAGGCCGAGCAGGAAGCTCCCGTGGACGTTGGTCCACACCACCAGCAGCGGCGGCAGCGCGACGAGCCACACGGTGCGCCGGCGAGCGAGCGCGAGCACGAGCAGCTCGGCCGAGAAGAACATGTAGCTCGGGTCCTGCGGGCGCACCGCGAGCCCGACGAGGAGTCCGGCGGCCGCGAGGCAGGAGAGGAGCGCGGTCCACAGCCAGCCCGCACCGTCGCGGCGCCACTTCGCCGCGCCGAGGGCGACGGCCGCCGCGCAGCTCCCGGCCGACGCGAGCCAGAAGCTGACCGGGCCGACATGTTGCACGGCCCAGGCAAGGCCGTACTCGAAGCCCCACTCGTCCGCGAGCCACGGGCGTCCGGCCACGGTGTAGGAGAAGACGTCCGTGCGGATGACCGCGTGGTGCGCGAGCATCCAGTTGCCGGCTGCGAGGTGGAAGTAGACGTCGCCCGCGAGGCCCATCCGCATGACCTGGTGGAACAGCACCGCGCACGCGCCGACGACGACCGCGATCCCCGGGTGGAGCCGCAGCCGGTCGAGCGCGCCTCGCGCCGCACCGGCGCTCCCGCCGCCGGCCGTGACGTCCGCCGCGTCTGCGCCCGCGGCGACGTCGGTGCTCATGGCGGACAACAGTTGACGTCGCGCGCGGCAAAGTCAACCTCCACGCGCCCCGCTGCCGTTAGGGAGCAGACGCTCGACGGCTGGGCGCTGGCGTATTGTCCGGGCACGGTGCTCGGCCGACCCGGCGCCCGGCGGGCAGGCTCGAGCGGGGAGCACCGGGACGAGGGAGCACGCGGTGTCGGCATTGCGCAGGCGGCTTGGCCGCGCGTCGGGCCCGACGTGGGCCGCCGAGCGCCGCGCCGGCCGACCGCAGCCCGCGCCCGACCGCTCCGCGCGCGCCGGCTGGGGCATCGACGAGCTCGTCGTCGCGCTGCGCTGGACCGGCGTCACGCTCTCGATCATCTCGATGGTCGTCCCGCGCCCGGGCCGCGCCGACGTCCTCGGCGCGATCGCCCTCGTCGTCTACGCGCTGCTGCGGACCGTCTGGCCGCTGCGGCTCGACGCGAGCCGGGGACCGCGCGTCGGGGGCGTCGCCGCCGACCTCGTGGTCAGCGCGGGCGTCGTCGGGTGGACCGGCCTCGCGAGCTCGCCGTTCCTGCTCAGCCTCGGCGCGAGCCTGCTCCTCGCGGGTCTCGGCGTCGGCGCGGGGGTCGCGGTCCTCGGTCCGGTCGCCGTGGGCGTGGCGACGCTCGTCGCCTGGGCCACGGACGGCCTCTCCGGAGTCGACACCTCCGGTGCGACGCAGCGCGTCGGGCTGCTCGCGCTCATCGGCATCCTCGGCGCCTACAGCAGGTGGCTGCTGCGCCCCCGCGACGGGGACGAGGACCACACCGAGGAGCTCGAGCGGCTCCGGAGCCTCACCGAGGTCAACGACCTGCTCCTCGAGCTCCACGCGCGCGCCGCGACGCTGCCGGGGGCGATCAGCCTGCGCGGCGTCGTCGCCTCGACCGTTTCCCGCCTGCGCGACCTGCTCCGCCCGGAGCTCGTCGTGCTGCTGCTGCGCGACCCGACCGCCGAGGAGGGCGGGCGCCCGTGGGGCGTCGCGGTCGCGGAGGGCGTGACGCTGCCCGACGCGCTCACCGACGACGAGCTCCCGACCGTGCTCGCGGAGGCCGCCCGCTCCTACGGCCCGGTGCACCGCGGCCGGCTCGCCGGGCTCGAGGGCGTCGGCGCGACGACGACCTCCGGCCTCTACATCCCGCTGTGGGCGCGCGAGTCCCTCGTCGGGCTGCTCGCGGTCGAGCGCGGCGCGGGCGCGCCGGCCTTCGACGAGGACGACGTCGAGATCGTCGCGGACGTCGCGCGCCACGCGGGGCTCGCGATCGACAACGCGCGGTGGTTCCGCAGGCTCCGCACGCTCGGCGCCGAGGAGGAGCGGGGGAGGATCGCGCGCGAGCTCCACGACCGCGTCGGCCAGGCGCTCGCGTTCGTCGCACTCTCGCTCGACCGGATCGCGACCGAGGTCGACGCGACGCGACCGCAGGGCAAGGCACCGGGTGTCCGCGCCGAGCTCGTCGGCCTGGCCGCCGAGGTGCGCGGGGCGACCGCGCAGATCCGTGAGAAGCTCTCCGACTTGCGCATGGACGTGACCGAGGAGTCCGACCTCGACTCGGCGATCACCCGGCTGCTCAAGCGGGTCGAGGAGCGCTCGGAGATCTCGACGAGCTTCGACACGCGAAGCACGCGCCGGCTCGCGCCGATCGTCGAGCGCGAGGTGTGGCGGATCGCACAGGAGGCGATCGTGAACGCGGAGCGGCACGCGGGCGCGTCGCGCATCGAGGTGCGCTGGCGGTCGAGCGCCGAGGGCTCGCTGCTCGAGGTAGTCGACGACGGCAAGGGAACCGCGGCGACCGCGCCGCTGCGGCGCGACGCGTTCGGCATCCTCGGGATGCGCGAGCGCGCGGACGCGATCGGAGCGTCGTTCGCGTTGACCTCCCCCCCGGGCGAGGGGACGACCGTGCGGCTCCGGATCGAGACGCGATGACGCCGCGAGACAACCGCGTGCGGGTCGTGCTCGCGGACGACCACACCGTGCTTCGCGAGGGCCTCCGCCGGTCGCTCGAGGCCTCGGGCGTCGAGGTCGTCGGCGAGGCGGCAGACGGGGCCGAGGCCGTGGCCGTGACCGAGCGCGTCGCTCCGGACGTCGTGCTCATGGACGTCTCGCTCCCCGTCCAGGACGGGATCGAGGCGACGCGCCAGCTGCGCGAGCGCATTCCGGCGGTCGCAGTCGTGATGCTCACGATGTTCGCCGACGGCGCGACGCTTCGCGAGGCGCTCGGGGCCGGGGCGGTCGGCTACCTCGTGAAGGACTGCACGACGGCCGAGATCGTCGGAACGCTCGACGCGGTCGCGTCGGGCGAGACCGCGCTCTCGCCCGAGCTCGCCCGGTCCTTCCTCGCGGCGGCGAGCCACGAGGGGGCCCCCGACCACGCGCTCACGCGTCGCGAGGTCGAGGTGCTCGAGCAGCTCGCCCGTGGCGCGTCGACCGCGCAGGTCGCGGCCGAGCTCTTCATCAGCGCGAAGACCGTCAAGAACCACCTCGCGCACATCTACGACAAGCTCGACGCGCAGGACCGGACCCAGGCGATCCTCCAGGCCGTTCGACTCGGTATCATCAGACTGATGTAGCACAGTGCGTGGCGATAGACCCACGGCGCGTAGTAAATCGCACAAAGTGTGCAAATAAACAGTCCGAATGGCCCATGGCTCGGCTGATCTCTCCGGCGGAGACTGGACGCATCCCGCAAAGGCGGGTCGACCGGGCCGCCCTGGCGGGTGGCGCATCCACTCGGAGAAGGATCCACGCATGGTGAACCAAATGATGATCTGGCAGCAGATGCTCACCGGATGGGTGCGCGGTCGTGTCGAGAAGGTGACCGACAGCGGCGCGAGCCTCGTCGAGTACGCGCTGCTCCTCGCGCTCATCGCGGTCGTCGCGATCGGCGCGCTCACCTTCCTCGGGAACACGGTGAGCAACACGTTGAACAACGTGAGCAACGTCATCAACAACCACCCGTAGTCCGCCGAGCTCGTACCGCCGCCGGTGCGAAGCGCCGGCGGCGGGCAGGGCTCGTCCGGCGATGATCGAGCAGATGCTGGCGGGCCGAGCACGCGGGAACCACGCGGTGGGCCCGGCCTCGTGGGTACGTGCCCCCAGAGCGCCCGCTTCGGGCCGGCGGCACGTCCGCCAGCAGAGCGCACACCTCGTGAAGGGACCATGACATGTCGAGAAACCGGACAGCACCAACAGGATCGAGCCTCACTGGGCGGCTCGCTCGTCGGCTACGCGCGCGCGCCTCGGGCGATGACGGCGCGAGCCTCGTCGAGTACGCGCTTCTCCTCGCGCTCATCGCGGTCGTCGCGATCGGCGCGCTGACCTTTCTCGGCAACACGGTGAGCGGGACGCTCAACAACGTCGGCAACACCATCGCGCTCGGCACCTCCGGCGGTGGAGGCGGGACCACGACGACGACCATCGCGACACAGGTGCCGAGCTACAACAACCTCGTGTCCGGGAGCCTGCTGCTCGCGGCCGACAATTCGCCCGGAGGAGGAGCGACGATCTCCGCCGCCGCCACCGGCGGCACGACACCGATCACGTACTCCGGCACGTTGCCCACGGGATTCTCGTTCGCGGGTGGCACCGGGTCGAACACCACCGGCGCGATCACCGTTTCCCACAACGTGACCACCGGC
>DATLRJ010000183.1:0-17915 GCA_035534715.1 Acidimicrobiales bacterium | reverse complement strand
GGCGAGGGCGAGCATCTCGGTCGACCCCTCGTACGGGACGTGGACTCTCTCGGCGACGGGAGGACACGTCGCGCCCCCATCCGGGCCGCCGGACGCGCTCCTGCCGGACCCCGTCGCGGTGACGCCGGTGGCGGCGACCGCGGCGAGCCCCGCAGGTTGACGGCGGCCGCTCGGGCCGGTCTGTGAGCAGGCCCGGCGTCACGGGCTCGCGGCGCCAGTCGCGCACAGGGCCCCCATCTGGGCCCGTGCCGGTCGTGTCGCTCGACGACTCGTCGGTGATCGCCTCGCCCCGGGTCGTCCCGAGCGTCGTCGTCGTCGGCCTCGGCCCTGCCGGGCCGGAGCTCACGACGCTCGAGGCCCGGCAGGTCCTCACGGATATGGGGGTGGTCCTGCTCCGCACGAGCCGGCACCCGGCTGCCGAGCCGCTGCTCGACGAGGGAGCGCGATCCCTCGACGGCCACTACGAACGCGCCTCGAGCTTCGAGGAGGCCTACGCGGGCATGGTGGAGGAGATCGTCGAGGCCGCGACCGAGCACGGGCGCGTTGCGTACTGCGTCCCGGGCTCCCCGTTCGTCCTCGAGCGCTCCGTCGCGGCGCTGATCGCCGACGAGCGCGTCGCGGTGCGGGTCGTGCCCGGGATGTCGTTCCTCGAGCTCGCGTGGTCGCGACTGCTCGTCGACCCGGTCTCGGAGCGCGTGCGGCTCGTCGACGCGGAGCAGTTCGCGTCGAGCGCGGCCGGCGACGCGGGTCCGCTCCTCGTCACGCAGCTCTGGTCTCCGTCTATCTGCTCCGACGTCAAGCTCGCGGTCGAGACGCCTCCGACGCGCCCGGTCGTCCTCCTCCACCATCTCGGGCTCGACGACGAGGTCGTGCGCGAGATCTCCTGGGACGACCTCGACCGCGTGCCCGAGGTGGACCACCTCACCGCCGTGTATATCCGGGAGCTCGCGGAGCCCGTCGGCGCCGAGCTCGTGCGCCTCGCTGAGCTCGTGCGCACGCTGCGTTCGCGCTGCCCCTGGGACCGGGAGCAGACACACGACTCGCTCGTCCGCCACCTCGTCGAGGAGACCTACGAGGTCGTCGAGGCCATCGAGGACCTCGGCGCCGATCCGACGGGCGCAGCCGCCGACCACCTCGAGGAGGAGCTCGGTGACCTGCTCTGCCAGGTGATGTTCCACTCGACGCTCGCAGCCGAGGAAGGGCTGTTCAACCTCGCGGACGTCGCCCGGGCGGTCCACGACAAGCTCGTGCACCGCCACCCTCACGTGTTCGGCGCCGGTGGAGCGGGTGTGGTGCCCGGCCCACGTACGGCGGAGGAGGTCCTCGGCCGCTGGGAGCAGGCGAAGCTCGAGGAGAAGGGCCGCTCGAGCATCATGGAGGGGATACCCGCGACACTTCCCGCCCTCGGGCTCGCGGCGAAGCTCGAACGCAAGGCGGCGAGCGTCGACCTCGGGTGGAGCAGCACCGGTGAGGGCGCGGACGTGCTCCACGCCGGCATCGACGCGCTCGTGACGGGCGACGTCCGGGCGCTCGGCGGGCTGCTCCTCGGCGTCGCCCGACTCGCGGCCGACCACGGGGCAGACCCCGAGGAGGAGCTGCGGCGCTCCGCGCGATCGCTCCGGGAGCGGTTCACGAGACTCGAGCGTGAGCTCGCGGCGAGCGGCAGATCCCTCACCGATCTCGCAGCGGAGGAGCGCCTCGCGCGCTGGCGGGCCGCGACCGACCGGTGACCCGGTCGCGCGCGGCGAAGCGACCCGGAGGCTGTCGGATCGCCTGCCAGCGCTTTATCCGGTGACTTTGCTAGGTTTGCTGTCACTCCAGCCCCATTGGCCACAGACCGCACACGAGGGCGTCGGACAGGAGCCACGAGACCAGTGAGCGACATCGCACTACTCACCGCCCGCGAGGTTCTCGACTCCCGGGGCAACCCGACCGTCGAGGTCACATGCGTGCTCGACACCGGAGCGATGGGACGAGCCATCGTCCCGTCGGGCGCCTCCACGGGGACCTTCGAGGCCACCGAGCTACGCGACGGCGGCTCGCGCTACGGCGGCAAGGGAGTGCTCACCGCGGTGGCGAACGTCGGCGGCGAGATCGCGGCAGCGCTCGTGGGCAGGGACGCGCTCGACCAGCGGGCGATCGACCTCTCTCTCGTCGACCTCGACGGCACCCCTTCGAAGTCCCGCCTCGGGGCGAACGCGATCCTCGGCGCGTCGCTCGCGGTCGCAAAGGCGGCTGCGGACGAGCTCGGCGTCGGCCTCTACCGGTACGTCGGCGGCGTCGCGGCCCACGTGTTGCCCGTGCCGATGATGAACGTCGTGAACGGCGGCGTGCACGCGGACAACAACGTCGACTTCCAGGAGTTCATGATCGTTCCGGTCGGCGCCGCCTCGTTCTCCGAGGCACTGCGCTGGGGGGCCGAGACGTACCACGCGTTGAAGGGTGTGCTCCACAAGCGTGGGCTCGGGACGTCGGTCGGCGACGAGGGTGGCTTCGCTCCGGACCTAGCGTCCAACGAGGACGCTCTGCGCGTCCTCGTCGACGCCATCGAGGCGACGGGGCGCACCCCGGGCGACGACGTCGCGATCGCGCTCGATCCCGCGACGACCGAGATCTATCGGGACGGCGCGTACGTGCTCGCGGGCGAGGGCCGGACGCTGTCACCCGAGGTGTTCGCCGAGTACTGGGTGGACATCTGCGGCCGGTACCCGGTCGTGTCGCTCGAGGACGCGATGGCTGAGGAGGACTGGGCCGGGTGGGCCGTGCTCACCGAGGCCCTAGGTGACCGCCTCCAGCTCGTCGGTGACGACCTCTTCGTGACGAACGTCGAGCGACTCGAGCGGGGCATCGCGTCGGGAGTCGCGAACGCCGTGCTCGTCAAGGTCAACCAGATCGGCACCTTGACCGAGACGCTCGCCACCGTCGCCCGGGCGACCTCCGCGTCCTACCGGTGCGTGATGTCGCACCGGTCCGGCGAGACCGAGGACACGACTATCGCGGATCTCGCGGTCGCGACCGGCTGCGGGCAGATCAAGACGGGCGCGCCCGCGCGCTCGGACCGCGTCGCGAAGTACAACCAGCTCCTCCGTATCGAGGACGAGCTCGGGGCGAG
The DNA here is from genome assembly GCA_035534715.1 of Acidimicrobiales bacterium. Taxonomy (GTDB): domain Bacteria; phylum Actinomycetota; class Acidimicrobiia; order Acidimicrobiales; family Bog-793; genus JAJZBW01. Next base: position 14,803 of record DATLRJ010000183.1, on the reverse strand, counting down.
CGCCTCCTTCCCCGGCATCGCGGCGTTTGCGAGGCCCGGTTCCCCCGCGCGCCCGGCGAGCTTGGGCGGCGACGGCACGCCGTGACAGCGCTGTACCGCGCGCGGGTCGCGCTTCTCGCATCGGTCGGGCTCGCCACGGCACTGCTCGTCGTTGAGCTCCCCGTCGGCGAGATCATGCACCAGCGCGGCCAGCTGTCGGTCGTGTCGAGCGAGCTTGCGCGGGTCGACGCGGGCAATGCGACGCTTTCGGCAGACATCTCCGCGCTCCGGCGCGTCTCTACCGTCGCCGCGATCGCGCACGCGGAGTACGGTCTCGTGCGCCGTGGCGAGCGGGCGTACACGATCGTCGCTCCGGACGCGAGCGGAGCGGTGGCCGCGGGCCTCGTTCAGCACAGGATCCCGGTGGTCGACCTCGTGATCCCGTCCGCGGACGCATTGCTCGCGACCGCCCGCCACCGCTCGCGCTCGAGCGTCGACGGCGCGTCGACGACTGGCAGCCTGTGGAGTCGCGCGCTCGACCGCCTCGAGTTCTGGCGCTGGGCGTTCTGACGCCCGCAGCGGCACGTTCTGCCGCGGGAGTCGAGGGACGCCGGTGGTAGCGTGCCCGCGGACGGAGCGACGATGACCCCCTGGGACGGTACTGGACTTCCACCTGCGGCACAGGCGCGCGTCGACCGTGCGCGCAGCTCGGGTGTTCGCTCGAGCCTTCTGTCCGTGCCTGGCCACGTCGGGATCGAGAGCTGCGGCTTCGAACCCGTCGGCGAGGTCATGGGCTGCATCGTCGAGTACATCGGCTTCCAGGGCTACGGCGGGTGTGGCTGGTATGGAGCGTACGGGGCGCCGGGCGCCTGGGGCGGTGGCTACGCTGCGCCGCCGACCGTGACGAGCGGTTCCGGCTCCGGCTGGGCGGGTTTCGCGCCCTATGTGAATGCCCTCTACCACGGCTGGGATACCGCGCTTCACCGGATGCTCACCGAGGCGCGCGCTCTCGGTGCCGACGGGGTCGTCGGGGTGTCTCTCACCGAGCAGCATCTCGGCACGGGCAACCGGGAGTTCGTCGCGCTCGGCACCGCGGTCCGGTCGACCGGCGCGACGCACGTCTCCCGGCCGTTCACGACGACTCTCGCCGGCCAGGACGTCGCGAAGCTCGTCCACTCCGGCTGGATGCCCGCGGCGATCATCGTCGGGATCTCGGTCGCGATCCGCCACGACGACTACCGCACGTTCGCGGCACAGCGCGCGTGGGCCGCGAACGTGGAGGTCGACGGGTACACCGAGCTCGTCACGGCCGTTCGCGCGGACGCCCGCCGCCAGCTCGAGCGACGGACCGCACACAGCGGCGCCGAGGGTGCCATCCTCGACTCGCCGGTGCGGCTCTCGGTTCACGAGCTCGAGGCCGGCGAGAGCCACCGCGACCACGTCGCGGAGTCGAGCGTCCTCGCGAGCGCGGTCGTCCGCTTCCACCGGGCGGAGACGTTGCCGCCGACACCGACCATGGTCCTCTCCCTCCGGGGCGGGGGCGCCACGATCCGACGGAGGACGGCGAGATGACCGATCAGGAGCGCGAGGCCGTCGGGATACCGGAGGACGCGATGCGGCGACTCGCCGAGATGCGTCCAGGATCGCCCGGTGCGCTTTTCACCTCCGACCTCTCGGTGAACGAGTTCCTCCTCGTGCGCGAGGCCGGCTTCCGCCCGCTCGGTCTCGTGCTCGGCTCGAGCATCTACCACGTCGGTCTCCAGATCGGGCGCTGGAGCCAGAACATGGAGCTCGACAAGCTGTCCCAGGCCATGTACCACGCACGGGAGCTCGCGATGACCCGGATGGAGGCGGAGGCGGACGCGCTCGGCGCCGACGGGATCGTCGGCGTGCGCCTCGAGATCGAGTTCAAGGAGTTCGGCAACGACCTAGCGGAGTTCGTCGCCGTGGGCACTGCCGTCAAGGCCGACGAGGCGGGCTCGTGGCGGAACGACGAGGGGAAACCGTTCACCTCGGACCTCTCCGGCCAGGATTTCTGGACCCTCGTCCAGGCCGGTTACGCACCGCTCGGCATGGTCATGGGGAGCTGCGTTTATCACATTGCGCACCAGCGTGGCTTCGCCGCGCTCTCGAACGTCGGCCGCAACGTCGAGATCCCCCAGTTCACCGAGGCTCTCTACGACGCCCGCGAGCTCGCGATGAGCCGGATGCAGGCCGAGGCCGAGCAGCTCCACGCCGAGGGCATCGTCGGCGTCCAGCTCCTCTCCCTCGCCCACCGGTGGGGCGGCCACACGACGGAGTTCTTCGCGATCGGCACGGCTGTCCGGCCGCTGCGCGCCGACCACACGATCGCGACGCCCCAGCTCGTGCTCCCGCTCACGGATTAGTGGCGGGCGACCACCTACCCGAGGGCGGACCGCTCGAGCCGGTCGTGCAGCTGCCGGGAGCGATCGCCGAGCCGGAGGGAGTCGAGCTGCTCGCGGCCGCGCTGCGCGCGGACTCGGCGGACCTCGCGGTCTACGAGCGCGTCCTGTTCGCGAGCCTCGCGCAGAGCCTTCCGGAGGGAGTCGTCGAGGTCGAGCGAGCGCGCTCGATGTCCGACCGCGTCGCAGGCAGGCCTGGCCGGCCGATCGCGATACGAGTCCGGCTCGCCGACGAGACGCTCGAGATCGTCGAAGGTCGCGGGGCGCTCAGCGCGCGCATCGCGCGCGACGTGCGCGGCGTCACGATCAGCCGTCGCGATGTGACGATCGCAGAGTGGTCTCTGCGGCTCGCGCAACTGCTCGAACAGGTCGCTCAGGACAGCGCGGCGACCCGGGACGCGCTCGCCCGGCTGCTCGGCACGACCTGACGCCTCGGCACCTGCGCGTTGCGACCGCCGCCGCAGGTTGGCGCTGCCGTCCGGGCGCGCCCTGGCATGCCGCGACGGCGCCAGGCGGGACCGAGGTCACAGGCCGAGGATCGCGGCGCACTCCGGCCACGGGCCCCACCCGCTCGCCAGGTAGAGCTTGTATGCGAGGGCGTCCTGGACCGCGGGCAGCGCCGAGCTCGGCAGCCCGGATCCTCCGAGACCCTCCCATGTGCCGAGGCTGAACTGGTAGGCGCCGTAATAGCCGTTTCCCGTGTCAAGGCTGTAGTCGTCGCTCGACTCGCAGTCGCGGATCCCCGCGAAGTCCTGCGCGATCGACCCCGACGCGATCGGGCTCGTCGACCCTGGCACGCCGCTCGGTGCGGGCGGTCCGGCAGCGGTCGACGGCGAGGCGGGCGCCGCACCGGTCCCCGCGCCGCTCTGAGCGGCAGCGGAGGCGGCAGCGGCGGCCGCACGCGCCGCCGCCGCACGCGCCGCGGCCGCCGCTGCCGCCGCAGCGGCTCGCTCGCGGGCGATCTCCTGCTCGTGGACGAGGACCGCGAGTTGGCCGCGTACCGAGGACAGCAGGTGCTGCTCCGACGAGACCGTCGTGAGCACCGTCGTCCGGTCGGCGATCGTCGTCGCGAGAGCGGCACGAGCGATTCCCGCCGCGGCACGCTCGGTCGAAAGCGAGACCGCGAGCGCGTGCTCATTGTCCCGGAGCTCGGAGATCGCAAGGCCGAGCTGGTCCGAGGCGACGCGGAGGTAGGCCTGGCCCGCGGCGAGCGTGCCGGCATTCGCGTCGAGGAGGAGCACGAGCCCGCTGTCGGTGCCGGCATTCACGTACGCGGAGACCGCGGCCTCGAGCACCTTGCGCCGATCTCGCGCGACCGACGCGCTCGTCCGCGCGATCGCGTGCCGGAGTTGCCCGGCTCGCGTGCTCGCGACCGCGTATGCGTGGCGCTCGGCGAGGTAGCGTTCGCCGATCCGGCCGAGCGACGCGTCGTCGGCGGCTATGGTCGTGGAGATCGCATCAGCCTGTGCCTGCAGGTTCGCGTCCGTCGCAGCCCTCGCGACCGTCGGGTGGGCTGTCCACACAGCGCAGGTCCCGACCACCACCGCGGCGGCTGCGAGCAGGGGTCCGGCAGTCCGGACGCGGGCGCCGCGCGCCCTGCACCGGGCCGCAGGACGTTGCGATCCGGCGGGAGCGGACGACCGCCCCGCGGCCGCGCGGGCGGTCACGCCGAGAGACGCTATTGCGGACGGCCGCGACGTGCAACGAGGCGACGCCACCCATAGCGCCATTTGGCCGTCGCCCTCACCCCCTGGAGATCGGCCGGCTGCCGGTACGCTGCGCCGGTGACCGTTGCCGGAGTCGTCATCGCCCTCGACCGAGACCCCGCGGGGCGGGCGAGTGGACCGGGGCGAGGACCGCGACGCGACGCTGCGGGGGTAAGACCCCTTGCGGCGCTCGTCGCGCGCGCAGCTCTCGCAGCCGGCCTCGACGAGGTCGTCGTCGTGACGGCAGCCGAGCAGCTCGCAGAGCTGCTTCCCGACGGCGCGACCGTCCTGCTCGACGGGTCGGCGTCGCCGAGCGCTGCGTCCGGGCTGCGCGCCGCGCTCGACTGGTGTGCTCGGCAGGGCCACGACGCCATCGTCGTCGCGCTCCCCGGGGTCGCCGGTCGAGACGCGCCGGTGGACTCCGCCTCGTGGGAGCGAGTGGCAGCGGGCGCCGGCACGCCCGTGCTGCTCGGCACCCGCGCCGGGCGTACGATCGGGCCCGCGCGCATCGCCGCGGAGGTGTGGCCGCTCCTCCCGCTCACCGGCGCGATCGAGGCGCTCTGGCACTCGCGCCCGGAGCTCGCGATGTCGATCGATCTCGACGCAGAGCTCCCGGCGTCCCGTGACGCAGAGTTCCCGGCGTCCCGAGACGCAGAGCTCCCGGCGTCCCGTGACGCAGAGCTCCCGAGCCCCGAGGATGTCGAGGCCGTCGAGGCGCTGCTCGGGCGGCCGCCCGCCGGCGACTTCACGGTCGTCGTCCGGAGCGCCAGCGGCGCGCCGGTGGTGATCAGGAACGTCCCGCTGTTGCGCGACGGCACGCCGATGCCGACCCGATACTGGCTCGTCGGCGTGCGCGAGCGGGAAGCGGTCGGGCGGCTAGAGGCCTCGGGAGGCGTAGACGCCGCCGAGGCCTCGATCGGCTTGGACGCGATCGCCGAGGCCCATGCGCGCTACGCCTCGGAGCGCGACACCGCGATTCCCGCAGGGTACGAGGGACCGGTCCCGACCGGCGGAGTCGGCGGGACGCGAGTCGGGGTGAAGTGCCTGCACGCCCATCTGGCCTGGTATCTCGCCGGGGGCCGCGACCCTGTGGGCCGATGGGTTGCGCACGAGCTCGCCGGTCGTATCGACGGTCCCGTTGCAGCGGTCGACTGCGGGACCAACTCGACCCGCCTGCTCGTCCTCGACGCGAGTGGCCGCAGCCTCGAGCGGCGCACGCGAATCACGCGGCTCGGAGCCGGCGTCGACGCCACCGGCGCGCTCGCGCCGGACGCGATCCGCCGGACGCTCGCCGTGCTCGCCGAGTACCGGGAGGTCATGGACCGCTTCGGCGTCGTCGCGTGCCGGGCGACGGCGACGTCCGCCGCGCGGGACGCGAGGAACTCGGATGAGCTCTTCGACGCCGCGAAGAGCGAGCTCGGTACGCCCCTCGAGCTGCTTCCCGGAGTCGAGGAGGGCCGCCTGTCCTACATGGGGGCGACTGCCGAGCTCGACCTCGCGCGCGGGCCGTACCTCGTCGTCGACCTCGGCGGAGGCTCGACGGAGCTTGTCGTCGGGGCTGGTCCGGGATCCGCGAGCGACGCGCTCCCTGCGGACGTGGTCTCGCTCGACGTCGGGTGCGTGAGGGTCACGGAGCGCTTCCTGCGGCACGATCCCGCGACCGACGAGGAGGTCGGCGCTGCCGGAGCGTTCCTCGCAGACCTCGTCTCCGGTGCACTCTCCGCCCACCCCGCGTTGAGCAGCGCGCAGCGGATGGTGGGCGTCGCCGGCACCGTGTCGACGCTCGCAGTGCTCGCGCTCGGCCTCGACCACTTCGACCGGGACGCGGTCCACCACTCCGTGCTCACAAGGTCACGCGTGGAGGGGCTCGCGCGCACCCTCCTCGCCGAGACGGCGAAAGAGCGGGGCGCCCGGGGAGGTGTCGAGCCGGGCCGCGCCGACGTCATTGCCGGCGGTGCGCTCGTCCTCGCCGGGATCATGGCGGCGACCGCCCACGACGAGCTCGTCGTCTCGGAGACGGACATCCTCGACGGGGTGGCGGCTGAACTTCTCGCCCGCGCCCGCGCCCGCGCCCGCGCCCGCGCCTGAGTCCGCGCCTGAGACCGCGCTCGCGCCTGAGCTGCGGTCAGCGGCCGGCGAGGCCGCATCGAGCGGGCGACGAGCCGAGCACCAGGCGCCTCGTCCGGTCGACGAAGTCGTCCATGTCGCCGTGGGTGCGTTCGGCCCACGATGTCGCCTGCGCGGCGATGCGGCCGCGCATCACCGGATCGGCGAGAACGCGCACGGCATCGACGAGCTCGCCGACGTCCCGGTACCACAAGCCACCGTCGGAGTCCGCAGCATGCTCCTGGGCAGCGCTGCGGTCCGGCACGACCACCGGCGTGCCGAGCAGCATCGACTCGACGGCTTCCCGCCCGATCGGGCCGGGCGGTCGGAGGTCGACGGTCGCGATCGCGTGGGCCATGAGCCGCCAGAGGTTCACCCGGCTCGGACTGACTGGGAGCTGGAGGGTGTTCTCCCGGTCGCTGATCCGCCACTGTTCACCGTCGATCTCGGCGACGGAGAGGCGCCCGACGGTGGCGCGGAGGGCGTCGTGGGTCACCGAGCGCTCCCAGCGCGGTCCTCCAGGAGGAAAGTCGCGGATCGCGAGCACGTATGTGCCGAAGAAGCGGACGCCGAACAGCCGGTTGGCCGCGGCGCCCCGATTGATGCTGAAGCCGCAGTTCACCGCCTGGACGCGGTCCGCTCCGAGGCCCGGGAAGGCCGCGAGGAGCGACCGCCGCTCGCCCGAATGGGAGGTCCCGACGACGTCGGCGCGCTCGACGAGGTGCGCGACAGGTGCCGAGCGCAGGATCGTCGGGTCCGCGAGGTACGGGAGAAGGACTACGCGCGGCGCTCCGGGCGCCCCCCGGCGGCCGAGCACTTTGGTGTCGAAGGGCTGATTGTGACCGGCGAGAACGATGGCGTCCGGAGCGATCTGCTCGAGCAGCGCGGGTACGTCGGGAGCGTTCCCCGCGAGGGCGCTGAGCATGTCCGCAGCGACCCCGGGCACCCTGCGGCCCCGATCGTGGGTCGCGAGCGCGGCGCGCACCAGGCCGGAGCGAAGGTGCCGCGATCCGTGGACCGGCACGCGATGGAGCGTGAAGACGCTGTCGCGCACCGTCTCGGCTGGCGCGGGTGGCGAGACGAGGTGGACGACGTCGATATCGGCGCTGCTCGCGATCGCGCCCGCGAGCAGCCGCGTCGCCTCCGTCGCCTCGTCGAGGGACGCACCCCAGTGCGTCGTGACGATCGCGACGCGTGCCGGCCGGCCTGCGTCGGTCATTGCGGTGCTCAGGCGTCGCCGAGCCGGGTGTCGATCCGGTCGTCGACGTAGCGCGTGAGATCGAGAAGGTCGTTGCGGACGAGCTCGAGGACCGAGCGGAGATCCGAGCTCGAGATCTCGTCGACCCGGTACGCGATCGCGTCGATCGACTGTGCGAGCGCGGCCCGGAACTCCTGCTCCTCGGTGAAGTAGCGGTCGAGGGCGGCGTTCACGAAGCGCGCGAGCACCCGCCGCCCGAGCGCCTTCGGGCCCCAGCCGCTTCCCGCCTGGGTGCGGGCGTGCCCCATATCCCAGCGCCGGTGCAGGTGGTGGAGGCTCGGGTGCAGGTGGATCGGCTCTCTGTCGGCACGTACGAGGAGCTCGTCGAAGGTCGCTTGGGGGAACCACTGGCCCGGGTAGGCGCGTGGTGCATTGTTCACGAGCTTCCGGAGGTGCTCGACGACCGCCCGCGCGTCGACACGGACGTCTCCAGGTAGGTCTTCCACCGATCGTCCTCCTGTGCGGTCGAGAGCGGGCACCAGTATCGCCAGTGACTGAGGTTCCTGTTGAGGTAGGGGTCGCCGGCCTCGATGACGTGAGCCCAGCGTTCGAGGATACGGCGGGACTCGACGAGGTCGTCGGTGTGGCCCCGACTGCGCGACTCGTGGTGGACGAGCTCAGCTAGCGGCGTGTACACGACGAGAAGCTCACGTTCGCGCAGCTTCAAGCAGAAGTCGACGTCGTTGAACGCGACGGGGAGGTCCTCGTCGAAGCCGCCGACCGAGTCGAAGACCTCGCGCCGCGTCATCATGCACGCGCCGGTGACGACGGAGCAGTCGCGCGTCTGGAAGGCCATCGAGTTGTAGCCCGGGTGCTCCCCGGGCAGGCCGCGCAACACGTGACCCGCGATGCCTCCGAGCCCGACGACGACCCCCGCGTGCTGGATCGCCCCGTCTGGGTAGACGAGGCGCGCCCCGACGGCGCCGACGTCGGTCCGCTGCGCGTGGCCGAGCATCGCGTGGAGCCAGCGCGGCGCGCGCGCCTCGATGTCGTTGTTCGAGAAGAGGAGCACCTCCCCTGACGCCTCGCGCACCGCGAGGTTGTTCAGCTTCGCCCAGTTGAACGGCCCGGGTGAGCTGATGATCCGGACGTGGTCGCCGAGCGACAACCGGTCGAGCAGCGCCGCCGTCTCGGGTAGCTCGCTGCCGTTGTCGACGAGCATGAGCTCGACCCGGTCGTAGCCGGGGTCCGCGAGCAGCGACTCGCAGCACGTCGCGAGCAGCGCGGGCTCGTCCCGGAACGGGATCACGACGCTCACGAGCGGGTGCCCCTGGAGCGCGCGCCGCACGTGGTAGCGACCCGCGAAGCGCGGCTCCTTCGCCACCTCGGCAGGCTCGCCGCGCCGGTTCATGGCGTCCTCGATCGCTCGCAGGCCTGCCTCGTACGCCCAGGGCTTTGCGAGCACGCCGGACGAGTCGCTCGCGGCCGATCCGGGGAGCGAGCGCCAGTGGTAGAGGACCTCGGGCACGTGGACCACGCGCCGGGCACGCTCGGTCGCGCGCAGCACGAGGTCGTAGTCCTGGCTGCCGTCGTAGTCCGATCGCAGGCCGCCTAGCTCTTTCACGAGCTCGCGGCGAACGAGGGTGAGGTGACCGAGGTACTGGAAGGAGAGCAGCAGGTCGGGCGACCAGTCCGGCTTGAAAAGGGGATCGAAGCGCTCGCCCGACGCGTCGATCTTGTCCTCGTCGGAATAGAGCACGTCTCCGTCGGGGGCATCGGCGATCGCTGCCGCGAACGTCGCGAGCGCGTCACGGGTGAGCTCGTCGTCGTGGTCGAGGAAGCCGATGAACCGGCCGGCCGCGAGCCCGAGCGCCGCGTTGCTCGCGGCGGAGATCCCGCCGTTCTCGGCGAGCGTCGTCGTGCGGATCCTTCGGTCCACCCGCTCGAGCGATCGCAGGTACGAGGCGAGCTCCGGATCCCCGGAGGCGTCGTCGCACATGCACAGCTCCCAGTCGGGAGAGCTCTGCGAGAGGACGGAGCCCACGCACCGCTCGAGCACCCACAGCGGCGTCTGCCAGACCGGGACGACGAAGCTCACGAGGGGCGCGCCGCGTCGCAGCGGGGCGCGAGTTGCCGCGCGGCGCAGGGGAGGGTCTTCCGCTCCGCCGACGATGACGGGGAGACGCCGCGCAGCGAGCCACCGGTGGTACGCGCGGCGGTCCTCGCTCGCGTTGAGAGGGTACGGGCCGTCGTCCTCCGGTTCGCGCGCCTCGAGCGAGTCGTCCGGCGGGTCGTCGCGCTCGGCCGCTCCTGGCGACTCGCGGCCTGTCGTGCTCGGCGTCATCCGGACGAGCGGCTCGAGCTGGCGGGTCGCCCACAGGAGCCCCGCGAACACGTGATCGAGGTCGCTCTCCAGGTCGACGAGCGATGCGGACCAGGGGCTCGGCGGACCGGGGTCGCCCGGCGCGAAACGTGTGTGCGTGCCAGCGAGGCCCGCGAGCAGCGACGCGAGGTGACGGTGCTCCGGGAGCAGAAGGGAGGCGGCGAGCGTCGCGGCCGCCGGGTCGGCGCTGCGCTCCGGCGCGCCTCGGGGAGCGACGGCCGCTCCGGCGGAGCAGACGAGGCCCGCGTCCTCGAGAAATCGGGCAATCCCCTTCGAGAACGCTGCCGGATCATCGACGAGATCCTCGTGGCGCGCGACGTGAACCGCCGTCGCGTCGAGCGCCGAGAGGGCGCTTCGCATGTAGCGCTCGTAGCGCGCGAGGACGGCGACGATCCGTCGCGTGTCACCCCCCGCGATCGCCCCCGCGATCTCCGCGGGGTCGCGAGTGACGAGCACGGTGGCGACAGGTCGGGCCACTGCGCGTCGCCAAAGCGGCAGGAGGAGCGAGAGCGCCGGGTCAGCGAAGAGCGCGGCCGCGGTCGTGGTGGGCCCACGAGACGCAGCTCTGGCGTCGCCGGGCCCCGCGTCGGCGGCGGCGCGCACGTCGGCCGCGAGATCGTCGAGGTCCTCGTCCAGCTCCCACCCGGGCCCGAGCGACGGGGGGCGTTCCGCGTTCCCGCCGAGCCGGAGGAGCGCTCGCCGGCACAGATCGGCGGTGCGGTCGGTCGCGTCGTTCCGCGGGACGACGCCGAGACGGCGCACCTCCGCGGCGACGTCGCCGACTCCCGATGCCTGCATTCCCAGCACGACGATCACGGGCGCCAGGGAAGGCCCTCCCCCTGGCCACGTCGCGGCGGGCGGCGGAGACCCGGCGGGCGGGGTGGGAGAGGGATCGGCCATGGTCGTTCGTGGCCCGGCGCGCCGTACCTGCTGGAGGCGGCGGCCCGTGCCCGCCCCGAGTGTACGCCCGCGCGGCACCCCGACCGCCGCTCCGCGATCTGCAAGCATGTGGCCGTGGGCGCTGCGACGGTTACCGGCCGGAACCAGAGGGGGCCGGTCCCGCCCGCGGCGAGCGGCTGAAAGGGGGTGGGACCTCTGCGCGACGAGATCGCGGAGTCGCCCGGGGGCCGTCTCGCCGGACGACGGGTCATCCTCCGCCCCCTCCGCCCGAGCGACTACGACGCGTGGCACGAGGTGCGGACGCGATGTCGCGACTGGCTCGTCCCGTGGGAGCCGCGCCCCGCGGGGATGCCGCGGCCGAGCGAGGACCGCCAGAGCTTTGTCACGCGATGCGCGACCCGCGACCGGGACCGCCAGCTCGGCGCCGGCTACGGCTACGGGATCTTCGTCGGCGACCGGTTCGCCGGTGAGATCAACCTGTCGTCGATCCAGCGTGGCGCCTTCCAGAACAGCTATGTCGGCTACTGGATCGATGCGGCGCTCGCCGGCAACGGGTACGTTCCCGAGGCGTGCGTGGTGCTCTTCGGGTTCGCGTTCGAGCAGCTCGGTCTCCACCGGCTCCAAGTGGCGATCGTCCCGCGCAACGCAGCGAGCCGGCGGGTCGCGCGCAAGCTCCACCTGCGGGGCGAGGGCGTCGCCTGCCGATACCTCGAGATCGACGGACGGTGGGAGGACCACGTCCGCTACGCGATCACCGCGGAGGAGTGGATCGAACGCCGTCGGCGCTACGGCAGCGAGTGGCTCGAGCCGTAAGGGGATGCGGCGCTGCGTCGTGACGCTGCACGCGACGCGTCAGGACCCGGGTCGGCCGATTCCCACGAGGCCGTAGTAGTACATCGGAACGTACTGGACGGCCTCACCGGTCTCGGGTGCCTGGATGACCGTCTGCGCGCCGTAAGGTCCCGACCCGATGTACATCGCGACGTGGGTAACCGGGTCCGACCCGTCTTGCGGGAACCAGTAGAAGAGCAGGTCGCCGGGCTCGATCTGTTGGAGCGTCAGGTGAGCAGACTCCTGGTACTGATACCAGGCGCTGTGGAGGAGCGTGACGCCGGCCCGGCCCCAGGCGAGCATCGTGAGGCCGGAGCAGTCCACCCCGGAGCTGCTCGCGCCGCCCCACACGTAGGGGACTCCGAGATAGGACTCGGCCGCCTGCACAGCGGCGAGGCCCGCGGGCGTCGACCCGGCGGGTTGGATCGGTGCCTGCCCGGCCGAGCTCGCGACGCTCACCGACGTCGCCGCGGCCGCGGCGGCGTTCTGGAGAGAGACGTTCGTCGGCGCCGAGCCCGCGACAGCGGACACCACGCTCGCGGCCGCCGCGGCCTGTGCTTCGGCCTGCTGCTGCGCGGCGAGGGCGGCCGAGCGCGCCGCGGCCTTCTCGCGAGCAGCGGTGGCGGCCTCGGCGCGTGCGCGCGCGGCGGCCGCGGCGGCGACGGCGGCCTCCTGCGCGGCGATGTACTGCGCGATGCGGCCTCTCACCCGGGCGAGCGAGGCCGCGCTCGCGGCGCTCGCGCGTTCTGCGGCGCTCCGGGCGGCGGCGGCGGCGCTCACTGCAGCGCTCGCGTGCGCGATGGCCGCTGACTCGGCCCGGGCGGTCGCGTGAAGGCGTACCTCGTCCACCGTGAGGGCGCGGACGGCACCCTCGAGGTGCGACGTCGCGACGCCGGCATAGGTCGTGATCGACCCAGCGTCGGCGATGCTCGACGTGAGCACGGCCGCGAACTGCGCCGCGGCCGCGTCGCCGTAGACATAGGCGGCCACGGCCGCCGTGCGCACACGGGCGCGAGCCGCGACGGCTCGGCGGGCGTCGGCGGCGAGCTCGGAGCGGATCTTCACCACCTGCACGCGGGCTCGGCCGAGCACGACGCCGGCTTGGTCGTAGTGCTCGCCCGCGACCGCCGCACGCCGAGCGTCGATCGCGATGCGCTGCTCGAGGACAGCAGCGTCGCGCCGCGCGGCCTGTACGGTCGACGGGCTCGGCGCGACGATCGATGCCGCGCTCGCGGGCGTGGCCCCGGCGACTGTCACGAGCGCGGCAGCGGCACAAACCACAGCAGTTGACCCACGCCTCATTGACAACACCTCTTCACTCTGACCACATGGAGTGGCAAAGTCAAAGGCTCCGCCGGGCGTGGACGCCTGCCGCTAGCTTCGGCGGTGACGACGGGCAGTGGCGGAACGGCCCGGCGAACGGAGGTTCGTGGTGCCCGATCCGGTGGTGGACACGCGCTTCGGAGCGCTGCGCGGCCGCGAGGAGGACGGGGTCAGTGTCTTCCGGGGCGTCGCCTACGCCCGCGCGCCCGTCGGTGAGCTCCGACTGCGTCCCCCGGTCGCGCCCGAACGCCCGGACGGGGTTGTCGACGCGGGGGAGTTCGGTCCGATCGCGTCCCAGCCGGTCGCGGGGCCAGGAAGCTACGTGCCCGGGGACCCGCTCGAGCAGAGCGAGAACTGCCTGACGCTGAACCTCTGGACGCCGGCGTGCGACGATCGCAGGCGGCCGGTGATGTGCTTCGTCCATGGTGGCGCGTTCCTCACGGGCAGCGGCTCCGGCGTGATCTACCGTGGCGACGGCCTCGCGCGACGCGGCGTGGTGGTCGTCACGCTCAATTACCGGCTCGGGGTGCTCGGCTTCCTCGCGCATCCGCTCCTAACGGACGACTCGAGCGGCGGTTTCGCGAACTGGGGGCTGCTCGACCAGCTCGCTGCATTGCGCTGGGTGCGCGAGAACATCGCGGCGTTCGGCGGAGACCCGCGTAACGTCACGGTGTTCGGCGAGTCGGCCGGCGCGATGGCCGTCGCAGACCTCGTCGGAGCTCCGGCGTCACGCGGGCTCTTCCGCCGGGCGATCCTCGAGAGCGGGGCATGCGTCGCACTTCCCCCGGCCCCGGCGATCGCGATGGCCGAGCGGCTCGCTGCGACGCTCGGAATCGCCGAGCCGAGCCGGGAGCGACTCGCTCCCGTGCCCGTCGCGGACGTGCTCGCCGCTCAGCGCGAGCTCAACGCGTCGGTCGACCACGGTCTCGGGATCCCTTTCCCACCCGTCGTCGACGGGGGGCTGTTCCCTCGTCCGCCAGAAGACGAGATCGCATCCGGCGGGGCCGCGGGCATCGATCTGCTCGTGGGCACCAACAGGGACGAGTTCAAGTTCTTCGCGTACGCGGGAGGAGATGTCGCGCGCCTCGACGAGGTCGGGATCGAGTCGCTCGTCGACGCGTACCTCGCAGGGGCCGGTCTCGGGAACTCGCGCCCGGCGGCCTCGCAGGTCCTCGACTGCTACCGAGAGGCACGCGTCGGCCGTGGCGACCAGGTGGGCCCTCTCGAGCTGCTGTGCGCCATCGCCGGCGACTGGATCTTCCGTGTCCCTGCTCTTCGCCTGGCGACCGCTCACGCCAGCACGTCGACCGCGACCTATGCGTACCTCTTCGACTGGGAGTCGCCGTTCGCGAACGGTGCGCTCGGCGCGTGCCACGGCCTCGAGCTGCCGTTCGTCTTCGGTACGCTGCGCACCCCGATCGTCGGGCTCTTCGCGGGCGGCGGCCCGGACGCGCTTCGCCTGTCGGACGCGATCCAGGCCGCATGGGTCGCGTTCGCGACCTGTGGCGATCCGTCGACCGCGGAGCTCGGGACGTGGCCCCCCTACGAGCCGATCCGGCGCTCGACGATGCTGCTCGGCGCTCGGCCCGGGGCGGTCGACCAGCCGTTCGAGCCGGAGCGGCAATTCTGGGACGCGCGCCTCGGCCGCTACGGTAGGGGCGGCCCGATCGAAGGAGCGGCGCCGCCGAGCGTCTCTCTGCTGGCCGAGCCCGAGGCGCGCGGGGAGGCCGAGCGGACGGGGACGTAGCCCAATCGGCAGAGGCAGGGCGCTTAAAACGCCTCGAGTGAGGGTTCGAGCCCCTCCGTCCCCACTTAGCCCAGCCTCTTCACGGCTCCATTTGAGGCCGGCATAGGTCTGTGGATTCGAGGGTCGGAGCGGGTCGGCCGGCGGGGTCGGGCTGTCGGGACCCGGACCGGCGGGCTTCGAGGGTTGCCGGGGGGTCGATGTGGGTTC
>DATLRJ010000182.1:0-22997 GCA_035534715.1 Acidimicrobiales bacterium | reverse complement strand
CTACGCGCTCCACTCGCACATCGCACGGGTGACGGGCACGGGGGTCATCGAGGGCGAGCGCGACGACGAGCTGCTCATCGACGAGCGCGAGCTCGCGCGGGTGCTGACTGCGGGAAGCCGATCCGGCGAGACGAACCCGGTCGTCACGTTCGTCTGCTCGCCGAACAATCCCACCGGTCGCGCCGAACCCCGTGACACGGTCGAGCGCGTGCTCGCGGCGGCCCCCGGCCTCGTCGTCGTCGATGAGGCCTACTCGCAGTTCGCCCCGTGGTCGGCTGCGGAGCTGCTCGCGGACAACGCGCACCTCGTGGTCGTCCGCACGTTCTCGAAGACCTGGTCGCTCGCAGCGCTCCGGCTCGGGTACGCGATCGCCGACGCCGAGGTCGTCGACGCGATGTGGCGCGTCACGCTGCCGTACCACCTCGACGCGCTGAAGCAGGTCGCAGGCGTCCTCGCGCTGCGCCACGGGCACGCGACGCTCGAGCGGGCGGCGCGGCTGAGCGAGGAGCGGGGGCGCCTCAGCGCGGCGCTCGCCTCGATGGCGACCGACGTCTACCCCTCCGACGCGAACTTCATCCTGTTCAAGACCATCTCTCGCGACGCGCGAGAGGTCTGGCGCTCGCTTCTTCGCCAGTCGGTGCTCGTGCGCGACGTCTCGGGCTGGCCGCGTCTCGAGAGCTGCCTTCGGGTCACGGTCGGCACCCGGACGGAGAACGACGCGTTCCTCGCCGCGCTCGCCGTCGCTCTCGACTGACCCGCTCGACCTGGGAGGGTGGTCCGGCGCGCCCGCGACGCGTGGCACACTTCGGACGTGGACACGGGACCGGGACCGGGGACGATGCGGCGCGGCGCGGCGATCGGCGCGGACGCGATCGGAGCCGGAGCCGGCGCCGGCGCGATCGGAGCCGGCGGAGGTCGCTCGGCGACGCGGCGGCGGGTGACCAAGGAGAGCGACGTCTTCGTCACGATCGACCTCGACGGTGCCGGTCGCTCCGAGGTCACCTCCGGCCTCCCGTTCTTCGACCACATGCTCGCGCAGCTCGCGCGTCACGGAGGCTTCGACCTCGTCGTCCGCACGTCGGGAGACCTCGTGGTCGACGCTCACCACAGCGTCGAGGACACGGGGATCACCCTCGGGGAGGTGTTCGCAGCTGCACTCGGCGACAAGGTGGGTGTCCGGCGGTTCGCGTCGGTCGCGGTGCCGCTCGACGAGGCGCTCGTCGACGTCGCGGTCGACCTGTCAGGGCGCGCGTACCTCCGCTACGACGTGGCGTTCGGCCCGGACGCCTCGCCCCTCGGCACGCCGGGATTCGAGCCGCAGCTCGCGGAGGAGTTCTGGCGTGCGTTCGCGACCTCGGCAGGGATGACGCTGCACGTCGCGCTGCGTTACGGGCGCAACTCGCACCACATCGTCGAGGCGTCGTTCAAGGCCGTGGCACGGGCGCTTCGCGACGCGCTGCGTGTCGAGGGCGACACGGTCCCGTCGACGAAGGGCGTGCTGTGAGAGCATCCGGCGGCGACGCGGACCGGGCGCCGAACAGATCGCGCGGGCTCGCGTGATAGCAGTTCTCGACTACGGCATCGGCAACCTTCGCTCAGCCGAGAAGGCCCTTCAGCGGGTCGGCGCCGACGCCCGCCTCGTCGACTCGTGCGACGGCGCGGACGGGGCGACCGGCGTCGTCCTCCCCGGTGTCGGCGCATTCGGCGCGTGCGCTCGCGCCCTGCGATCGAGCGGGCTCGACGAGGTCGCGCGCCGAGCGCTTCGGACAGCTGTCCCGTTCCTCGGGGTGTGCGTCGGGTTCCAGCTGCTCTTCGAGGGATCGGAGGAGGACAGCGCGTCGTCCGGGCTCGGCGAGCTCGAGGGCGTCGTGCGGCGACTTCGCGGCGACGTGAAGCTCCCCCAGATGCAGTGGAACCGCACGGTGAAGGTCCCGGGAGCGCGGAGCACGATGTTCGGCGCGGGCGACGGCGCCGGGGAGAGCGCGCCGTGGTTCTACTACGTGCATTCGTACGCGCCCGTTCCTGTGGGTCGGTCTCGCGACGCCGTGGTCGCGACGTGCGACTACGGCGGAGAGGTCGTCGCGGCGGTCGAGCGCGGGAACTGCTGGGGCACGCAGTTCCATCCCGAGAAGTCCGGCCGCTCCGGGCTACGCCTCCTCGAGGCCTTCGTCGCGCGCTGCGACGGGGCCGCCCGGCTCGACTGAACGACGATGGACTGCCTTCCCGCGATCGACATCCGCGGCGGCCGCTGCGTCCGGCTGCTGCGTGGAAGCTTCGACCAGGAGACCGTGTACGGCGACCCGGTCGCTCAAGCGATCGCGTACCGCGACGCGGGTGCACGCGCTCTCCACGTCGTCGACCTCGACGCAGCCCGCACCGGAGCGCCGGTGAACCGTGACACGGTGCGCCGGATCGTGGACGCGACCGCCCTCCCGGTCCAGTACGGGGGGGGCGTGCGCGACGAGGCAGCCGTGGAGAGCGCGCTCGGCGCGGGGATCGACCGTGTCGTGCTCGGGACCTTTGCCGTCGAGGAGCCGGGCCGCGCGCTCGCTCTCGCGAGGCGCTTTCCGGGCCGCGTCGTCGTCGGGCTCGATCACCGCCGAGTCGAGGGTCCGGCCGGGACCCGGCGGGAGGTCGCCGTGCGCGGCTGGGAGCAGGGAGCAGGCGTCGACCTCCTGGACGCGCTGGAGCGCTTCGCGGGATCGGCCGTGGCCGCCGCGGTCGTGACCGACATCACCCGCGACGGGACTCTCGCCGGACCCGACCTCGACGGCTACAGCGAACTGCTCGCGGCGCTCGACATCCCTCTCGTCGCATCGGGAGGGATCGGCGGCGTCGCGGACATCGTCGCCCTTGCGCGCCTCGAGCACGGCGGGCGGCGCCTCGCGGCGGCCGTCGTCGGGCGAGCCCTGCTCGACGGCTCCCTGTCGATCGGGGAGGCGGTCGCCGCGTGCACGCGGTGAGGGTCGTGCCGTGTCTCGACGTAGACGCGGGGCGCGTCGTTAAGGGCGTGAACTTCGTCGGTCTGCGCGATGCGGGAGACCCGGTCGAGCTGGCCCGCCGGTACGACGGGGAGGGCGCCGACGAGATCGTCTTTCTCGACATCACGGCGTCGAGCGACGGCCGGGACACGATGGTCGACGTCGTCCGCCGTGCCGCCGAGGAGGTGTTCATACCGCTCACGGTCGGAGGGGGGATCCGGACGCTCGAGGACGCGCGCGCCCTCATCAGGGCCGGCGCAGACAAGGTCGCCGTGAACTCCGCGGCGATAGCGCGCCCGGCGCTCGTCGCAGAGATCGCGGCGACCTTCGGGAGCCAGTGCGTCGTCGTCGCGATCGACGTCCGTCGGGACCGCGACGGCCACTACGAGGTCCACACTCACGGCGGGCGCACGCCGACCGGGCTCGACGGTCTCACCTGGGCTGTCGTCGCGGAGCGGCTCGGCGCGGGCGAGCTGCTCGTCACCTCGATGGACCGCGACGGCACCGAGCAGGGCTACGACGTCGAGCTCATCGCGCAACTGAGCGCGGCGACGAACGTCCCGCTCGTCGCGTCGGGCGGCGTCGGCCGCCTCGACGACCTCGTCGCCGGAGCGCGCGCGGGGGCCGACGCGGTCCTCGCGGCCTCGATCTTCCACTACGGCCGGCACTCGATCGGCGCGGCCAAGTCGTACCTCGAGGCGAACGGCGTGGTCGTGCGTCCGGCGGGAGCCTGAGACCGGGCGCGACGCACTACCGTGAGCACGATGGACGACGGTGCAGGCAGCGCTTCGCGTGAGGTCACCCTCGGCGACGCGAAGCAGCCCATCACGATGCTGAACGACCGCGTGCTCGTGCAGGTGCCGCCGTCCGAAGGGGAGCGGCGCTCGCGAGCAGGCATCCTCATCCCGGCAACTGCGCAGGTCGCGAAGCGCCTCTCGTGGGCGCACGTCGCAGCGGTCGGACCCAACGCGCGGACCGTGAAGCCGGGGGACAAGGTGCTGTTCAACCCCGAGGAGTGCTTCGAGGTCGAGGTGCAGGGTGAGGGGTACTTCATCCTGCGCGAGCGGGACGTCCACGCGGTCGCGACCGAACGCCTCGGCGGAGGCACGGGGCTGTACCTGTGAGCGCGGCGATCGGGCGCCCGGTCGGCGCGCCGCTGCCCGGGCGCCCGGCGGCGGGGGCTGGCGTGCCGGGCGCCGGCGAACGAGGGAGCGCGGACCTGCACGGACCCGACCTGCTCGCACGAGCCCACCCTGTCGTCGAGGGTGCGGCCGACCTGAGTGACATCCGCTTCGGCGCGGACGGGCTCGTCGTCGCCGTCGTGCAGGAGATCGAGACCCGCGACGTCCTTATGGTCGCGTACATGGACGGCGAGGCCCTGCGCCGGACGCTCGAGTCGGGGCGCACGTGGTACTGGAGCAGGAGCCGTTCCGAGTACTGGTGCAAGGGCGAGACGTCCGGCAACCGCCAGTGGGTGCGGCGCGTCGCCTACGACTGCGACGGCGACGCGGTGCTCGTCGAGGTCGAGCAGGAGGGACGCGGCGCGTGCCACACGGGCCAGCGCACGTGCTTCTACCGCGCCTTCGGCGAGGAGACCTAGTCCCGGTGAGACGGCCACCCGAGCCGGGTCCGGAGAGGTTCGCCGAGCTCGCGAGGACCCACGCGGTCGTGCCGGTCTGGAGGGAGCTCCTCGCGGACACCCGAACACCGGTCGGCGCGTTCCGATCGGTGGTCGGTGACGGCGATGGGTTCCTGCTCGAGTCCGTCGAGCATGGGGAGCGGTGGAGCCGGTTCTCCTTCCTCGGTCGTTCGCCGATCGCGACGCTTCTCGCGCACGGGAGATCGGTCGAGGTGTCCGGTGGCGAGCTGCCGGTCGAGGTCCCGCGCTCCGAGGGGATCCTCGCGTGCATCGAGGCCCTGCTCGACGCGTGCGACGCGCCGGTGCTCCCCGGGCTCCCGCCGTTGTCGAGCGGCCTCGTCGGCTACCTCGGCTACGACGTCGTCCGCGAGATCGAGCGCCTCGGCTCGCCGCCGCCCGACGACCGCGACCTTCCCGACGCAGTCATCTCGGTGATCGGCGAGCTCGTCGCGTTCGACCACTGGCGCAGCCGGGCGATGCTCGTGGACAACGTCGTGACGGCCCGCCGGCCCGCCGCGGACGCGCCGGGGCGCGACGAGCTCCGGCAACTGTTCGACGAGTCCTCCCGGCGGATCGACCGGCTGCGCGCCGACCTCGAGCGGCCCGTCGACGACAGGCTCACCGAGCCACCGGACCGGGACGACGAGCTCGATCCGGCGCACGTGTCTCGTGTCGTCTCCTCGGCCGCGTACTGCGACGCGGTCGAGGCGGCGAAGGAGTACATCCGCGCGGGGGACGCGTTCCAGGTCGTGCTGTCCCAGCGCTTCGACCTCGATCTCGGGGTCGATCCGTTCGACGTCTACCGCGTGCTGCGCCAGGTGAACCCGAGCCCGTACATGTTCTTCGTGCGCCAGGGCGGTGTCTCGGTCGTCGGCGCGTCGCCCGAGCCAATGGTCCAGCTCCTCGGCGGACGGGTCGTGTCGCGGCCGATCGCGGGGACGCGGCCGAGAGGTGCCACGGAGGAGCACGACCGTCTGCTCGGGGCAGAGCTGCTCGAGGACCCGAAGGAGCTCGCCGAGCACGTCATGCTCGTCGATCTCGCGCGAAACGACGTCGGCAGGGTCGTGCGCTTCGGCACCGAGCAGGTCGACGAGCTCATGAGCCTCGAGCGGTACAGCCACGTCATGCACCTCACCTCGCAGGTTTCCGGCGAGCTCGTCGCCGGGAAGGGGCCAGTCGACGTGCTCCGCGCGACCCTGCCGGCGGGAACGGTGTCCGGCGCGCCGAAGGTACGGGCGATGGAGATCATCGACGAGCTCGAACCGACCCGCCGCGGCCCGTACGCAGGCGTCGTCGGGTACGTCGACTTCAACGGGAACCTCGACACGGCGATCGCCATCCGCACCCTCGTCGTCGGACCGGACGGGCGCGCCTCGGTCCAGGCAGGGGCGGGAATCGTCGCGGACAGCGACCCGGCGTCCGAGGACCGCGAGTGCCAGGCCAAGGCGCGCTCGATCCTCTCCGCCGTCGCCGGCGCTCGCCGGATGGCGGCCGAGCGCGGCGCTCCTGCGGCGGAAGCCGGCGCGCAGCAGACGCCGCCCACGGCGACTGTGTCGGAGCCACCGCCCACGGCGACTGTGTCGGAGCCGCCGCCCACGGCGACTGTGTCGGAGCCGCCGCTCTCCGCGGCACTGGACGAGCTCGCGCCTCCGTGGGACGAACCTCACGGGACGGCGGCACCGCCCCCAGACCACGCTGGTGGCGTGCGCGGGCCGGTGCGGACGTGACCGCGCCGGCGCGGCTCGATCTCGCCGAGACCTACCGCGCGTGTCGCGAGGGCGTGGTCGCCGGCGAGGCGACGTGCGACGTCGTCCGCGTCACGGGACCGGACGCCCTCTCGTACTTGCAGACGCAGTGCAGCCAGGACCTCGGCGAGCTCGCACCCGGTGGCGTCGTCACCTCGCTGCTGCTCACCCCGCAAGGACACGTCGAGGCGCTCGTGCACGTCGCGTGCATCGCCTCCGATGCCGCCGCCGTCGTCGTGGCCGCCGGGTTCGGTGACGTCGTGCACGCTCGGCTCCGGCGCTTCCGTCTCCGGGTGAAGGCCGATCTCGAGCAGGTCACCTGGCGGCTCGTCCGCGTTCGCGGTCCGCTCGCGGCGACGCCGTCGGAGCTCGCGGAGTCGTCGGGCGCGCTCGTCGCGGCACCGGTCGCGTGGCCGGGGAACGTCGGCGTCGACCTCCTCGGCCCCGACGCAGTGCTGCCCGCGGGGATCGCGCTCGGCGACGACCAGGCGTTCTCGGTCGTTCGGATCGAGTCGGGTGAGCCAGTCATGGGAGCCGAGATCAGGGACCGGACGATCGCGCAGGAGGTGGGCCTCGTCGAGCGCGCGGTGAGCCTCACAAAGGGCTGCTATCCGGGTCAGGAGCTCGTCGCGCGTATCGACGCGCGTGGCGACAACGTTCCTCGGCGCCTCAGAGGCGTCGTGCTCGGCGGGCTCGACGGGCTCGACGGAGCCCCCCCCTTCGCGCACGGGGGTCCGTCGGGGGTCCCCGACACGCGCCCCGGCGCGGTCGTCACGGTGGATGACCGGCCCGTCGGAGAGCTGACGAGCGTCGCCTGGTCGCCGCGCCTGTCCGCGACGGTCGCGCTCGCGTACATCCATCGCCGCGTGACACCGCCGGGCCCGGCGCGCGTCGAGACCCCGGCCGGCGCGCCCGTTGCCTGTGAGATCGTCGAGCTCCCGATCTTCCCGGGCTGAGCGCCGAGACAGCGCCGAGACTCAGTGCAGCTCGGCGCTGAGCACGGTCACCGCGTCGCCCGTGAGCACGACGCGATCCCCGGCGACACGGACTCCGACGACTCCACCGCGGCGCGACGCCTGGTAGCCGACGAGGTGGTGGCGACCGAGCCGTACCGACCAGAACGGCGCGAGCGCGCAGTGCGCGGAGCCGGTCACCGGGTCCTCGTCGATACCGACGCGGGGGGCGAAGAACCGGGAGACGAAGTCAGCGCCCTCGTGCACGGCCGCCGCCCCTTCCGCCGCCGTCACGATCACCCCGCGCGCCTCGACGCGCGTGAGCGCTCCGACGTCGGGAGCGAGCTCTCGCACCGTCGAGGCGTCGGCGACCTCCACGAGCAGGTCGTCCCGGCTTCGCGCGACGAGCAGCGGTTCGGTCCCGAGCGCGTCCGCGAGTCCCGGTGGCGCCGGCTCGGGCACGGACGCGAGCGCAGGGAAGTCGAGGTCGATCGACCGGCCGCGTCGCGTCGCGCGGAGCACGCCGCTTCGCGTCGCGAACTCGATCCGCGCCGCCCGCTCGCCGGCCTCCCAGAGCACGTGAGCGGAGGCGAGGGTCGCGTGACCGCACAGGTCGACCTCGGCGACGGGCGTGAACCAGCGCAGCCCGTGAGGCCGGTCGCCCTGGCACACGAACGCCGTCTCCGACAGGTTCATCTCCGCCGCGACGGCCTGCATCCACGACCCGTCGACGGCCCGGTCGACGAGGCACACGGCCGCCGGGTTGCCGTGGAACACGGCGTCCGTGAACGCGTCGACCTGGAATAGCCGCACCCCTAGGTCCTCACCGTCACGAGGCGGCGCGGCAGGCGGACCGAGATCCGGGTGCCACCGCCCGCCGCGACCGGCGACGACGCGACGACCTCGCCGTTCATCGCCGCCGCGAGCTCTGCGACGATCGCGAGGCCGAGGCCGGTGCCCGCGGTGCGGGTGGGACGCCGGCTCGAGGTGTACAGACGCTCGAAGACGTGCGGCAGGTCCTCGGCGGAGATGCCGGGACCGTCGTCCTCGACGACGACCACGACCTCGCGGGCATCGTCGCCCATGACCGCGACGCGCACGGTGGTGCTGGCGAACTTGAGCGCGTTCTCGACGAGGTTGGCGACCACCTGGGCGAGCCGGTCGGGGTCGGCGTCCACCGTGAGCTCGACGCCCGGTCGCTCGATCGACAGCTCGACCTCGGACGCCTCGAACTCGTAGCGCAGCGCCTCCGCCGCGTCCGCGACCGCGGACCCCGCGTCGAGGGGGACCCGGTGGAGCGAGAACTGCCGGGCGTCGAGGCGGGCGAGGTCGAGCAGGTCGCCGATGAGGCGCTCGAGCCGTCGCGCCTCGGACACGACGATCTGCGCCGCCCGGGCCGGATCCGGGGCCGCGTCGTCCGCGATCGCCTCCGCGTAGCCCCGGATCGAGGTGAGCGGCGTCCGCAGGTCGTGCGAGATCGACATGAGGAACTCGCGCTCGAGGTGCCGGGCCCGGGCGAGCGCGGCGGCCATGGTGTTGAGCGACGCCCCGAGCCCTGCGAGCTCGGGGTAGTCGTTCGGTGCGACGTCGACGCGCGCCTCGAGGTCTCCGCCGGCGATGCGAGTCGCGGTCTGGCTCGCGGCGACGACACGCCGAGAGATGCGCCGCGCGATCGCACCCGCGACGACCGCAGCGACGACGAGGGCGATACCTCCCGCGAGGAGGTAGTACAGGGCGCTGTCGGCCGAGAGGTTCACGTCCGACTCGAGCGCGTACGCGACGGTCTGGGTCGGCGCGCCGACGGCCCCGGTCGTCTTCGTCGAGAGGATCGGAACGGCGGCGTAGGCGATGCCGCCGACGACCCCGTGCACGGCGTCGCCCTTCGCGAGCCGCCGCGCGTCGATCGCGCTCGCGGGCACGTCGGTCAGCAGGTCGGCCCGGAGCTTGCCGTCCGAGCCGACGACGAGGACGGCGCCCCGCGTGCCCGCGATCTGGTCGATGAGGTCGAGGATGTCGCGCGCGTAGGGATGGCTCGCATCCGCGAACAGCTGCGCGAGGCCAGGCCGGGAGGATAGACCGGACGCGAGCGATCGCGTCTGGGCGAGGACGGTGACCTCCGCGCGGTGCGTCGCGGCGTTGCGCTCGAGCGACAGGCTGATAAGGCCCGCCACCGCGAGCGCCCCGACGAGGATCGCGACCACCGCGAGGGTGATCCGCGTGCTCACTTCGGCAAGCGCCTCGGTCGGTTCAGTCGCACCGGTACCCGACGCCCCACACGGTCGCGAGTGGCAGCGCGTCGCCGATCTTTCGTCGCAGCTGGCGCACGTGGACGTCGACCGTGCGCTCGTCGCCGTACCAGCCCGTGCCCCATACGGCGTCGAGGAGCTGCTGGCGCGTGAAGACGATCCCCGGGTTGTCCGCGAAGTGGGCGAGGAGGTCGAACTCGCGGGCCGTGAGCGCGACGTTGCCGCCCGGGATCGTGACCTCTCGCCGAAGGGTGTCGACGGTGACGTCGCCCACCACCGACGGCGCGTCGGTGTTGCGACGGGTCGCGCCCGACCGGCGAAGGACGGCGCGGACTCGTGCGACGAGCTCGCGCGGGGAGAACGGCTTCGTGACGTAGTCGTCCGCGCCGAGCTCGAGGCCGAGGATCCGGTCCACCTCGTCGCCGCGCGCGGTGATCATCACGACTGGGACGTCGCTCGTCCTGCGCAGCTCGCGGCATGCCTCGAGACCGTCCATCGGACCCGGGAGGCCGATGTCGAGGAGCACGAGGTTCGGACGCTCCTGCGCGACGAGCTCGAGGCCGCGACCCGCGTCGCTGGCCTGCAGGACCCGAAAGCCCGCCTTGCGCAGGTAGAGATCGACGAGCTCGGCGATGTTTCGGTCGTCCTCGACGACGACCACGGTCCCGTGCGGCGCGCCAGGCTCGGGGCGAGAGGGCGTCGACGTCATGCCCACAGCGTCGCGCACCGTGGCCACCCGAGCGTGGACCCGCGCCCGGCGGCTCGCCCGCGGCCATCGTCGTGCGCTACGTGGCCACCGGTAGGCTCGCACGGGTGGCCACGTATCTGGACGACATCGTGGCGTACCACCGCGCACGTGCACTGGCCGACGAGCGCTCGTCGGCGGACGTCGAGCGGGCCGCCGCCGCGGCCGCGGACCCACGCCCGTTCGTCGACGCGCTGCTCGCGGCTCGATCCGCGAGCCCGAACCACATCGCAGTCGTCGCCGAGGTGAAGCGCCGCTCGCCGTCCAAGGGCGACCTCGCGCCCGACCTCGATCCGGCTGTCATCGCCGCGTCGTACGAGCGCGGCGGAGCCGCGTGCGTGTCGGTGCTCACGGACGGCGCCCACTTCGGGGGGAGCCCAGCGGACCTCGCCGCGGCCCGGGCCGCCGTCCGCGTCCCGGTGCTGCGCAAGGACTTCACCGTCTGCGAGCGCGACGTCCTCGACGCTCGCGCCATGGGCGCGGACGCGGTGCTGCTCATCGTCGCGGTGTTGGAGGACGGCGAGCTCGCGTCGCTCTCGCGGGTCGCACGCGACGTCGGCCTCGCGGCCCTCGTCGAGATCCACGACGAGAGGGAGCTCGAGCGCGCGCTCGCCGCCGGCGCTCGCCTCGTCGGGGTGAACCAGCGTGACCTGCACACCTTTGCCGTCGACACCGATCGCGCCGAGAGCGTGCGCACGGCGATCCCGTCTGGAGTCGTGACGGTCGCCGAATCCGGCGTTCGAGGCGCGATCGACGCGAAGCGCCTCGGCGCGGGGGGTTTCGACGCGGTGCTCGTCGGGGAGTCGCTCGTCACGGCGCGGGATCCGGCCGCAGCCGTGCGCGAGCTGCTCGGTGGTCCGCCGTGCTCGTGACGTACGGTTCGCCGTGTTCGTGAAGATCTGCGGGGTGACGACCGAGGAGGACGCGCTCCTCGCGGTCGCGATGGGCGCGGACGCGGTCGGCTTCGTCTTCGCACCGTCGACGCGCCAGGTCGCTCCCGGCCGCGTCGCCGAGATCGTCCGGCGACTTCCCGCCGAGATCGTGACCGTCGGGGTGTTCAGGGACGCCCTGCCGGAACGCGTCGTCGAGATCGTCGGGCAGGCGGGCCTGCGGGCCGCGCAGCTGCACGGCTCCGAGACCGTCGAGGACTGCGCGTACGTCGCGTCGCACGTCCCGATGGTCGTGAAGGCGTTTCCAGCGGACCATCCGGAGCTGCGCGCCGCGAGCCGCTATCGCGCGGACGCGATCCTCGTGGATGCGCCCGTCCCCGGCTCTGGGCAGCTATTCGACTGGAAGCTCGCCGAGGGCGTGCCCGGCGTGCGCCGGCTCCTGCTCGCTGGTGGCCTCACCCCGGACAACGTCGGGGAGGCGATCCGGATCGTGCGGCCGTGGGGCGTGGACGTGAGCACGGGCGTCGAGTCGGGCCCGGGCCACAAGGACCCGAGGAAGGTGCGGGCCTTCGTCCAGGCCGCGCGCGCTGCTGCGCCCGAGCCGTACGAGCCGACCGAGGACGCACCGTACGACTGGCAGGAGGAGACGTGACGCGACGACCGGAGAGCGGCCCGGGCGCTGGAGCGGCGGGTCTGATGGGACCCCCCGGCCCGTCCGGGCGATTCGGCGAGTACGGCGGCAGGTACGTGCCGGAGTCTCTCGTTCCAGCGTGCGCCGAGCTCGAGCGAGCCTTCGGCGAGGCCTGGGGCGACCCGGCGTTCCGTGCCCGCCTCGACGGGCTCCTCGCGAGCTACGCGGGCCGACCGACGCCGGTCACCGAGTGCAGCCGGCTGTCCGAACGGCTCGGTGTGCGGGTCCTTCTCAAGAGGGAGGACCTCGCGCACACAGGCTCGCACAAGATCAACAACGTCCTCGGCCAGGCACTCCTCGCCGAGCGAATGGGCAAACGCCGCCTCGTCGCGGAGACCGGCGCCGGCCAGCACGGCGTCGCCTCCGCGACCGCTGCCGCCCTCCTCGGCCTCGACTGCGTGGTCTACATGGGCGAGGTCGACGTCGAGCGCCAGGAGCTCAACGTCTTCCGGATGCGTCTCCTCGGTGCGGAGGTCCGACCGGTCTCCTCGGGGAGCCGGACGCTCAAGGACGCGGTCAACGACGCGCTGCGCGACTGGGTCGCGACGGTCGAGACGACCCACTACTGCATCGGGTCTGTCATGGGACCGCACCCCTACCCGTACATGGTGCGTGAGCTCCAGCGCGTCGTCGGCGACGAGGCGCGCGAGCAGTGCCGCGCGCTGCTCGGGGGCGCCGACCCAGACCTCGTCGTCGCGTGCGTCGGCGGAGGGTCGAACGCCGCCGGCACCTTCGCGGGCTTCGTCGGCACGCCTGCCGCGCTCGTCGGGGTCGAAGCCGCGGGGGGCGCCGCGCTGGGCAACGGGCTGCCCGGCATAGTGCACGGCATGCGCTCGATGTTCCTCCAGGACGAGGCCGGCCAGATCCTCGAGGCGCACTCGATCTCCGCCGGGCTCGACTACCCGGGAGTCGGCCCCGAGCACGCGCAGCTCGCCGACGCCGGCCGAGCGAGGTACGTCGCAGTCGACGACGGCGAGGTGCTCGCGGCGTTCCGCCTGCTCGCCGAGACGGAGGGAATCATCCCGGCGCTCGAGCCGGCACATGCCGTCGCGTGGCTCGTCCGCGCGGCGCGCTCTGGCGAGATCCCGGCGAGCTCCACGGTGCTTCTCACGATGTCCGGTCGGGGCGACAAGGACGTCGCACAGGTCATGGAGATGCTCTCGTGAGCACCGTCGCCAGGGGCGAGCTCGCGGGTCGACCTCCAGCCGCGTGGGAGCCCGGGACGCTCGAGTCGCACCTTCGCGGCGCACGAGCCTCTGGCCGCAAGATCGTCGTCCCGTACCTCACGGGCGGCCTCGGCGACGACTGGCTCGACACGCTGCGCGCGCTCGCCGCCGCGGGGGCCGACGCGATCGAGGTCGGCATCCCGTTCTCCGACCCGGTCATGGACGGGCCGACGATCCAGGAGGCGTCCGAGCGGGCGCTTCGCGCCGGGGCGACCCCGCACGCGATCCTCGACGCGCTGCGTGGGGCGGACGTCGGCGTGCCGATCGCGGTCATGACCTACTACAACCTCGTCGCCCGGGCAGGTCATCGGCGGATGGCGAGCGAGCTCGCCGCGGCGGGGGTCGCGGGCGCGATACTCCCGGACCTGCCCGTGGACGAGGCCCGGCCGTGGATCGACGCCGCCGACGAGGCCAGCGTCGAGACGGTACTTCTCGTCGCGCCGACGACGCCGGACGGTCGGCTGCGGACCATCTGCGACAGGTCGCGCGGCTTTCTCTATGCGGTCGGCCTGCTCGGGGTCACCGGCGAGCGCCGGGAGCTCGCCGCCTCCGCGCGCGCGATCGCGGCTCGCTGCACGGCTGCGACGGACCTGCCCGTGCTCGTCGGCGTGGGAGTCTCGACACCCGCGCAGGCGCGGGAGATCTGCGAGGTCGCCGATGGAGTCGTCGTCGGCTCCGCGCTCGTCCGGCGGATTCTCGACGGCGCCGGCCCTGAGGGCGCGGCGGAGCTCGTCGCCGAGCTCCGCGCCGGCGTCGACGGCTGAGGGAGCGTCCGCGCTCGGCCTCGAGCGACCGGTCCCCGTCGGGTCCGAGCTCGGCGTGCTCGCCCGAGGCCGGCGTGCTCGCCGCCTGCATGACTATGCGTCGTGATGTATGCTCATGCCATGAAGGCTGCGATCGTCGGTGGCTCGGGCTATCTCGGCGCCGAGCTGCTGCGGCTCCTCGCGGGTCACCCCGAGCTCGACCTCGTGTCGGTACAGGCGGACTCCGCTGCCGGGCGCCGTGTCGCCGAGCGATTCCCGGGGCTCGCCGGCGCATACCGCGACCTCGCGTTCGCCGAGCTCGACCCGGATGCGCTCGCGGGCGCGGACGTCGTGTTCGTCGCGGTGCCGTCGGGCCGCTCGCAGGCGATCGTGCCGCGACTGCTCGGCAGGGTCGGGTGCGTCGTCGACCTCGGAGCGGACTTCAGGCTGAAGGACGCCGCCGCCTACCCGGAGTGGTACGGGTTCGACCACGCCGCGCCGGAGCTGCTCGCGCAGGCGGTCTACGGCCTCCCGGAGCGCTTCCGCTCCGAGCTCGGGTCGGCGCGGCTCGTCGCGGCACCCGGCTGCTATGTGACCGCGGCGGCGCTCGCTCTCGCTCCGCTCGTGGACGCAGGTGCGATCGATCCGGAGGGTGTGGTCGTCGACGCCGCGAGCGGCACGTCGGGTGCGGGTGGCGTCCCGTCCACGGCGACCCACCATTCCCGGATAAACGAGAGCTTCGACGCCTACGGACTGCTCACCCACCGGCACACCCCAGAGATCGAGCAGGCGACAGGCGCACGAGTGCTGTTCACCCCTCACCACGCGCCGATGACGCGAGGGATCCTCGCGAGCTGCTACGCCCGGGCCGCGGCGCCGAGCTCGACCGAGGAGGTGCTCGCGGTCCTGCGGTCGGCGTACGAGGGCGAGGCGTTCGTGCACGTCGTCGACGAGCCAGTCGCGACTCGTGAGACCTACGCGGCGAACATTGCGCGCATCACCGCGCGCCACGACACCCGGACCGGTCTCACCCTCGTGATGTGCGCGATCGACAACATCACGAAGGGCGGAGCCGGCCAGGCGATCCAGGCGGCGAACGTCGCCCTTGGCATCCCCGAGACCTCGGGCCTTCCGATGGTCGCGGTGACGCCGTGAGCGTGACCG
Source organism: Acidimicrobiales bacterium (assembly GCA_035534715.1). Taxonomy (GTDB): domain Bacteria; phylum Actinomycetota; class Acidimicrobiia; order Acidimicrobiales; family Bog-793; genus JAJZBW01. Next base: position 7,974 of record DATLRJ010000182.1, on the reverse strand, counting down.
GTCCGAGGGGGTTCGTCGCCTCCGGAGTCGCCTGTGGGATCAAGGAGTCCGGCGCTCTCGACCTCGCGCTCGTCGCGGCGGAGCCGTTCGGCGCCGTCGCCGCGGCCGCGACCTTCACGACCAATCTCGCAGCCGCAGCGCCGGTGCAGCTCTCCCGTGCTCACCTGCGCGCGACGCGGGGCCGGGCGGCGGGGATCGTCGTGAACAGCGGGTGCGCGAATGCGGCCACCGGAGCGCGAGGGATGGAGGGGGCGCGAGCGACCGCGGCGGCCGTCGCGGGCGGCCTCGGCGTTCCGATCGAGGAGTTGCTCGTGTGCTCGACGGGTCTCATCGGCTTGCACCTCCCGGTCGAGCGCATCGAGGCGGCGGTGCCGGCGCTCGTCGCGGCACTCGGCAGCGGGCGCGAGGACGGGGCGCGTGCCGCGGACGCGATCCTCACGACCGACACCCACCGCAAGGAGGTTCTCCTCGACGCGAGCGGGTTCTCGGTCGGCGGGATGGTGAAGGGTGCGGGGATGATCGCTCCGAACATGGCGACGATGCTCGCGGTGCTCACGACTGACGCGGTCGCGGCGCCGGACGTGCTCGGCGAGGCACTGCGCCGTGCCGTCGCCGCCTCGTTCAACGAGCTCACGGTCGACGGTTGCACCTCGACCAACGACACGGTCGCGATCCTCGCGAGCGGACTCGGGCGTCCCGCGGGCATCGACGAGCTGTCGGACGCGCTCAGGTCCGCGTGCGAAGACCTCGCGCTCCAGCTCGCCGAGGACGCCGAGGGCACGACGCGCGTCGCGCGGGTCCGCGTGCTCGGCGCGAAGAGCGACGAGGACGCGCGCCGCGCCGCCCGTGGCGTCGCCGAGAGCAACCTCGTGAAGACGTCGCTCTACGGGGCGGACCCGTACTGGGGCCGGATCGTGAGCGAGCTCGGCGCCTCCGGCGCGGCGTTCGACCTCGACCGCGTGCGGCTGAGCTACGGCGAGATCGTCGTCTTCGACCGTGGCGTCGAGGCCCGCCACGACCGTGCTGCGGCGTCCGCGTACCTCAGGTCCCCGATCGTCGAGATCGTCTGCGAGCTCGGGCTCGGGGTCGCGGACGCGACGGTGCTCACGACCGACCTCGGTCCGGGGTACATCGAAGAGAACATGAGGACGTCGTGACCCTCGACGCCGCAGCGCGCGCGGACGTCCTCGTCGAGGCGCTCCCATACGTGCGCCGCTTCGCTGGTCGCGTCGTCGTCGTCAAGTACGGCGGGAACGCCCTCGCGGGCGCGTCGGGCGACAGCCCGGGGGACCGGGTGCTCGCTCGGTTCGCGGAGGACGTCGTCCTCATGCGCGCCGTCGGCATGCTGCCCGTCGTCGTCCACGGTGGTGGACCCCAGATCGGAGAGCTCATGGGGCGGCTCGGCAAGACGCCCGAGTTCCACGAGGGGCTGCGCGTGACCGACGCGGAGACCCTCGACATCGCCCGGATGGTCCTCGTAGGAAAGGTCAACCGCGACATCGTCGGCGCGCTCAACGTCCACGGCCCGGTCGCCGTCGGCTGCTCGGGCGAGGACGCGGGCTTCATCACCGCCGCGGAGCGTGACCCGGCGCTCGGCTACGTCGGGGACGTCGCCTCGGTCGACCCGTCCCTCCTGCGCCACCTGCTGCGCGAGGGGCTCGTGCCTGTCGTCGCGACGATCGGCACGGACGCCTCGGGCCAGGCGTACAACATCAACGCCGACACGGTCGCAGGGGCGATCGCGGTATCGCTGGCGGCTGAGAAGCTCGTGTTCCTCACCGACGTCGCCGGGGTGCGGTCGGTCCGCGACGACCCGGAGACGGTGATGCAGCACGTCGGCGTCGACGCGCTCGACGGGCTCGTCGCGAGCGGAGCCGTCGGAGACGGCATGGTGCCAAAGGCGCGGGCGTGCTCCCACGCCGTGCGCGCCGGCGTGACCGCGGCGCACATCCTCGACGGGCGCGTGCCGCACGCGCTGCTTCTCGAGCTCTTGACGGACGAGGGAGTCGGCACGATGGTGGTCTCGACATGACCGGTGAGGGCACGCCCACCGCGGCGCCAGTCGCGCCGGGCGCTGCCGGCGCTGCCGGCGCTGCGATCGAAAGCCGCGAGCCGAGCGGCTCGCACCTCATGAGCACCTACCGCCCGGCGCCAGTGCGCTTCGTGTCGGGCCGCGGGTGCCGGCTCCGCGACGACCGCGGCCGCGAGTACCTCGACTTCCTCTCGGGTATCGCGGTCACGTCCCTCGGTCACGCTCATCCCGGCGTCGCCGACGCGATCGCCGCGCAAGCGCGCGAGCTGCTTCACGTGTCGAACCTTTTCGAGAACGCGCTCGCAGAAGGTGTCGCCGCGACGCTCGACGTGCTGATCGGAGATGGCACCGCGCTCGGTGGCAAGGTGTTCTTCGCCAACTCGGGCGCCGAGGCGAACGAGGCGGCCATCAAGCTCGCCCGGCGCTTTGGAGGGCGCGGTCGGCACGAGGTCGTCTCCGCGCTCGGATCGTTCCACGGCCGCACGCTCGCGACGCTCCACGCGACCGGGCAGCCGAGCAAGCACGAGGCCTTCGCGCCGCTGCCCGAGGGCTTCCGCCACGTCGCGTACGGCGACCTCGCAGCGCTCGAGACGGCCGCGGACCCGACCCGGGTTGCCGCGGTGCTCCTCGAGCCCATCGAGGGTGAGATCGGCGTCGTCGTCCCGCCCCCCGGCTACCTCGCCGCGGTGCGCGCGCTATGCGACGACCGCGGGATCCTGCTCGTGCTCGACGAGATCCAGACCGGCCTGGGGCGCACCGGGCGGTGGTTCGCGTTCCAGCAGGAGGGCATCGTGCCGGACGTCGTCACCATGGCAAAGGCACTGGGCAACGGCGTCCCCGCGGGCGCGTGCTGGGCGCGCGCGGCGGTCGCCGACTGCTTCGCCCCCGGCGACCACGGGAGCACATTCGGCGGTCAGCCTCTTGCGCTTTCGGCGGTCCGCGCGACGCTCGACACGATGATCGCCCTCGACGTGCCGAGCCGCGCCCGTGAACGCGGCGCGCAGCTCGCCACATCTCTTCGTGCGGTGCCCGGCGTGCGCGAGGTGCGCGGCCGCGGGCTGCTCCTCGGCGTCGTGCTCGACGCCGGTATCGACGCTCCCACCGTCGTGAGCCGCGCGCTCGAGGCGGGGCTCGTCGTCAACGCCGCGGCGCCCGACGTGGTGCGGCTCGCACCGCCGCTCGTCGTCACCGCTGCCGAGTGCGAGGAGGCCGTGTCCGTGCTACGCAGCGTCGTGGCCGAGGTCGCGGCGGGGCGCGGTGGCGCCGGCACGGGCGGCACGGCGCCGAGCGCCGACGGACCGCACGGCGCCGGTGCGTCCGTCGCAGAGGGGCGGCGGCCGTGACGGCGGACACGACACGTGACGTGCTCGGGATCGCCGATCTCGGCGCGTCGGGGCTCTCGGCGGTGCTCGATCTCGCGGAGCAGGACGTCCCGGCCGTCCTCGCGGGACGAGGAGCCGCGCTCGTCTTCGAGCACCCCTCCGCGCGGACCCGCAATGCCTGTGAGATGGCGGTGGTCCAGCTCGGCGGCCATCCGGTGACGATCCGCGGGGAGGAGGTCGGCTTCGACCGGCGCGAGACGGTCGAGGACGTCGCGCGGACGCTCGCGTGCTACCACGGCCTCATCGGTGCTCGCGTGGCGCGCCATTCGACGCTCGAGAGGATGGTCTCCGCGCTTCGACGGGCAGGGCGCGACGTCCCGGTCGTGAACCTGCTGTCAGACCTCGAGCACCCGACGCAAGCGGTCGCGGACCTGCTCACGATGCGCCAGGAGCTTGGCTCCATCGCAGGGCGGACCGTCGCGTACATCGGTGACGCCAACAACGTCTGCCGCTCCCTCGTCCTCGGGTGCGCGATGGCCGGCGCGAGGTCGGTCGTCGCGTCGCCGAGCGGGTACGGGCTCACCGCAGCGGACGTCGAGCACGTCGCTGCCCTCGGGGGCGAGGTCCGCATCGCCGGCGATCCCGCGTCGGCGGCCGAGGGCGCGGACGTGCTGTACACCGACGTGTGGGTGTCGATGGGAGAGCAAGGCGAGACCGAGAAGAGGCGGGCGTTCGGCGGCTTCACCATCGACGAGCGACTTCTCGAGCTCGCCGCACCCGACGCGATCCTGCTCCACTGCCTGCCCGCGCACCGGGGCGAGGAGGTCTCCGCGGGCGCGCTCGAGGGACCGCGCAGCAGGGTGTGGCGCCAGGCGGCGAACCGCATGCACGCCGCCCGCGCGCTGTTCGCGTATGCGCTCGGTGTGCGCCCGAGCGCGGCGCAGGTGCCCGGCGGGGCCGCGACGTGAGCCGCGTCCCGAAGAACAGGCGGCAACATCTCGTGACGCGCCTCCTCGCCGAGCACGCGGTGACCAGCCAGAGCCAGCTCGTGGAGATGCTCGCCTCCGAGGGCGTCGACGCCACTCAGGCCACCGTCTCGCGCGACCTCGACGAGCTCGGCGCGGTGCGCGTGCGGCTGCCCGGAGTGGACGGCCAGGTCTACGCGATCGCCGAGCTGCCGAAGGACCAGGTCGCGCCGGTGGACCACTTGAGGCGCGTCCTCGGTGAGTGGGTCGTCGACATCGGCGTGTCCGGCAATCTCGTGGTGCTCCGCACGCCGCCTGGCTCGGCGCACGTCGTCGCGTCCGCGCTCGACCGCACGAGCCTCGACGGCGTGCTCGGTACGGTCGCGGGCGATGACACGCTGCTCGTGATCGCGAGCGAGGACGTCGGCGGGGCCGCGCTCGGCGACCGTCTCGGGGATCTCGCGGGAGGCTGAGGGGTGAGGCGGCCTCTGTGCGGGTGTGTCGCGCGGCTCGGGGTGCGACCGCGCGCGAAGGACGGTGGGGCGATGCGCCCGTGAGCGACGTCGGGGGCACAGGCCCTCGGCCCAACGAGACCGAGACCGAGATCGAGATCGAGAGAGGCAGGAGAACGTGACCAAGCGCGTCGTGCTCGCGTATTCAGGGGGGCTCGACACCTCGGTGGCCGTCCACTGGCTCCAGGCGGAGCTCGGCTACGAGGTGATCGCTCTCGCGGTCGACGTCGGCCAGGGCGCCGACCTCGACGCCGTCCGAGAGCGCGCGCTCGCGACGGGCGCCGTCGAGGCCGTCGTCGTCGACGCGCGCGAGGAGCTCGCCCGAGACTTCGCCGTGCCGGCGCTCCAGTCGAACGCGCTGTACGAGGCGCGTTACCCGCTCGTCTCCGCGCTGTCGCGACCTCTCATCGTGCGCCACCTCGTCGCTCAGGCGCGGCTGCACGGTGCGAGCGCCGTCGCCCACGGGTGCACGGGAAAGGGCAACGACCAGGTCAGGTTCGAGGTGGGAACGCGCGCGCTCGCCCCAGACCTCGACATCGTCGCTCCCGTGCGAGTCTGGGGGATGACGCGCGAGGACGCGATCGAGTACGCGGCGCGCAACGGCGTGCCGATCACCGCGAGCAGGGAGAAGATCTACTCCATCGACGAGAACCTCTGGGGCCGCGCGGTCGAGTGCGGCGCGATCGAGGATCCGTGGGCCGCACCGCCCGGGGACGTCTACGAGCGCACGGTCGTGCGTGCGACGCAGCCCGTGGAGGTCACGATCGGCTTCGCGTCAGGCGTCCCGGTCTCTCTCGACGGCCGAGCGCTCGGCATCGTCGAGCTCGTCGGGGCCCTCGACGTGCTCGCCGGTGCGACAGGGTTCGGCCGGGTCGACATCGTCGAGAACCGGCGTGTCGGGATCAAGAGCCGCGAGATCTACGAGGCGCCCGCGGCGCTGGCGCTCGTCCGTGCACACCAGGACCTCGAGGGCCTCACGCTCGAGCGCGACGTCGCTCACGAGAAGCTCCGCCTCGAGCCTCGCTGGACCGAGCTCGTCTACGACGGGCTCTGGTTCTCCCCGCTGAGGGAGGCGCTCTCGGCGTTCGTCGCCTCGACCCAGCGGCACGTGACGGGGGACGTCCGCCTTCGCTTCTCACCGGGCGGCGGCTGCGAGGTCGTCGGCCGTCGCAGCCCCGAGGGTCTCTACGACTACGGGCTCGCGACCTACGACGCCGCCGACCGTTTCAATCACGCGGACGCGGAGGGATTCGTTCGCATCTTCGGCCTCGGCATCACGACCTGGGCGGCGCGCCAGGGCGGCGCGGCGGGGGGTCACGGGGGGTGACGCTCTGGTCGGAGCGCATGGGGGTCGAGCCGGACCCGCTCATGATGGCCTTCTCGGCGAGCCTCGCGGTCGATCGGCGGCTCGCCGCGGACGACGTCCGGGGGTCGATCGCCCACGTGCACGGGCTCGAGCGCGCCGGGCTCCTATCTCGCGGCGAGACGTCGTCGCTAGTCGACGCGCTCGCTGCAGTCGGCGACGAGCTCGCCGAGGGACGTTTCTGCTTCGCGGCGGGCGACGAGGACGTCCACACGGCGATCGAGCGGAGGGTGACCGAGCTCGCGGGCGAGACCGGCGCGCGCCTGCACACGGGCCGGAGCCGCAACGACCAGGTCGCGACCGCGCTGCGCCTCTACACGCGCCGCGAGCTCGTGCGCCTCGGCGACTACGTCCTCGAGCTCCAGGCGACGCTGCTCGGGCGCGCGCGTCGAGCTGGTGAGGCGCGGCTCCCCGGCTACACCCACGTCCAGCGTGCGCAGCCAGTCCTGCTCGCGCACCACCTCCTCGCGCACGGTTGGGCGCTCGGTCGCGACGTCGGCCGCCTGCTCGACGCCCTCGGCCGCGTCGACGTCTCGCCGCTCGGTGCCGGCGCCCTCGCGGGCTCCTCGCTGCCGCTCGACCCTGACGCGACCGCGGCCGAGCTCGGCTTCGCCGCTCGCTTCGAGAACTCGATGGACGCGGTGAGCGACCGGGACTTCGTCGCCGAAGCCCTGTTCGTCTGCGCCCTTCTCGGCGTGCATCTCTCCCGGCTCGGCGAGGAGATCGTGCTGTTCTCGTCGGAGGAGTTCGGCTTCTACCGGCTGGACGGCGCGTGGGCGACCGGGAGCTCGATGCTCCCGCAGAAGAAGAACGCGGACGTCGCCGAGCTCGCACGTGGCAAGGCGGGTCGCCTCGTCGGCCACCTCGCCGGCTTCCTGACCACGTTGAAGGGTCTTCCGCTCTCGTACAACCGCGACCTCCAGGAGGACAAGGAGCCGCTGTTCGACGCGCTCGACCAGGTGAGCCTCGCGTGCCGGGCGATGAACGGACTCGTCGCGACCGTGCACTTCGATCTCGAGGCGATGCAGCGCGCGGCCGACGCACCCGCTCTCGCTGCGGTCGACCTCGCCGAGTGGCTCGTGGAGCGCGGGACGCCGTTCCGCCAGGCGCACGGGATCGTGGGGTCCCTCGTGAGGGAGTCCCTCGACCGCTCGGTGCCGCTCGTGGAGCTCGTCACGGCGAGCGGTGCGCTCGGTCCGGCGGCGGCGGCCCTGCTCGAGCCCGGAGCGGCCTCCGCACGCCGGAGAACCCCCGGCGGTGCGGGCAGCGCGGCCGTGTCCGTCGAGGTCGAGCGCTTCGCAGCGACCCTCGAGCGAGACGGGGACCGACTCCGGCACTGGCGATGACGCCCCGCGCCGCTGCGGTCCCGCCGTGCGACGGCTCCCTCTGGCATCCGCTAGGGTGGCCCCGCACGGCAGCCGGGACGCCCATGGCGCGACGGTGAGGGACCGCCCCGCACGGGGCGACCCCCCGGGTCCGCTGGATTGACAGCGGGTCCCGCCGTGCTAAGGTGAGACTCCGCTTCGGTGGCCTTGCCGCCTGAAGTACGCACTACCGGGCGACGTGTTCGGCCGGGAGTGCGATGTGGGACTGGGGCCCGGTGAAGTGTTCGGGCGTGGCGGTCCCGCAAAGCGCACAGGCACCTCCTTCCGCGAGGAAGTGTGTCTCGCGTCGCTCTTTGAGAACGGAATAGGAACAGCCAAAAGCCAGTGCGGGTGACCGCGGGCTTCGCCTCGGTGGAGCACGTGGTCACATATGTCAATTGCACTGATAACGGACA
>DATLRJ010000181.1:0-10346 GCA_035534715.1 Acidimicrobiales bacterium | reverse complement strand
CGCCGCCCGCCGCCCGCCGCCCGCCGCCCGCCGTCCGGTGCCGAGGCGTGGCGTGGCGCACTCTGTCCCGCGTCGACCTGCTCAACCTCGCGGACTGCATCGACTCCGGATTGCATCGGCTCCGAGCGGGAGTCGCTTCGCGTCCTGCCCGCGTCGGGGTCAGTAGCCGAGACGCTCGATGACGTCCGGCCGGCGCTGCCAGTCGCGCTCGACCTTCACGACGAGGTCGAGGTAGCTGCCAGGTGGGAGGGCGCGGCGTGCCGCGATGCCGACGGCCTTCAGCACCGAACCCCCGCGTCCGACGACGATCGCCTTCTGGGACTCACGCTCCACGAGGATCTCGCACCGCACGTAGGGCAGCTCCCACTCGGTGACCCGGCACGCGATCGAGTGCGGCAGCTCCTCGCGCGCGACGCGGAGCAGCTGCTCCCGTACGAGCTCGCCGAGGAAGAAGGCCTCGGGCACGTCCCGCACGGTGCCCTCGGGGTAGTAGCGGGGACCTGCGGGCAGGCGACCGACGATGTGGGAGAGCAGCTCGGGGACGCCTTCGCCCGTGCGCGCCGACACGGGGTAGTACTCGGCCTCGGCGAGCCCGAGCAGCTCGGCGGCTCGAGCGAGCTGAGCGAGGAGCTGGCTCGCGCTTGCGCGGTCGAGCTTGTTCACGACGACGACGCTCCTGCTCGGGAGCTGTGCCGCGACGAAGCGATCACCCGGGCCGATCGCGGCCGTCGCGTCGACGACGAGCACGCAGACGTCCACGTCGTCGAGCGCGCTGGTGGCGGTCTCGTTCAGGCGCTCGCCGAGCGCGCTCTTCGGTTTGTGGATCCCCGGCGTGTCGACGAGGACGGCCTGGTAGCCGTCGCCCTCGAGTATCCCGCGGACGCGCGTGCGCGTCGTGTTCGGCGACGGCGACGTGATCGAGACCTTCGTCCTCAACATCGCGTTCACGAGGGTCGACTTGCCGACGTTCGGCCGGCCGACGAGAGACACGAAGCCCGAGCGGAAGGGGGCGCCGGGGTTCCCGGGCACTGCGCCCGTCATGCGTGCACCTCCGGGGAGCCGGTTCCGGCCCGACGGTCAGGCTCCCCGCTGTGGCCGCGGACGATCCGCACGCTTCCGATCCGGCGGCCCTGCACCTTCTCCGCGACGAGCACATCGTCGCCGTCCGCGACGATGTGCTCGCCCTCGGTCGGGATCTGCCCGCGCAGGTGGAGCACCAGCCCCCCGATCGTGTCCCAGTCGCCGACGGGGAGATCGGTCCCGAGCAGCTCGTTCACCTCGTCGACCGCCATCTTCCCCGACACCCGGTATTCGCGCTCCGACAGCGGCTCGACGAGCGGCTCGTCCACGTCGAACTCGTCGAAGATCTCCCCGACCAACTCCTCGATGAGGTCCTCCAGGGTGACTATCCCGGCCGTGCCGCCGTACTCGTCGACGACGACGGCGAGGTGGTACTGCTCGGCCTGCATCTCGCGGAGCAGGGGGGCGACGCGCTTCGTCTCGGGGACGTAGTGCGCCGGGCGGCAGATCCCGACGACGGACCTCTCGTCGTCGCCGCCGCCCCGCAGCGAGCGCATCAGGTCCTTCGTGTACGCGATGCCGACGATGTCGTCGACCGTGCGCTTGTAGACCGGGATGCGACTGAGCCCCGAGGCCATCGCGCGCTCGAGCACCGCGGACGCCGATGTCGCCGACTCGACGGCGACGATGTCCGGGCGCGGCGCCATGACCTCGCGCACGATCGTGTCGCCGAAGTCGATGATCGAGGAGATGAGCGCGCGCTCCTCTCGCTCGAGGACGAGCTCGTCCACCGCGACGTCCGCGAACGCGAGCAGCTCGGACTCGGTCATCTCCGCGCTCGCGGCGTCGCTCTCGTCGCCGGGCGTCACGAGGTGCGAGAGGCCGATGAGAACGGACGAGACGACCTTGATCGGGGGGAACGCGACGAGCGCGGTGACGATCGGCGCGCTGAACAGCGCAGCGCGGTCCGCGTGCCGCACGGCCCAGTGCTTCGGGACGGCCTCGGCGGCGACGAAGATCACGACGATCTCGAAAAGCGTCGCGGCGGCGACTCCGAGAGCGCCGAACAGGCGTGAGGCTTCGACACCCACGAGCGTCGCGGCGACGAGCTGGCAGACGAGCACGAGCAGGAGCACGGGTGCGAGGAAGCTCTCGGGGTCCTCGACGAGCTTCGCGAGCGAGCGTGCGCCGCGATGGCCGGCGTCGACGAGGGCGCGCGCCCGCGCCTTCGACATCCGGACGAGGCCGGTCTCCGCGAGCGCGAGGATCGCAGAGATCGCGAGCAGCACGACCACGGCGGCGAGCACCCCCGCGTCCGCAGCGCCGAGCCTCGACGCGAGGAGCGGGGCCGGGCTCACCCGCTCGTCTCCCCGCTCCGAGGCGCGCGGTGCAACTCGTCGAGCAGCTCCTGCTCGCGCGCCTCCATGACCTCGGCCTCCTCGGCGATCTCGTGGTCCATGCCGAGCAGGTGCAAGATGCCGTGGACGAGCAGCAGCGCGATCTCGTCCTCGTAGGTGCCCGCGTGCTCGGGGGCGTTGCGCCACGCGACCTCGGGACAGATCACGACGTCACCGACGAGCGTCGGCAGCCCGGACTCGTCGGGAGGCTCCCAGCCCGGACCGTTCCCGCCGCCGTCCGGCGAGCGTCCCGACGGCGCGGGGCCGTCCTCGATGGGGAACGACAGCACGTCCGTCGGGCCGTCGTGGCCGAGGAAGCGCGCGTTCAGCGCGGCGATCGCCGCCTCGTCGACGAAGAGCACGGAGAGCTCCGCCTCTCCCCGGACCTTCTGCGCGCGAAGCGTGGCCTCGGCGAGCGTCGCCCAGCGCCCGCAGTCGACCTGGCGTGCGCTCTGCTCGTCCGCGACGAATACCTCGATCGGCACCGGGCCGCCTTCAGCTCGCCGAGCCGGACGACGAGCGGTCGTAGGCGGAGACGATGTCGCGGACGATGCGATTGCGCACGACGTCGGACTCGCCGAGCCGGACGAACGCGAGCCCGTCGATGCCCTCGAGGATCTGCTCGAGGCCGACGAGGCCGGAGCGCCCTGCCGCGACGTCCATCTGGGTCACGTCGCCCGTGACCACCGCCTTCGTGCCGAACCCGATGCGTGTGAGGAACATCTTCATCTGCTCTGGCGTCGCGTTCTGCGCTTCGTCGAGGATGACGAAGCTCGAGTTCAACGTGCGGCCGCGCATGTACGCGAGCGGAGCGACCTCGATCGCTCCGCGGTCGATAAGTCGCTGGGTGCCCTCGGGCTCGAGCATGTCGAACAGCGCGTCGTAGAGCGGGCGCAGGTACGGGTCGACCTTCGCCATGATGTCGCCCGGGAGGAAGCCGAGCCTCTCGCCGGCCTCGACCGCGGGGCGGGCGAGGATGATCCGGCTCACCTGCTTGCTCTGTAGTGCCTGCACGGCCTGGGCGACGGCGAGGTAGGACTTGCCCGTGCCCGCGGGGCCGATGCCGAAGGTGATCGTGTTCGCCGCGATCGCGTCGACGTACTGCCGCTGGCCGGCGGTCTTCGGTCGGACGCTGTTGCCGCGCGAACCTCGGAGGACCTCGGTGGCCGTGACCTCGGACGGTCGCAGGTCCGCTCGCACCATCTCGATCGTGCGAGCGACCTGCGACGGGTCGAGCCACTGGCCGGACTCGAGCACGAGCACGAGCTCGTCGAAGACCCGACCCACCTCGGGCGCGTCGGGCCCGTCGACCGTGATCGCGTTGCCCCGCACGTGGACCGACGTGCCGGCGAACGCACCCTCGACGAGTCGGAGCAGCTCGTCGCGCTCGCCGAGAAGGCCGACCATCAGGTCATTACCGGGTACGAGGATCTTCACCTGGGTCGAGTGCACGGCTACCGCACGCACGCTACCAGGAGCGCCGATCGGTGCGTGCATGGCGCGCCGGGCTGGGCGCGGGGCCGCGCTCAGCCGGGGGGCCAGGCCATCGGCCGGCCACCGAGGAGGTGGAGATGCAGGTGGCTCACCGTGTTGCCGCCGTCGTCCCCGACGTTGAACACGAGCCGGTAGCCGGAGCTCGCGATCCCTTCGGCCTCTGCGACGCGCCGCCCGACGACCGCGAGCTCGGCGAGCAGAGCGGCGTGCGACGCGTCGAGTGAGAGCGCGTCGGGCACGTGGACCCGCGGGACGAGAAGGACGTGGACAGGCGCAACGGGCGCGATGTCCCGGAACGCGATGACGAGGCCCGTCTCCCACACGACCCTGGCAGGCAGGTCGCCGGCGACGATCGCGCAGAACGGGCAGCCCTCGACGGGCGGGTGCGCCACGTCGTCTGCCGGTGCGTCCGGGCTCACCGGCCGGCGGGTCGCGCCGGCTCGGGATAGAGGTGCTCGAGGCTTCCTGGCAGAATCCTGGCCGACTCGACGAACCGCTCGACGTCGGGCTCCCGTAGGCGGATCACCCGGCCGAACTTGTACGCCGGGAGCTCGCCTTCGTCGATGAAGCGGTAGAGCGTCCGGAGGTTGACGCCCAGAAGCTGGGACGCATCCTTCGTGCTGAGCCATCGTGCGGAGTCACTCATGACCGCTCAGCGTAGCAGAGCGGCGGACGTTTCGTGACGTCTCATGCCATCAGCGATCCCATTCTGCCACGCAGCGTAGTATTCCCGCGATTCAGAGCGTCGCCATCCGACCCGGTCAGACCGTCGCCCCCAGCTCGCCGGGAAGGTGGAGGCGGAGGGCGACCTCGTTCGCGAGCAGGCGACCGCGGGTCGTGAGCACGGCCCGGCCGTTGCGCCGGTCGACGAGCGCGCGGAGCGCGTCGTCGTCGGGCAGCGCCGCGGCCGGCACGCCGTCACGCGTGCGGAGCGCGAGCTCGAGGCGCTCGAACGCGCGTCGTTCGGGCCCGAGCACCTCCTCGCCGCCGAGCGGTCGCCCGCCCTGCTCCACGACCTCGACGTAGCGCTCGAGCGAGCGCACGTTCCACGAGCGCGTACCAGCTGAATGGCTGTGGGCCGCGCAGCCGAAGCCGCGGTAGTCCTCCTGGTGCCAGCACGCCATGTTGTGGCGGCACTCGTGGCCGGGCCGGGAGAAGTTCGAGATCTCGTACCACGCGAGCCCCGCGTCGGCGAGGCGCTCGTCCGCCGCGAGGTACCGGTCGGCCTGGACGTCGTCGTCGGGATGCCTGGACGCATCGCGGGCGAGGGGCGTTCCCGGTTCGACGGTCAGCGCGTACGCGCTCACGTGCGGAGGTGAGGGGTCGAGGGCGAGGACCCCGTCGAGCGTCGCGCTCCAGTCCTCGTCGGTCTCACCGGCTCCGCCGTAGACGAGGTCGACACTGAAGCTCGCGAAGCCCGCGGCGCCGACGAGGGCGACGGCCCGCTCGACCGATCCGGGCTCCTGGACGCGACCGAGCCCCGAGAGCACGTGGCTGCGGAGCGACTGGACCCCGAGGGAGATCCGTGTGACGCCCGCGTCGCGCAGCGCGGCAAGGAGCTCGCTGGTCGTGCTCTCGGGGTTGCACTCGACCGTGACCTCGGCGCCGGCGACGCGCCGGACTCCGGCGACAAGCCGGGCGAGGAGCCGAGGAGGCAGGCGCGACGGGGTGCCCCCGCCGACGAACACGGTCGTCGCGTCCGCGAGCCCGTCCTCGTAGGCGCGGCCCATCTCGAGGAGGCATGCCTCGACGTAGCGCGCCATCAGGTCGTCGCGGTCCGTCCACGTCGCGAACGCGCAGTAGTCGCATCGGCTCGCGCAGAACGGCACGTGGACGTAGACACCGAGCTCGGGGCGTCCCGCGCCCGGCGGCGAGCGCGTCAGGGCCGGTAGAGCAGGCCGAGCTCGTCGAGGCGCTCGATCATCTCGCTCTGGCCGAGCCCGAGCGTCGCCCCGATCACGCGCATGTCGTCGCCGCGGACGGTGAGGACCTGGCCGTTAAAGTCCTGGCGCTCGACCTGGATCGTCGCGAGGAAGCGCTGCAGCGCCGAGGCTTCGGCGCTGACCGTGTCCTTGAGCTTCGTGAGGTCGATCCGTACCTTGTCGGAGCCGCGCGCGGACGAGCCCGGCCCGCTGCGCGCGGGGCTTGCGGCACCCTGCGCGAGACCCTCGGGGAGGAGCTGGTCCACGGGGACCTCGTACAGCCGGGCGAGGCGCTGGAGCCGGGGCACCGAGATCGCCCTCTCGCCGCGTTCGTACGCGCCGAGGACCGAGGCCTTGAACTCGTGCTGCGAGGCGGCCTCGACGGCCTGGAGGGAGAGGCGCTTCTGGCGGCGCACGGTGCGCAGCCGCGCCCCGACCTCGGCCGCGTACCCGCTCGGCTCGCCGTCCCCGTCTAGGAGCTGCTCTGACATCGGTGACCGCCGTCCGTGCCGTCGTCGTGACTGTTCGTGCGCCCTAAGTTACCCCGGCGCAGCGTCGAGAGCACTCTTCATGGCCGACGATGGTGCCCGGGGAGCGCGCGGCACGGCGCGCTCGAGCTCGTCGACGACGAACGCGAGCTCGCGGACGGCGATCGCTCGGAGCGTCGCTACGAGGACGCGTGCACCGTGCCGGCGCGCACCGCAGTGAGGAGGGCCCCGGCGACGACGGCCGCGGTCTCGGCACGGAGCACCGTCGGGCCGAGGCCGAGCATCCTCGGCGCCGACGCGAGCTCGGCGTCCGTCCAGCCGCCTTCCGGGCCGACGAGGACCGTAGCGGTGCCCGGCTCGAGTGGTGCGCCACCGGGCTCGGCGATCGCGACCCGTGACCCGGCCTCGCCGACAGTGGCGAGCACGGCCGAGAGCATCGCCGGGTCGGCGATGACGGGAAGGCGGGGATTGCGGCTCTGGGCGGCGGCCTCTCGCGCGATCCGCCGAAGGCGCTCACCCCGCGCGAGCGCGTCCTGCCGGCCCATGACCTGCACGACGGTGCGCTCGGTGACGAGCGGCACGATGCGGTCGACGCCGAGCTCGGTGAGCTTCTGGACCGCCCACTCGGTCCGGGTCCCCTTCGTGAGCGCGAGGCCCACGGTGACCGGGTGCTCCGGAGCGGGCTCGACGACGACAGGGCCGGTCGGCTCGAGGAGCACGGCCGGGTCTCCCCGGCGGTCGGCCGCCCTCGGTCGCCGCGGCGGGCGACGTCCTGCGACGGCGAGGGTGTGCGCGGCGCGGCGCGGACGAAGGACGCAGGGCCGCCACCCTCCCCGCCCGTCCGCGGCGACGATGCTCTCCCGCGGCCCGACTCGCAGGACGTCCACGATGTGGTGCGCGTCCGCGGGGTCGATCTCGAGGTCGTCGTCGCCGGGATCGAGGGCGGCGACGAAGACGAGCGCCGACGCGGAGCGAAGAGCGTGCGGGCCCTGCCCGCGATCGTCCGAGCGCCCGGTCAACCGAGGCTCGAGCGGATGCGGGAGAACAGCCCGCCCTCTCCCGTCGAGACCTCCTCGCCCCGAAGGCGGGCGAGCTCGCGCACGAGCCGCTCCTGCTCCTTGTCGAGCCCGGTCGGCGTGTCGACGACGAGCTCGACGTGGAGGTCGCCGCGCCCGCGCCCACGCACGTGCGGCACGCCGTGGCCGCGCAGCCTCACGGTCTTGCCCGTCGGGGTCCCCGGCGCGACCGTGATCGTCTCGGTCCCGTCGAGCGTCTCGATCGCCACGTCGGCGCCGAGCGCCGCCTGGGTGAACGCGACGTGGACGCGGGTGACGAGGTCCGCCCCGGACCGCTCGAACCGCTCGTGGCGAGCGACCCGCAGGTGCACGTACAGGTCGCCGGGGAGACCGCCGCGCGGCGGCGGCGAGCCGGCGCCCGTGATCCTGAGCGTCGTGCCCTCGTCGACGCCCGGGGGCACCTCGACCGTCACCGATCGGTCGTCCGTCCGCCTCCCTTCGCCACGACAGTCGGCGCACGGCGAGGCGACGACCTCTCCGTAGCCGCGACAGCGCGTGCACGGCGCCGTGGTGACCACCTGGCCGAGGATGGACTGCCGGACGCGCCGAACCTGTCCGAGACCCTGGCACTCCGGGCACGTCGTGGGGCTCGTCCCCGGGCGCGCACCCGATCCCGAGCACGTCGTGCAGGAGACGGGCCCGCGCCAGGTCACCGCCCGCTCGACGCCGAAGACCGCTTCCTCGAACTTGAGGTCGACGACGAGCTCGACGTCGTCTCCGCGGCGGGGCCCAGCGGGGCGCGCGCCCCCGAAGCCGGCCGCGGCGCCCCCGCCGAAGAACGCATCGAACAGGTCCCCGAGCCCGCCACCGAAGACGTCCCCGGGCCCCGCGCCCGTGCCGCGCATCTGGTCGGGACCGAACGTGTCGTAACGGCGGCGGCGCTCCGGATCGCGAAGCGTCTCGTAGGCGACCGAGACCTCCTTGAATCGCGCCTCGGACGTCGCGTCGCCGCCGTTGGCATCGGGATGGAGCTCGCGCGCGAGCTTGCGGTAGGCGCGCTTGATCTCGTCGTCGGAGGCGTCGCGAGCGACGCCGAGAAGCTCGTAGAAGTCCGTCGCCACGATGGCCTCCTCAGCCGCTCGACAGCTGGCGGCCGAGCCGCTGGCTGACGACTGCGACCGCCGCCAGCGCCTGGGGATAGTTCATCCGGGTGGGGCCGAGCACTCCGATGGTCCCGACGACCTCGTCGTCGACCTCGTAGGGCGCGACGACGAGCGAGCACTCGGCGAGCGACTCGACGCGGTTCTCCGTGCCGATGGCGACGGACTGCCCGGTCGAGAGCACGTCGTGGAGGAGCGACACGACGACGAAGGACTGCTCGAGGATCGACAGCACCTCCCGGACCTGGTCGACGGCCGCGAACTGCTGCGCCATGCGCGCCGCGCCGCCGACGTAGACCTCCTCGGTCTCCGGCGCCGGACGCGCGCCGTCGACGATCTGCGCGTGGAGCGCTCCGAGCAGGACGTCGACCGGACCGTTCCCGGTGCGCGCGGGGGCGGCGGCCCGGCCGAGCGTGTGACCGCAGAGCTGATCCGCGAGCAGCGCGCTCGCGGCCGCCACCTCGCTGTCGGTCGTGCGCTCCTCCATCTCGACCGAGTGCTTCTCGACGCTGCCGTTCGACAGCACCGCGACGTGGAGCACGACTCGGGGCCCGAGCCGCGTGAGCATGGAGGAGCGCACGGTGAGGACCTCGTGCGCAGGTGCGACGACGACCGCGGCGTGGTCCGTGAGCTGGGAGAGCAGCCGGGACGTGTCGCGCAGCATGCGCTCGAGCTCGCCGTGCGCGCGGTCGAAGAAGGTCGCGACCTGCTCGTGGCTCGCCGGGTCGAGGAGCGGGGCGTCGGAGAGGTTGTCGACGAAGAAGCGGTAGCCCTTGTCCGTCGGTATCCGTCCGGCGCTCGTGTGAGGGTGGGTGAGGTACCCCTCGCGCTCGAGCGCGGCCATGTCCGATCGCACGGTCGCCGGCGACACGTCGATCGCCGGGTCTTGGACGACGTGGCTCGACCCGACGGGCTGCGCCGTCTCGATGTGCTCGGTGACGACCTTACGGAGGATGGCGGACTTCCTCGCGTCGAGCATCTGCTCCCTCGGCGTATCGGGCGTCTCAGGGCCACGCCCCGCGACGCAGCTCCGCTTCGTTCTCGGACCGGCCACGCGCGGAGCTGGTGTCCACATGACCTGGCACTCGATTGTACCGAGCGCTGGGGGCCCACCGGGTAGAGGCGTCTCGCGACGGTCCGGCGGGGCGGCGGTCGGGGTCAGTTCGCCCGCGCCCGCTCGGTCGCGACTGCGAGCACGAGGGACGGGCCGACGGCCCACCGGAGCGCGACCGCGAAGGCTGTCGCGGCCACGCGCACGGGCGCGGCCCGCGCGCCCGTCACGACGCCGAGACGCAGCTCGCGGCGCGCGAACGCGGGGAGGAGGTCGACGGCGGCCCCCGCGACGACGCGGTGCCCGAGCGCGTCGACGGGCCGGTCGCCGAGGGGACGGCGGAGGAAGCGGATCGCGGCGAGAGCGTCGGGAGTGGCGGCGAGCTCGCCCCGGATCTCGCGCAGGTACGCCCGCACCTCGTCGACCGAGGCGGGTACGTCCCGGGCGCCGAGGCGGATCGCGACCTCGGCGACCTCCGCGAGGTAGCGGTCCTTCTCGCTCCGGAGCAGTGGCCGTGGTCCGTAGCGCTGGTAGGAGCGGAGGAAGCTCCAGACCTCGGCCGTGTGCACGAAGGTGAGCAGGCGGGGATCGCTCGCGACATAGCGCCGCCCGTCCGCGGCGACGCCACGCACACGGCGGTGGACGGCACGGACCTCGGCGACGAGGTCGTCCGCGAGCTCCCGGCTCCCGAACGTCGTGCCCGCGACGAAGCGCGCCGTGCGCTGCAGCCTCCCGAACGGATCCTCCCGGTAGCGCGAGTGCTCGGCGACTCCCGCCATCGCGAGCGGGTGGAGCGTC
>DATLRJ010000180.1:0-2969 GCA_035534715.1 Acidimicrobiales bacterium | reverse complement strand
CTCGAGCGTGACGTCGGTGTCCTCCACGACGTCGTGGAGGAGTGCCGCGGCCACGCTCGTCCCGTCGAGCCCGAGCTCAGCGACGATCGTCGCGACCGCGATCGAGTGCGTGACGTACGGCTCACCGGTGAGGCGCGTCTGGCCGGCGTGTGCCTTCGAGGCGAGCTCGTGGGCGCGGCGCACCGCGGACCAGTCCTCGCCGGGGTGGTGGGCGTCGAGAATCGCGACGAGCGGCTCCACCGAGGTCTCGGCGGGCGGGCGCGGCGGCCCGCCGGCCGCAACGGGCGCGAGCGCGGGTGCGACCACCGGAGGCACGACGCGCTGCCCGGTCGATCCCTCGGTGATCGGGTCCACGACGGCCATGCTCAAGGCTACCGCCGCAGGCTGGTGCGGACGCGCCGTGGCTGCGTCGACCGCCTGAGTAGGCTGTCGGACGATCATCGCCGTGCCGACTTCTCCTCCTAGCGACAACGCCGCACATCCCCACGCCGAGGCACCCCTCGGCCCGGCCGGCGAAGCGCCAGTCGCACGCGATCCAGACGACGGTGGCCGTAGCGCTCCCGAGGTCGTCGTGACGCCTGTCCGGGCTCGCACGGGACCCGCTCTCGTCGTCGTCGGGATCGCGCTCGCGGTCCTCGTCGGCGGCTTCGCCCTCGCCCTCGCCGGGGGGCGCCACGCGAGCCCCGGCGGCCCGGCCATACGCCGCGTCTCCGGCGTCGCGCTCCCCGCACGCTCGGCTGCCGCACTGCTCCGAGGTGTCTCGCGAGGCGGGGAGCCGCCCGCCGACGTCGCATCCGCTCTCGTCGTCCCGGCGGCCTCGGTGCTCCTCCACGCGAACCGCCCTCCGCCGGCGGTCAACCTCTACAGCGGGACGGTGACGCTGTCGGTCGCGGCGCCGGCTCGAGAGGTCGTGACCTTCTTCCGGCGTGAGCTCCCGAGCCGTCGCTTCGCCGTCGTCGCGCTCGACGCGACAGCCGACGGTCGTGGCACGAGCATCTTCGCGCGCTACCCGAGCAATGACGGCTTCTACTGGGAGGCGGGAATCGTCGTGACTCCCGCCGCCGCGGCGATCACCCCTGCGCTCGGGGGCGGAGCTCCGACGAGCACCGTCTCGCTGACAGTGCTCGAGCTCGACGACCCGGACTGACCGGCGGACGCGATCCGCGCGTGGCCCATGCCGTCGAGGACGTAGGCCCAGACGTAGAGGTTTGCCGGGTAGATCAGGTAGCCGAAGCGCGTAGCCGGGGCGAGGATCGTCGCGACGACCATCGCGAACCCCGTGAACCGCGCCACGGTCGCGGGTGTGCGCGGCCGGTACCGGACGTAGGACACGACGACGACGACCATGCCGACGAGCACGAGCAGCGCAGTGATGGCGAACTTGTGGTGCGGGAGGAGGTTCGTCAGCTCCTGACCGAGCAGCGGGCTCGCGGCGGGCGATCGCACCCTCGCGAGCCCGAGCGGGAAGCGCACGACGTTGTCGAAGAAGGCCGTCGGGTCGAGCGCGACGCCGATCCCGAAGACGGGTGCGACCACGAGCAGCACGGACAGCCCGAAGCGCACCGGCGCCGGACGGCCCTCGCGGTCGCGCACGGCGAGCAGCATGAGCAGCAGCATCGGCCATGCCGTGAACTTCAACGTCCCCGAGAGCCCGAGCGCGAGGCCGGACAGGACCGGTCTTCGGCGCTCGGCGAGGACGAGGCCGAGGAGCATCAGCGCGAGGACGGGGAGATCGTCTCCCCCGGTCACCATCGGGAGCGCGCCCGACGGCAGCACGACGAGGAACTGAAGAGCGCGCCCGCGTCGCGCGAGGCTCGCATCACTCCACAACAGTGCGACGGCGCCGACGATGAGGGTGAAGCCCGTGAGCGCGACTCGCGCGTCCTGGAGCTCGGCCGGAGCCTTCACGGCGTTCACGAGGCCGAACGGCACCATTCCCGGGAGGTACGGGAAGAATGAGTTCGCGTCGACCTGCTTCGCGTCCGAACGCGGCGCGTTGCCCACGGTCGTCGGGTCGCGCGGGTACGGATCGCGTGACGCGGCGGCGCGGTCGCCCGCGCGCTCGACGACTGCGACCTCCGGCTGAGCATGCTGGCCCGGCAGCCCCTCGGCACGCCACACGAGCTGGAACACGAGCGGGACGAGCACTGCGCCCGCGATCACGAGCACGACGACCAGCCTCCGGCTGACGCTCGCGGCACGTGCGGCCCGGGCGGAATCGGTGCGCACCCGCCGCCGCAGCGCCGCGCCGACGACAAAACATGCGACCGCGGCCGCGCCGTACGCGGCGGCCGCCATCTGACCCCATGTCCTGTAGTCGGAGGACACGGCGACGAACGCCGTGGCGCCGGCGAACACCGCCGAGGCGAGGTACAGCCAGGCGTCCTGGACGATCGGGGAGAGTGCGCAGACACGCCGCCATCTGTCGAGAACGACGCCGCGCACGGCGCCGATCGTAGCCCTCGGCACTGTCCGAGGGCTACGGCCGGGCGCTCAGCGGTTCGGCTGCGGGGTGAAGCGGAGGTACGGCTTGACCGTGCGGAAGCCCTTCGGGAAGCGCTCCTTCGCGTCCTCGTCGGAGATCGCCGGCGCGATGATCACGTCATCGCCGTCAGTCCAGTTCACAGGTGTCGACACCGAGTACCCCGACGTGAGCTGGAGCGAGTCGATGACGCGCAGTATCTCCTGGAAGTTGCGCCCCGTGCTCGCCGGGTAGGTGATCGTGAGCTTCACCTTCTTGTCCGGGCCGATGACGAAGACCGAGCGAACGGTGAGCGTGTCGCTCGCGTTCGGGTGGATCATCCCGTAGAGGTCAGCGACCTTGTGGTCGGGATCGCCGATCAGCGGATAGTTGAGCGCCTGCCCCGTCGCGTCCTTGATGTCGCCGACCCAGCCCTCGTGGGAGTCCACGGAGTCCACGGAGAGACCGAGCACCTTGGTGTTGCGCTTGTCGAACTCGCCCTTCAGCC
>DATLRJ010000179.1:0-8408 GCA_035534715.1 Acidimicrobiales bacterium | reverse complement strand
CACCGCACCGCACCGGCCGAGCCGAGCCGAGCCGAGCCGAGCCGAGCCGAGCCGAGCCGAGCCGAGCCGAGCCGAGCCGAGCCGAGCCGAGCCGAGCCGAGCCGAGCCGAGCCATCGTCGTGCGGACGTCCCGGCCCAGCTCGCTCAGGAGCCGCGTTCGGCCCGACGCGCGCCGGAGCGCTCACGTGCGGCGCGTTTGGTCATGCCGGCGACGACGCCGAGCCCGCGGGCTCCTCGCTTCGCCGCACGCCCCGCGACGGGTGCGAGGTGGCCGGCGGCCACGACTGCTCCCGCGGCGGTCGCCCCCGCGATCGCACCGGCACGCGCCGCCCGATCCGTGGAGCCCGGAGAGGCGGGGGCCGGCTCCGCGGGTGCCGTGGCGACGGCGGTGCCCGCGCCCGCGCCGGCGGGGACCGCCGCGGGTCCGGACGGCGCGTCGCCGTAGAGCGTGCCCCGCTCGATGCGCAGCAGGACGAGCGCGACTGCTTCGGCGAGAACCGTGCCAGCCAGGTGGAGCCCGCGGTGGGCGACGACCGGCGAGAGGGCGAGGACGGTGACGAGGACGAGGTCCCCGGCGTGGTGGGCCCGCCGGGACAGCAGGTGGCAGGCGCCGAGCCGGCCGCTCGTGAGCGCCCCGAGCAGGAGCATCACGGCGCCGACGGTCACGAGCAGGATCTGGGCGCTGCCGCTCAGGTGGAATCCGACGGCCACGAGCGCGATGGCGACGACGTACTCGGCGACCTCGTGGAGCACGAAGGGCACCTGCCGGCGGCCCTGGCGTGCGACCGCCGCGCGACGCGTTGCACTACGGTCCACCGTCGGTCCCTTCGTCGCGCCGGGCGTTGCCACCGGAGGGCTCTCTCGGCCGCGCCGCGAGAGCCCGAGGAGCGCTAGCCCCCGCTCGACTCCTTCGTCCCGCCCTTGGTGGCGTCCGGGGCCGACGCGTCCGCGTCTCCCTGCTCCAGGCCCTTCTTGAACTCGTGTGAGGCGCTCCCGAGGCCGCGCGCGAGCTTGGGCAGCTGCGAGCCTCCGAAGAGCAGCACGACGACGAGGACGGCGATCACGATCAAGCCGTCCGGTCCGAACACGTTTGCGAGCACCCCTGCGGACACAAGAACTCCTCTCTACCGCACGAACCCGAGTCTAGGTCGACTTCCTGACCCCGGAAAGGTCCCCCCCAGGCAGTCGAGCCCTCGCTACTAGTTCGGTGTCGGTAAGGTGGTCGGATGTCACAGCTGGACCCGAGCACCCTCGACGCGTCCGCTGGCGGGGCTCCCGGGTGACGGCAGAGACGGACGCGGCACGCGACGGCGGTCGTGACCTCGCGGCAGCGGCCGCGGCCGGGCCGGGCGCGCTCTTCCGGGGAGTCCCCCACGAGGAGCTCGTCGCGGACTACCGCATCGCGTGCATGGCACGCGCGGTCGACGAGCGCCAGATG
Organism: Acidimicrobiales bacterium; assembly: GCA_035534715.1. Lineage (GTDB taxonomy): Bacteria > Actinomycetota > Acidimicrobiia > Acidimicrobiales > Bog-793 > JAJZBW01. The sequence goes on along the minus strand of DATLRJ010000179.1, from coordinate 6,970 downwards.
ACTCTCCACAAGCAGGGACGCGTCTACTTCCAGATCGCCGGCGCCGGCCACGAGGCCCTCCTCGTCGCGCTCGCGCGGTCGCTGCGGCCCGGACACGACTGGTTCTTCCCCTACTACAGGGACGTCGCGCTCGTGCTCGCTCTCGGTGTGCACCCGCGCGAGGTCATCCTCCAATCGGTCGGCTCGGCCGAGGACCCGAGCTCGGGCGGGCGGCAGATGCCGTCACACTGGGGCCGCAAGGACCTGCACATCGTCACGCAGTCCAGCCCGACAGGAAGCCAGTGCCTCCCCGCCATCGGGTGCGCGGAGGCGGGCCGCTACGTCACGTCCCGCCACCTCACGAGCATCGACGCGGCGCCGGACGAGATCACCTACGTCTCGCTCGGCGAGGGCGCGACCTCGGAGGGGGAGTTCTGGGAGAGCCTCAACACCGCGTGCACGCTCGCCCTCCCCGTCGTCTATCTCGTCGCGGACAACGGCTACGCGATCTCTGTTCCCGCGAGCGATCAGGCTCCCGCTCCGATCTCCCAGCTCGTCTCGGGCTTTCCGGGCATCGAGGTCACCCGCTTCGACGGCCTCGACTACTTCGCGAGCAGGGAGCGGGGCGCCGCAGCCGTCGCACGGGCCCGTTCGGGCAAGGGACCCTCACTGCTCCACGCCACCGTCACGCGACCCCACTCGCACTCGGCCTCGGACTCCCAGTCCAAGTACCGGTCTGCCGAGCACATCGCGGCCGAGGCTGCGCTCGACCCCGTCGCTCGCCTGGAGCGAGAGCTCGTCGCCGGCGGGGTGCTCACCGAGGAGGCAGCGGCCGAGATCCGCGCCGAGGTGCACGGGCTCGTCGCGGAGGCGAGCGCGGCCGCGCTGTCGGCCGCCCGTCCAGACCCGTCCACGGTCACCGACCACGTCGTCGCGCTCCCGCGCTGGTCACCGCCGCCTGCCGGATCCGAGGCCGGCGGCGAGCCCGTCCACTTCGGCGAGGCGATCCGGCGCACGCTGCACGAGGTGATGGACCGCGACGAGCGAATCCGTGTGTTCGGCGAGGACGTCGCGGACACGAGCGACGCCTACCTCGCCGAGCTCGACGGACTCGGGGGGGTGTTCGGGAACACCCACGGGCTACAGCGCCGGTTCGGCAGCGACCGGTGCTTCAACACGCCGCTCGCCGAGGCCAACATCGTGGGCCGAGCGATCGGGCAGGCCGTTCGCGGCCTGCGACCCTCGCCCGAGATCCAGTTCTTCGACTACATCTGGCCCGCGATGCAGCAGATCCGATCGGAGGCCGCGACGACGAGGTGGCGCTCCCAGGGTGTGTTCAACGTCCCGCTCGTCCTTCGCGTCGCGATAGGCGGCTACGTCCTCGGTGGCGCGATCTGGCACTCGCAGTGCGGGGAGTCGATCTTCACGCACATCCCGGGGCTCGTCGTCGTATTCCCCTCGCGGGCTCGGGACGCCGCGGGCCTGCTCCGGGCCGCGTTCGCGTGCGAGGACCCCGTGCTGTTCCTCGAACACAAGGCGCTGTTCCGCCAGCGATTCGCGATGGACCCGTTCCCCTCCGAGCAGTACGTCGTACCGATCGGCTCCGCGGCGACTGTGCGAGCGGGCGACGATCTCACGATCGTGACCTGGGGTGCGATGGTGCACCGGTCCGTGCTCGCCGCCGACGCGCTCGCGGAGGAGGCGATCTCCGCCGAGGTCGTCGACCTCCGCTCGCTCGCGCCGTGGGACAAGGAGGCCGTCGTGTCCTCGGTGCGGCGCACGTCCAGGCTCCTCGTCGCCCACGAGGACGTCCTCACCGGCGGCTTCGGAGCCGAGATCGCCGCGCACGTCGCCGACGAGTGCTTCGCGGACCTCGACGCGCCCGTGCGCCGAGTCGGTGGCGCCGACGCGTGGGTCCCTTACGAGCCGACGCTCGAGAAGGCCGCGCTCCCCCAGGTGAGCGACATCGTCGAGGCGGCCCGGGCGGTCGCGAAGTACTGAGCGGCCGCGCGCCGCTCTCTACCGGCCGGCACGTCCGCGCCCCGCTCGACGCACGCCACCGCCCGTCGCCCGCGCGGGGCTGTGCTTCTGGCTCATCCAGACGACGAGCCTCGACGCGAGGATGAGCGCGAGCACGAGCACGACGAGCAGCACCATCGAGTCGAACGCGAGTGCCTTCACTGCCGCAGAGGGGTCGTCGTAGAACGTCCACGTCGCATAGGTGAGGTAGGGCACAGCCGAGTGGACGAGCTGCGCGGTAGGGAAGCTGTTCGAGAAGCCGGCCGTGTAGAGAAGCGGCGCGGTCTCGCCGACCGAGATCGCGAGGGCGACGATGATCCCCGTGGCGATGCCCGGGATCGCGGAGCGCAGGACCACGGTGCGCAGCGCGCGCGATCGCGCCATGCCGAGGGCCTCGGCACCTTCGCGGTACGCGACGGGCACCTGGCCGATCGCGATCTCGGTGGCCTTCGAGACGTACGGGATGACGAGGACCGTGAGCACGATGAGCGCTGCGAGCAGGGAGAACCCCCAGTGGAGACCGACCACGAGCGCGACGTAGCCCACGTATCCGATGACGATCGAGGGCACGCCGGAGAGGATCTCCGAGGCGCTCCGGAGCAGCGTCGTGAGCGCCCCGGTCGGCGCGAACTCTGCGAGGTAGAGGCCGCAGCCGATCCCGATGACCGAGACGAGGACCCCGACGCCGAGGAGCAGGACGCCGGTCCCCGCGAGCGCGTTCGCGAGGCCGCCACCGACACCGGTGGTCACCTCGGTGAAGATCGACCAGTGCCAGTTCGGGACGGCCTGCTGGAACACCCCGTAGAGGACCCAGACGACCGGGACGACGAGCAGCGCGAGCGCTACCCCTGCGAGCGACCACCACGCGAGGTTCCGGGCTCGGCGCGAGAGCGACACGTCCTCCCGACCGCGACGCCCGACCGGGCGCGACAGCGCGGCGGCCGCGCCGGCCATCAGAATCCCACCCCGACGGGAAGCGCGACTCCGCGCGCCGAGCGTCGCACGATGCGGCGCGCCGCGATGTTGACCAGAAGCGTGATCGCCATGAGAACGAGCGCCGCCTCGGCGAGCACCCGCACGTACAGGCCTGTCGGGTCCGTCTGTGCGGAGTCGAGCTGGCTCACGATCGTCGCTGCGATCGTCGTCGTCGTGCCGTAGATGTTCGTCGCGCTCTGCAACACGCTCCCGGTGACGAGCGCGACCGCGATCGTCTCGCCGAGCGCCCGGCCGAGGCCGAGGATCGCCGCGCCGAGCACCCCGGTGCGCACCCACCGGAACTGGACGGTGCGGAAGACCTCGGCGCTCGTCAGCCCGAGCGCCTCGGCACCCTCCTTCGTCGCCTCGGGCACCTGGCGCAGGAGGTCGCGCGTCGTCGCGGCGATGAGGGGGATGATCATCGCCGCGAGCACGATACCGGCCGTGAGCAGACCCTCGCCGTAGCCGGTGCTCCCCCGGAAGATGTCGAGCACCGGCACGTTCGGCAGGTGTGTGAGCGCCGGGTAGATGTCGCGAGCGAGCCACGGGCCGAACGTGAGGACTCCCCACAGGCCGAACACGACGCTCGGGATGCCTGCAAGGATCTCGAGGAAGAGCCCGACGACCCCGGAGAGTGCGCGGGGGAGCTTCTCGACGATGAAGACGGCGGCGCCGACCGCTATCGGGAATCCGACGAGGACGGCAATCGCGGAGGCTTCGAGAGTGCCGAGGATGAGCGGCCACGCGCCGTAGCTCGCGCCGGCGAGGTGGAGGATCCCTCCCGTGTGGACCGGCTGGCTGTACGTGCTCCCGGGGTTCCACCCGCTGCCGACGAGGAAGTGCCAGCCGTTGTAGCGGATGGCAGGAAGCGCCTGGATCACGAGCACGACGAGCATCGCGACGAGCGCCGCGAGGGGGACGGCCGCGGTCACCGCGGAACCACCGAGAAGGGCGCGCTCGGACAGGCGCGCGACCCGCGACCGGCGCGCCGCCTTAGCCGCGTCCGGCACTCCGTCCTTCGCGGCGCGCCCCGTGCGGGCGAGCGCGGGATCGTCCCGGCGAGGCAAGTCCCGTGCCGCGTCGTCGCGCGCCCGATCCCCGGGCTCGTCGCTGCTCACCGGCTCCTCACGTCTCGTCTCCTCCGCGTCCCTCGCCCGGCCGCCGAGCGGTCGTCGGGTGCCCTCGCCCTCACGGCGCGGACCGGTCCGTCCTGCGCGCTGCCGCCTCCAGCACGAAACGCGCTGCCGCCTCCAGCACGAAAGAGGTCACCCGCGACGAGGTCCGGCACGCGGCGCCGGCCCGCCCCGGATCGGGCGGGCCGGCGTCCACGTCGTTCAGGCCCTCGTCGCTACTTCACCTGCTTCAACAGGTTCACCGAGATCTGCATCGCCGTCGGAGAGAGCGCCTGGAAGAAGAAGGGCGCGAGCATGCTCGACGTCGAGCCCTTCCTCGGGTCCATCCCCCAGGCGAGGAACGCCTGGATCGCCTTGGCAGTGGAGGTGCTCGGCTGCTTGGTGTTCACGATCGCGTACTCGAAGTTCACGATGGGGTACCCGTACTTCGTCGCGTGCGAGTTGATCAGCGAGATGGCCGCGTTCGTCGGGACCTTCTTGTAGCTCGCCACCTCGTAGCCGATGTTCCGGGGAGTCGGCAGGACGTAGTTGCCCTGGCCGTTCAGGAGCTGCGCGTAGCCGATGCCGTGGGCGACGACCGTGCGGAGCCAGCTCACCCCGATGTACGCGATGCAGCCGGGCGTCGCCTCGCAGCCGGCGGCCATGCCGCCGTTGCCCTTCTCCGCGAGGGCGTTCGGGTTCGACGGCCACGAGATCGTCGTGTTCGGGCCGCCTGCCTTCGGCACCCAGCTAGACGAGTCCTGGTACGCGAGGTACGAGGAGAACAGGAAGGTGTCGCCGCTGCCGTCGGAGCGGTGGAACGGGACGATCTTCAGGTTCGGAAGCTTGACCGACGGGTTGAGCGCCGTGATCGCCGAGTCGTTCCACTTCGTGATGGTGCCGTCGAAGATGTTGTTGATCACCGTCGCGTCGAGCTTCAGGTGCGTGCCCTTCGCGAGGCCCGGGATGTTGTAGTCGATCTGCTGGGCCGAGATCGAGACCGGGATGTTGAGCAGACCCGAGCTCGCGAGCTGCGTCGGGCTGAGGTACGCGTCGGACGCCCCGATCTGCACGGTGCCGTTCGTCGCGTCCGCGATGCCGGTTCCCGATCCGGTCCCCGCGGTCGTCACGTTCACCGCGCTGTACTTCGACGCCCAGACGCTGATCACGGGGTACAAGAGCGTCGAGCCTGTCTCGAGGAGCTTGACGCCGCTCGGAGCGGCGTTCTCGAGAGTGGTGAGCTGGGACTCGACCGCGCCGTAGGCGTTGGTCGATGACTTCGCCGCCGGCACCGCGGCACGCGTCGTCGACGCGCCCGCGATCGTCGCGCCGACTCCTGTGAACGCGAGCGCGCCCGAGAGCGCGAGCGCCGCGGCGCGCGCGACGCGCCCTCTCGGGGTCACGAGTCGGTGTCGCGCACCTGGCGCGTGGGAACTTTCGTCGCGCATCTGCATGTCGGAAGGTGCTCCTTTCGCTGGCCCGCGGTCGCGGGCGCTTTCGGGTGGGGCAGTTGCGCGCTCGGCCCGTCCGTCTCGGGCCTTGCGTGGTGTGACGCCGAGCCGTCCCCTACCGGCCAGCGCCCGGGTTCACGGCACCGCCGAGGTAGCGGGCCGTCTCCGGTCGTTGCGGTCGCTCGAAGAGATCGACCGTGGGGCCCGTCTCGACGAGACGACCCTCGTAGAAGAAGATCGTGTTGTCCGAGAGGCGCCGGGCCTGCTCGAGGTTGTGGGTCACGATGATCACCGTGAGCTCGGGCGCGAGCCTCCTGACGAGCTCTTCGACGGCCTCGGTCGACCGTGGGTCGAGCGACGACGTCGGCTCGTCGAGAAGCAGCACGTCCGGCTTCACCGCGAGTGCCCGGGCGAGGCAGAGGAGCTGCTGCTGGCCGCCGGACAGACGGAACGGCGAGTCGTCGAGGCGGTCGGCGACCGCGGCCCACAAGCCGACCTCGGCGAGGTGGGTCTCCGCGATGTCACGGAGCGCCGCGCGCTTCGCCATCTTGTGGGCCCGCACGCCGGCGACGATGTTGTCCTGGATCGACATCGGGAACGGGTTGGGTCGCTGGAAGACCATCCCGACCCGCCGGCGGAGCACGAGCGGGTCGATGGCCGGGCCGTTGACGTCGACGCCGTCGAGAGAGACCCGCCCGCGCAGCCAGAAGCTGCGGACCTTGTCGTTCATCCGGTTGAGACTTCGCAGGAACGTGGTCTTGCCCGAGCCCGACGGCCCGACGAGGGCGGTGACCGTCCCGGCCGGAAAGTCGACGGTGATGTCCTCCATGACCGTCGCGGGACCAAACCCTATCGAGACGTCCTCTGTCGCCATCACCGACGGCCACGCGGTCTCTGTGACCGAGCTCGTCCGAGCTGAGTGTGACATCGGTGACGAGCCCCCCTCGAGGATCGCGGTCGTGGTCCGGTCGCGGACTCGGTCGCTTCGTCCCATTCGTGCGCTTCGCTCCATACGTGTCGAGACCGTAACGAGGCGACCTGAACCGCCGACGAACGATCTGTGACCTCGCGGTGACAGCTCGGTGAATCCTTGAGGACCGCGCGCTGCCGCGACAGCCGCGACCAGCGGCGCGACCGCTACGCTGCGCGAATGGACCGATCCGTGGCGCGCTGCGCCCTGCAGATGCTCGCGGGCTCCGTCCAGACGCCGCTGCTCGACCGGAGCCGTGCCCGCCAGGCCGCCGGAGCTGTCGCCGCGGCACGCACCGTCCTCGGCGTCGTCGCGTTCGTCGCCCCCTCGCTGCCCGCTCGACCGTGGGTCGGTGCTGAGGAGGCAGGGCGGCCGGGCACGCGGCTCTTCGCCCGCACGCTAGGAGCGCGCGACCTCGCTCTCGGGCTCGGCGCCATCCTCGCCATGCGCCACGAGTCGAGCAT
>DATLRJ010000178.1:0-19963 GCA_035534715.1 Acidimicrobiales bacterium | reverse complement strand
GGGCGGTGGAACCACATGCAGTGGTCGAGGCTCGCGCCCGCGACGGCGGGGTGGGCGGGCGACACGCCGTGCCGCTGGAGGATCGAGTCGACGAGCGTGAGGTCCGACGCGAACGTGACGACAGCAGCATGCACGAGCGGGTCGTCGCCGAGACTGCTCCCCGCACGCAGCCACAGCTGCTCGCGGTCGTGGAGAACTCCGTTGCGGTCCCACGGGAGCTCGGTGACGAAGCGCACCTCGAGGCCGTGGGGCTCCGGGTAGCTCGACGGCGTCACGCCGAGGTCGGACGCCGGGCGACCGGGCGGCGCGATCTGCTCGGGGCGCGGGACGTCGGGCGCCGCGTCCTGGTGCTCGAGCCCGTCCTCGTCGGCGTGGAACGAGCACTGGAGGTTGAAGATCGCCTCTCCGTGCTGGATCGCGACGACCCGGCGCGTCGAGAACGACCGGCCGTCCCGGATCCGGTCCACCTCGTAGAGGATGGGCGAGTGGGGGTCGCCGGGCCGGAGGAAGTACGAGTGCAGCGAGTGCACCCGCCCGTTCGAGACCGTGCGGCCGGCCGCCACGAGCGCCTGGGCCGCGACCTGGCCTCCGAATACCCTCAGGCGGCCCTCGTCGATGCTCACGCCGCGGAAGATGTTGACCTCGATCGGCTCGATGTCGAGGAGGTGGAGCAGCTCAGCGACCTGTGCGCTCATCGGGCACACGGTACAGTAACGGGCAATGTCGCTGGACGTCCGGACGAGAGTCGACCGCGCCCGGGAGTTCCGGTCCACCCCCGCGTTCTCCAAGTTGTGGCGCTACGCGACGGTCTCGGTGATCTCGACGGTCATCAGCCTCGGTGGCCTGTACCTGTTCTTTCGCGTCCTGAAGGTCGGCTCCGCGGTCGAGAGCAACATATTGGCCGCGTCGATCGCGACCGTCCCCTCGTACTACCTCAACCGGTCGTGGGCGTGGGGCAGGACGGGCAAGTCGCACGTAGTTCGCGAAGTTCTCCCGTTCTGGGCCATCGCGGCCGTGAGCCTCGTGCTCTCGACCGTCGCGGTCGGCGTCGCGGACCGCGAGGCCCGCCTCCACCTGCACTCGCACGTCCTCGAGACGATCGTCGTCGAAGGGGCGAACTTCGGCACCTACGCGATCATCTGGATCGGCAAGTTCATGCTTTTCAACAAGGTGCTCTTCGCGAAGCCCTCCGTCGAGCCCGTCGTCTGACGGCGCGCAGGACCGGACCGGACAGCAAGCAGATCGCGAGCGTTCCCGCCGCCCCCGCCAGCGTGGGAGCGTCGCCGGCGCGGTCGTAGAGGGTCGACCCTCCGAACAGCTGGACGTCGCCGCGTACGACGGACGCGAGCCCGAGCGCGGACCGTGCCAGCACGTGACCGCGACGGTCGACGACCGCCGAGTACCCCGTCGACGCCGCCTGCACGAGATCGCGCCCCTCGGCGACCGCCTGGAGCCGTGACGCCGCGAGCTCCTCCTCCGGTACTGCGTCGCCCACGTACGACGCGGTGTTCGTCGGGACGACGAGAAGCTCCCCTCCCGCTCGAACGCCTGCCCGCCCACGTGCAGGGAAGAACGTCTCGTACGAGATCACAATCGCGAGGCGCGCGGCTGGCGTCGCGAGCTCGCCGGTGCCGCGGCCGGGGACCGCGTCACGGGGGACCGCGGCGAAGCTCACGAACCGCGACAGCAGCGCGCGCCACGGGACGTACTCGCCGAACGGCACGGGATGGACCTTCTCGAACGACCCGGCGATGCGGCCAGAGGGTCCCCACGCGACTGCCTCGTTCCGGAAATGCAGTGCACCGGCCGGCTCGGTGACGCCGGCGACGAGCGTCGCCCGCAGGTGCCGGGCGAGGCCCGCGAGGAGGGAGTCGGCGGGCGATCCGCGCAACGGCCCTGCGAGGGAGACCGCGTCCTCTGGCCACACGACGAGCTGGGGACCGGGCGAGAGGCGGCTCGTCGCCGCGAGCTGAGCGGCGAGCACGGTCGCGGCCGGCACCTCGAGCTCGCTCAGGCCCCTGCGCCCACCGCCCTGGACGGCAGCGACGCCGATGAGGCCGCGGGCGCGACCGCCGTCCGGAGCGTAGGTCGCAACGGTGGCGGCGGCCGCGACGAGGACGAGCAGGGCGATCGCGCAGATGGCGGCAGGGATGGCGTCGCGACGGGCGCCGTGGCCAGAGAGCGCGCCGAGCGCCGCGGCCGCACCGGCCGCGAGCGCCGTCCCCGCGAGCGCCGTCCCGCCGACGACGAGGAGCGGCCCCCCGATCCGGGCGAGCGCGAGAAGCGGGCCGCTGACCTCGCCGAGCGCGACGCCTCCGATCGGCATCCCGCCGAACGGCCAGCTCGATCGTGCCCACTCGGCGAGGACGAGCGCCGCCGCGAGTCCGGGGACGCGGCCGCGACCTCCGGGGGCGAGGGTGCACGCCGCAGAGACGAACGCGGCCTCGACGGCGACGATGGCGACGTAGCCGACAGCGGTGAACTGGAGTACCCACGAGCAGGCGAGCGCGAACTGCCCGACGCCAGCAAGAGCACCGTTGACGAGCCTGCGGCGCCAGGTCCGATGGGCGGTCGAATGGGCGAGGAGCGCGATGCCGACCGGCGCGAGCTCGAAGGCGCGACTCGGTGGCAGTGAGGCCGCGACGAGCAGCCCTGCCGCAAGGGGTGACGCCGTGCCGACCGCGATGCGTCGCACTCTCCCCGCGGGATGCCCATCGTCCCGCCGATCCCGCGGGCGCTCGTCCCCCCCGGGCGCCTCGCGGGGCGCGGGGCGTCCGGGCGGCCCATGGAGCGCGGGGCGTCGCGTCATCCGCCGAGCCGGCCACCAAGGATCGCTGCGGCGCGTTCTCCACTCGCCACGCACGCCGGGATGCCGATCCCGTCGTAGGCGGCGCCGGCGAGAGCGAGACCGGGCAGGGCCTCCGCAAGACCGGCGATGCGGGCCGCACGCGCGAGATGCCCGCTCGTGTACTGAGGGAAGGATGCGGGCCATCTCCACACGAGGCTGTCGAGCGGTGTCGCCACGATCCCGAGCAGGGAGGCGAGCTCCGCGCGCACCGCCGCGACGAGCTCGCCGTCGCCGAGCGCGAGGGCTCGCTCGTCGCCGTCGCGCCCCGCCGACACCCTGACCACGACCTCTCCCGGTCCGGCGGAGCGTGGCCATTTCGTCGAGGTGAACGTCGCCGCGGTCACGATCCCGCCGACCGCACGCGGGACGAGCACCCCGCTTCCCGGGAGCACCGCCGAGGAGCCGACCGACGAGCCGTCGCCGCTCCGACGTGAGCTCCTCGGGCCGATCCGTGACGCGAGAGCGGGCGGGACGGACCCGGCGTCCCACGCGAGGGTCACCGTGACGACGCCCGAGTACGCGATCGAGCCGCACTCGCGTGCGAGGTCGGGAGCGACGGGCGCGAGGAGGTGGCTCGCACCCTGCGCAGGCAGCGCGAGAACGACCCCGTCCGCGTGCAGCGCCTCGCTCCCGCATCGGACGAGCCACGGGCCTCGTTCCTCCCCGGGGCGGAGCTCGAGGCCCGTCACAGGGCTCGCGGCGCGGAGCGAGGCGCCGCGGCGCTCGCACTCCTCGGCGAGACGCGACACGAGCGTCTCGATGCCGCCGGTCAGCCCGAGGAAGAGCGGACTCCGCGACGCACCCGTCGGCTCCCCACCGGCCGGCCGCGCGGAGGCGCGGGCGCGCAACGCGCGCAGGATGCTCCGTCCCTCGGCTGCGGCCGACGCGAGCTGGGGTGCGGCGGCGCGCAGCGAGAGCGTCGAGCAGTCGCCGGCGTTGATGCCACCGAGGAGAGGGTCGACGAGCGCAGCGACGACCGAGCGACCGAGGCGGGGCACGAGCACCTCGTGCACGGTCGGGTCCGGCCCGTCCGCCGCTCCGACGTCGCCGGCGCGGGGGTCGTCGGCGACGTCGGCGAGCGCGGCCGACACCGCCGAGCGCGGGAGGACGAGGTCGAGCGCGGCGCGAAATGCCGCTCCGGCGCCGACGATCCCCGACCGCCGCAGGGCGCCGAGGTCGGTCGGGACGCCGAGCACGAGCCCCGCAGGCAGGCGACGTGGACGGCCGCGCGAGTACACGGCCGCGCTCGACGTCGCCGGCGCGAGCAGGTCGTCGCCGAGGCCGAGCTCACGGCAGAGACGTTCCGCAGCGTCGTTACGAGTGATGAAGTTGTCCGGGCCGACGTCGAGCGGCCGCCCGCGAAACTCCACCGTCGTCAGCTTGCCTCCGACGCGCGACTCCCTCTCGAGCAGCACGACGTCGGCGTGACGCGCGAGCAGGCGCGCGGCGGCGAGGCCGGCGACTCCGCCGCCGACGACGACGACGGATCGGCGCGTGCTCAATTCAGGGGGAGCGCGTTCACCGCAGCGCCGGTCGTGTCCGCGTGTGCCGTGTCACCGGGCGACGCCTACGGGTCCGGCCACGTCGTCGTCGCGAGGTCGTGGATTCGACGCGCGAGTGCCGCGGCGACACGCGGCTCGTCGTTGAGCGACGGCGTCCGGGCAAAGCGCATACCGAGATTCATCGCGAGCCTGCTCGCCTCGACGTCGAGGTCGTAGAGGACCTCGAGATGGTCGGAGGTGAAGCCCGCCGGGCAGACGACGACGGCGTCCACACCCTCGGCCGCGAGGTCGCGAAGGAGCTCGAGGATGTCCGGGCCGAGCCAGGGCTCAGGCGTTCGGCCGGCGCTCTGCCATCCGGTCCTGAAGCGGTCGGCGCCGGCACGCGCGGCTACGAGCTCGGCCGTCTCGCGCAGCTCGTCCGGGTAGGGGTCGCCCATCTCGAGGATCCGCACGGGCAGGCTGTGCGCCGAGACGACGAGCTCGAGACGGCTGCCCGGCGCGAGCTCGAGACCGTCGACCGCCGCGCGCACCCTCTCCGCGAGGACCTCGACGAGCACGGGATCGGCTCCCCATCGCTCGACGAACGCGGTCTCGATCCCGAGCTCCCCGGCGCGGTGGCCGGCGCGCTCGATGTACTCGCCGACGCTAAGGGCCGAGTAGTGGGGCGCGAGGACGAGACCGACGAGTCGCGTCACGCCCCGGCGCGCGAGCTCGTCGATCGCGTCCTCGATCTTCGGGCGCGCGTGCTTCGCCCCGTGCAGGACACGGTAACGACCGGGTGCGAGCGCCCCGAGCGCCCCACCGACGGCCGCGACCTGGGCGGCGGTGCGAGCCGCGAGCGGCGAGACCCCTCCGATCGCCGCGTAGCGCCGGACGAGGTCCGCAAGCTGCTCCTCGCTCGGCGGCCGGCCGCGGCGGATGTCGGTGTAGTACTCGAGGACGTCGCCGGGCCCCGCGGGCGTGCCGTACGCCATGACGACCACGCCGGTCGCCGTGCGGACGCTCATGCGGGCAGCACAGGCGGCCGGTCCGCGTCGTCCGGCGGCGCCGCCACCGTGACGCGTCCCTCCTCGTGGACGAGGTCGACGACGCGCGCGAGGACGTCCGGGTCGGTGCCGGGGAGCACGCCGTGACCGAGGTTGAAGATGTGCCCAGGCCGTCCGCCGAGCTCGGCGAGGACGCGCCGGCTTTCCTGCACGGCCGGCTCGACGCCCGCGAGGCAGATCCCGGGGTCGAGGTTCCCCTGCAGCGCGTAGCCCGGGCCGACCCTCGCACGTGCGGTGGAGAGGGGCACGCGCCAGTCCACGCCGACGACGTCGGCGCCGGCGGAGGCCATGAGGTCGAGCAGCTCGCCGGTCCCGACCCCGAAGTGGACGCGCGGCACTCCGAGGTCGGCGACGCCCTCGAGCACGCGGCGGGTCGCCGGGAGCGCGAACATCTCGTAGTCGTGACGGGTGAGCGCGCCGGCCCAGGAGTCGAAGAGCTGGACCGCTGAGGCGCCGGCGAGCACCTGGGAGCGGAGCGAGGAGACCGCGATGTCCGCGAGCCGGTCGACGATCGCCGCGAAGAGCGCCGGATCGGAGTGCATGAGCGACTTCGTGCGGCCGAAGTCGCGTGACGGTCCCCCTTCGACGAGGTAGCTCGCGACGGTGAACGGCGCACCCGCGAAGCCGATGAGGGGGACGTCGAGCTCGCCCACGACCGCGCGCACGGTCTCGATGACGTACGGGGTGTCCTGCTCGGGTTCGAGCGGGCGCAGCCGGGCGAGGTCGCTCGCGCTGTCGAAACGGTCCGCGATCACCGGGCCGCGACCGGGCACGAGCTCGACGCCGATCCCTATCGCCGCGATCGGCACGACGATGTCGGAGAAGAGGATCGCTGCGTCGACCCCGTAGCGGCGCACCGGCTGGAGCGTGATCTCGGCCGCGAGGTCCGGTCGTCGTATCGCGTCGAGGATGCTGCCGTCACCGCGCAGCGCCCGGTACTCCGGGAGCGCCCGGCCCGCCTGTCGCATGAACCAGACCGGGACGCTCTCCGCGGGCAGCGAGCGACACGCGAGGAGGAACGGTGAAGCGGCAGCTCGCACGGCACGACCCTACCGCCGGGCGCCGGCGCGGCTCGGCGGAGCGCGCCCGTTTGGCCCGACAGCGCGACCGTGGAGTATGAAGTACTGCTGTGAGCGAGGTGACGGCGATCGAGGCGCCGGTGCCAGCGGTGCCCCCGCACGAGGTCAAGCGCCCCCAGATGCTCGCCGTCGGGGTCATGATCTGGCTCGGCAGCGAGTTCATGTTCTTCAGCGGGTTGTTTGCCGCGTTCTTCACGATCAGGGCGAACGCGCCCCAGTGGCCGCCGCCCGGCACGAAGCTCGACACCTACCAGGCGCTCGTGTTCACGGTCGTCCTGCTCGCGTCGAGTCCGACCATGCAGCTCGGGGTGTGGGCTCAGGAGCGCGGCGAGCGCGCGAAGGCGCGGGCGTGGATCATCGTGAGCATGGCGCTCGGCGCAGCGTTCCTCGGCAACCAGCTCTACGAGTGGAACACGCTGCCGTTCCGGCCGAGCACGAACGCGTACGGCTCGCTCTTCTACATCATGTCGGGCCTTCACGGGCTCCACGTGCTGCTCGGCCTCGTCGCGATGCTCGCGCTCCTCGCCCGGCTCTCGGGCCCGAAGGGGGACCCCGGCGAGACGCCGGTGTTCCAGGCCGTGAGCTACTACTGGCACTTCGTCGACATCGTCTGGATCGGCCTTTTCAGTGCGCTCTTCCTCCTTTCGTAGCGGGGCGCGGCGCGCCGCGGCGCCCGCGGGGCTCGTGGTCGCCGCGCTCGCGGTCGCTTCGGTCTTCTTCGCGCCCCACCGCGCCGTGTCGTCGACCTCGACGGGTGCTTCCTCGGCGGTCCTCGTCGACAAGACCTCGCCGAACCGCACCGCGCAGCTCTCCCTCGGCCGGACGCTCTACGACGACAACTGCTCGAGTTGCCACGGGACGAGTGCGGCGGGCAGCGCTCTGGCGCCCAATCTCCGGGGCCTCGGCGCGGGGACGGTCGACCTGTGGGTCTCGAGCGGCTGGATGCCGCTCGCGAACCCGACCGCGCAGCCGACGCGAAAGCCCCCGCTGTTCGACCGGGCGGAGACGAAGGACATCGCACGCTATGTGGCGTCCCTCGCACCGGGCGGCGTGCCGATCCCCGCGGTCGACCTGAAGGGGGCGAACGCCGCCGAGGGCTTCAGCGTGTTCGCTCTCAACTGCGCGCCGTGCCACACGATCACCGGGGCCGGGGATGCTCTCGCGGAGGGCCTCAACGCACCGCCGCTCCACGGAGTGACCGCGACCGAGGTCGCGGAGGCGGTCCGCTCGGGTCCCGGGAACATGCCCCGCTTCAGCGCGTTCACCGTCTCCAACCGCCAGCTCGCGGATGTCGTCGACTACGTCACGCGCCACATTGAGCAGCCGTCCAACCCCGGGGGCCTCGCTCTCGGTGGCGTCGGCCCCGTCGCGGAGGGATTCGTCGGGCTGTTCGTCGGCGTCGGGCTGTGCGTGCTCATCGCCCTGTGGATCGGCGACCGCAACGAGCGCGAGGACGCGGACGAGCACGGCGGTGACCACGCATCGCCCGGTGGCCACGCTGCGCCGGGTGCCGAACCAGAGGTCGTTCATGTCTGACGCTCCCGACTCACCTACGCCCGAGCATGCGGGCAGCCATGTGCCGAGCGGCACGCCCGTGTCGGTCGACGCGCCGCAGTTCCAGGTCGCGGCGCGCCACCCCCGGCGCACCGAGGGCGTCGTCGCCCTGGCGTTCGTCGTCGCGCTCGTCTCCTTCGCGGCGTTCGGCGGCGCCTACTGGCAGAACGCGAACAACTACCTGCTCGGGATCACGCTCGGCGTCGCTCTCGCGGCGTTTGGCTTCGGACTCGTGTCCTGGGGGAAGTACCTCATGCCCCGTGGACCCTTCGAGGAACCGCGGCCGCAGATGGCGACCACCGAGCGCGAGCGGGAGGAGTTCGTCGGCGACTTCGCCACCCGGGGCAAGATAGCGATCGAGCGGCGCGGCGTCCTCGCAAAGCTCATGGGCGCGGCGGGTGCCGTCCTCGGGGTCGTGGCGCTGTTCCCCCTCGTGCGCTCGCTCGGACCGAAGCCAGACTCCTCGATGTACCACACGACGTGGCGCAAGGGGGCGAGGCTCACCGCGATCGACGGCAGGCCCGTGAACACCGACGACATCGACGTCGGTGGCATCATCACGGTCTTCCCGGAGAACGACGTGGGGGGCGCGCTCTCCCAGACGGTGCTCATCCGCATCCAGGCCACCGGCGACGTCGTGACGGGCCCGGGCAAGGAGACCTGGGGGCCGCACGGTTACCTCGCGTACTCGAAGGTCTGCACCCACGCCGGCTGCCCGGTCGGTCTCTACCAGGAGCTGACCCAGCAGCTGCTCTGCCCCTGCCACCAGTCGCTCTTCGACGTCGAGACCGGCGCGAACCCGGTCTTCGGCCCGGCGCCGCGCCCGCTCCCCCAGCTACCGCTGTACGTGGACTCGAAGGGCTTCCTTCGCGCGCAGTCCGACTTCGACGAGCCGATCGGCCCCGGCTTCTGGTACCGCGGCGGATCGAACGGGAGCCCGAAGTGATCGACAAGCTCTTCGGCTGGATCGACGACCGGGTCGCGCTGTCGCGCTCCGGGCGCCACCTGTTGAACAAGATCTTCCCCGACCACTGGTCGTTCATGATCGGCGAGATCGCTCTCTATTCCTTCATCGTCCTACTGCTCACCGGTGTCTTCCTCACCCTCTACTTCGTGCCGTCGGGCTCGGACGTCATCTACCACGGCGTGTACTCGCCGCTCAAGGGTCAGACCGTGTCGGAGGCGTTCAACTCGACGGTGAACCTGAGCTTCCAGGTGCGCGGCGGGCTGCTGATGCGCCAGATGCACCACTGGGCGGCGAACATCTTCGTCGGATCGATCGTCGTCCACATGCTCCGGGTCTTCTTCACCGGTGCGTTCCGTCGCCCGCGCGAGATGAACTGGATGCTCGGCACGACGTTGCTCATCCTCGCGATCTTCAACGGCTTCCTCGGCTACTCGCTCCCCGACGACCTCATCTCGGGCACGGGCATTCGGATCGCCTTCTCGATCACCGAGTCCATTCCTTTCGTCGGCACCTACCTCGGCTTCTTCCTCTTCGGCGGCCAGTACCCGGGGACCGCGATCATCCCGAGGTTCTTCATCCTCCACGTCCTCGTGCTTCCTCTCGTCATCATCGGGCTACTCGCGGGCCACCTCGGAATGCTCGTGAAGCACAAGCACGCGCAGTTCCGCGGGCGGGGGGCGCGCGACGACAACGTCGTCGGATCGCCGCTGTGGCCGACATACGCGGCGAAGGCCGGCGGTTTCTTCTTCCTCACGACCGGCGTCACCGCGCTGCTCGGCGCCGCGGTCCAGATCAACCCGATCTGGCAGTACGGCCAGTACTACGCGTACAAGGTGAGCTACGCGGTGCAGCCGGACTGGTACATGGGGTGGCTCGACGGCGCGCTGCGGGTCATGCCGAGCTGGGAGGTCCACCTCCCGGGCCACATGATCCCGACTGTGTTCTTCCCCGCGGTGCTCCTCCCCGGCCTCACGTTCAACCTCATCTACGCGTGGCCCTTCATCGAGGCGCGCCTCACCGGCGATCGGGCCGAACACCACCTGCTCGAGCGGCCACGCGACCAGCCCCTTCGCACAGCACTCGGCGCCGCGGTCTTCGCGTTCTACTTCACGCTGTTCGGTGCGAGCGCGACCGACGTGCTCGCGAACTACCTCTCTCTCTCGCTCAATCTCGTGCTCTGGTCGTTCCGCGTCCTGTGCATCGTCGTGCCACTCGTCGTCTTCCCCGTCGCCTACAAGATCTGCCTCGAGCTCCAGAGCACGAAGGGAGCGGGCCAGCGCAAGCGGCACAACGTCGTCGTGCGCTCGGCTGAGGGCGGCTACGCGACGGTCGCGACGCCGGAGTACCCGGGCTACATCCAGCCCGAGCTCGACCCGGTGCCCCTCGACGACGTCGACCTCGTGTCCGCGATGGCGCGCGACGGCGACGACCAGGCCGACGGCGTATACCGGATCCCGAGGGAGTACCGGTAAACAGCTGCGAGCCCGACGCGCGACAGGCACCGCCACGCCGAGCATGTCGCGTATCGGCCGGACGTCGAGCTCGTGGTCGTGCTGTGGAGCCGGTGGTCGGGCTCGAACCGACGACCTGACGATTACAAATCGCCTGCGCTACCAGCTGCGCCACACCGGCATGGACCTCGACAGAGTTGCAACTAAGAGCGTGGCACCTCACCACGCGCCGAGCCCGCCGTCGCGCTCAGCCCGCCCGAGCCGGCCGGGCGCCGAGCGACGACATCTGTCCCGTCGAGGATCTTGACCGCGCCGGTCGCACGGATCTGGGCAGGTGCGGCAGCGGGGCCTGCGTGGGTCGCCTGCACTGTCCGGTGGCCGCCGACAAGGACGCGGAGCGGAGTCTCGCGAAGGATCTCGACCACGCGCTCGATGAGCGGGACGGCGAGCGGGTAGCCGACGAGCGCGACGAACGCGCCCAGGCCGAGGCCTCCGAGGACGTCGCCCGGGTAGTGGGCACCGACGTAGACGCGGGCGGCGGCGAGCAGGAGCGCGAGGATCGTGCCGATCGCAGCGACGACGCGCTGGCGCGACAGCCAGAGACCCACGACGACGGCGCCGGCCACTGTCGCGTGGTCGCTCGGGAAGGAGAAGTCGTGCGCCTTCGGCACGAGCACCTCGACGTGCGAGAGCGCGTAGTAGGGCCGGACGCGGGCGACCGCGTGGTTGATCGGCTGGGCGATTCCGATCGCGGCGACGGCGGCGATCGGGGTCCACAACGTCGCGGCGATCCGGCGCGAGGAGCTGTCACCGAGCCAGCCGCCTCGGGCGCGCCAGTAGGCGGCGAGCGCGGCGACCGCGAGCAGGACGACGCCGAGGTAGAGCGCGTAGACGTGCATCGCCTCGTGCGCCCAGCTCGTGCGCTGAGCGAAGCGGTTGACGTCCAGGTACAGCCTCGTGTCCACGAACAGCCTTCCTCGCCCGAGCGCGCCTCGTGACCACGAGCGCACGGCACCGTCCACGGTACCGGACAGCCACCTCGCGCGGCTGACACCGTCGGCTAGTCTTTCCGACCGAGCAACAGCGGATCGTGCTCCCGGCACAGCGCTCGCGCACCCCGATGCCTGCGGCCAGGGTCCCGAGCTGCCCTCGGAGGCACGACAACCTGACGAGAGGAATAGCCGCGATGCGGATCCTGGTACTTGGAGGCGATGGCTACCTGGGATGGCCGACGGCCCTCCACCTATCGCAGAAGGGACACGACGTCGGCGTCGTGGACAACCTCGTGCGGCGCCACTACGACGACGAGATGGGCGTCGGTTCGCTCGTCCCGATCCGCCAGCTCCAAAGGCGCGTCGCGACGTGGAAGGAAGTCTCCGGCCACACGGTGCAGCCGTTCATCGGCGACCTCACGAACTACAACTTCGTGACCGACACGCTCCGGGCGTTCGGGCCCGAGGCGGTCGTGCACTTCGCCGAACAGCGCTCCGCGCCGTACTCGATGATCGACCGCGACCACGCGGTCTACACCCAGGTCAACAACGTGGTCGGGACGCTGAACCTCCTCTACGCGATCGCCGAGCTCGACCCGTCGATCCATCTCGTGAAGCTCGGGACGATGGGCGAGTACGGCTCACCGAACATCGAGATCGAGGAAGGCTTCATCGAGATCACGCACAAGGGCCGCACGGACCTCCTGCCCTTCCCCAAGCAGCCGAACTCCTTCTACCACCTGTCCAAGGTGCACGACAGCCACAACATCATGTTCGCCTGCAAGACGTGGGGGCTTCGCTCGACCGACCTCAACCAGGGGATCGTCTACGGCCAGCAGACCCCGGAGACCGTCCTTCACCCGGATCTCGCGACACGCGTCGACTACGACGCGGTGTTCGGGACCGTGCTCAACCGCTTCGCGGTCCAAGCCGCGGTCGGATATCCGCTGACCGTTTACGGAAAGGGCGGCCAGACTCGCGCGATGCTCGAGATCCGCGACACTCTCGCGTGCGTCGAGCTTGCATGCGTGAACCCGGCTGACGCTGGGGAGTTCCGTGTGTTCAACCAGTTCACCGAGTCCTTCTCGGTTCGCCAGCTCGCCGAGTGGGTACAGCGCGTCGCCCCGATGGACGTGAAGATCGAGTCGATCCCCGATCCGCGAGTGGAGAAGGAAGAGCACTACTACCAGGCGGTCACGACGAAGCTGCCCGAGCTCGGCCTCCAGCCCCACCTGCTCGGCGACGAGTTCGTCGCGTCGCTCGTCGCTCTCGCGGTGAAGCACAAGGACCGCGTCAACGTCGAGGCCATCCGGCCGACGGTCAACTGGCGCGTCACGAAGTCCGAGGTGAGCGTCGCCGGGGGGGCCGTCGGAGAGTGACGTCCCTGCTCCGGGTGGGTGACCGCCCGGAGCGACCTTCACCCGCCGCCGCCGCCCTCGACGTGGACCTACCAAGTCGCCGCCGATGCTCGGCCCGGTAGCGCGCGCGTCGTCCCAGTCGAAGCGCAGATCGCGGCGTCGCATCACCCTCGCGGCGATCGGCTGCCTCGTCGTCGCGCTCGCCGTCGGCGAGATCGTCGACCAGGTCGTGAAGGAGGCGACCCCCGCCGCTCGCCGGGCGTCCGCGAGTTGGGTGTCCGCCGTCTCGCCCATCGTCGCGGAGTCCACAGGGCTCGTCAGCTCCCTCGACGCGGTCCGCGCGCTCGACCACCTCCCCGCGTGCAGTGCGGCGGGGTGCCAGCGCGACGCGTTCGACGAGACGTTGAGCCAGCTCGTCGCAGGCGCGGCCGGCGCTGTCGCGCGGCTCGGGACAGTCGGGCTCGTGCCACCTACGACGCGAGCCGAGGCGCTGCTCGGAGCTGCGCTCGCAGGCCGTGCGGCCGCGAGCCGGGAGCTCGCGGGAGCCGCGGTCCTCCTCCTCGGCCCGGCCCACGATCACGCGGTGCTCGCCCGCGCCCAGGGACTGCTCCTCGGCGTCGGCGAGCAGCTCGTCGCGGCCGATCGCTCGTACCGGGCGTACGTGAGGTCGCTGCCGCGTGGGCTCCACGCGGCGCGCCCCGGGCCGTCGGTGTGGGTCGCCGATCCGCGCGAGTGGACCCGCGCGGGAGTCCAGGGATGGGCCGACCGGCTCGTCTCCTCGGTCGGTCTCCGTTCCCATGAGGAGATCGCCCTTCTCGCGGTGTCGACGACGCCTCCGGTGCTGCGGATCGTCGGCCTGCCCGTCACCACGACCACCACGACCACCACGACCACGACGACCACCACGACCACCACGACCGTCCCGCGGGCCCCGGGATCGACGACCTCGTCCGTCCCGAGCTCCACGACGTCGACGACATCCACGACGACGACGGTCCCGCCGACGACGACGACGCTCCAGGTTCCCCCGCGGGGTTCGGTGTCGATCGTCCAGCCGACGTCCAGACTCGCGGTCGAGGTCGTCGTCGCGGACGCAGGCAACCTTCGCGCCTCGTCGGCCTCGCTCTCGGTCGTCCTCGCGGCTCGCCCACGTGCAGGGGCGGCGGCGACGCCGCCCGAGTCTGCGAGCCGCCGGCTCGGTCCGATGCTCCCCGGCGCGGCGCGCTACCTCGATCTCGGACCGTTTGCCGTCCGGCGTGGCGCGACGTACGACCTCCGCGTGGTCGCCACCGTGCCCGGGTGGGAGCCGGCCAGCGAGAACGTGACGGTGCGCATCGCTGGCTGAGGGTCGCGCGCCCCCTCGAGAAGGACGAGGACCGGACTCCACGGCCGCGCACGCGGCGACGCGGCCGCCTCTGGGGTCCTAGGGGAGGTTCCCCGACACGTCGCCGCCTCCAGGTTGCGTCTCGCTCGCGTTGGTCGCAAGCGCGCGCTCGGCGCGCCGGACGACGTCGCGCACCGGAACCCCGAGCCGGCGGGCGATCACCGCGGCATCGTCGTGCTCGACCTTCACGCGGTCGCCGGCGACCTTCACGCGCACGGGCGAGCCGTCGATCTCGACCACGGCGATCCGGCGCGCGGACGCGTGGCGCTCGACAGGGTGCGATCGCACTCCGAGCGAACCCGTGTGCGCGAGCATGGTGGCGCGGAGCACGTCGGCGAGCGCCACGTCCGCGAGCGCGCTCACGACGGTGCCCGGTCGGCCTTTCTTCATCACCACCGGCGCGGTCCATGCGTCGGCAGCGCCAGCGTCGAGGAGCGCCGCGACCGCGTCGGCGAGCTCCTCGCCGGTCGCGTCGTCGACGTTCGCCTCGAGCATGACGAGCGGTTGAGCAGCGCCGCTGCCAGGCGCCGCGCCGGGCCCGTCGCTTCCGGAGAGCGAACCGATCACGACCTGGAGCACGTTCGGGAGGCCCTCGAGGTCGCGCGCACCGGCGCCGTAGCCGACGGCGTCGACGCGCATCGGCGGGAGGGCGACGAAGCGAGTGCCGACTGCGGCGAGGATCGCAGCGCCGGTCGGGGTCGTGAGCTCGACCTCGACCTCCCTCGCGTAGACAAGAGCGCCCGCGAGGAGCGCGAGCGAGGCGGGTGCGGGGTTCGGGATCGTGCCGTGGGCGGTGCGGACCGTTCCCACGCCGGTCGCGACGGGGCTCGACACGACCTCGTCGACGCCGAGCAGGTCGAGCGCGAGCATCGTCGCGACGACGTCCACAATCGTGTCGTGGCCGCCGAGCTCGTGGAAGTGGACGTCCTCCGGTGCCAGCCCGTGGAGGCGACCCTCGACGTCCGCAAGCTGGCGGAACGCGGAGCGCGCGCGAGAGCGGACACGGTCGGGGAGATCGCCGGCGTCGACGATAGCGAGCACGTCCGAGAGCGTGCGCGCTGGCCCGCCTGCGGCGGCCGAGACGTCGACGCGCGTCGCCGCGAGCCCGCCTCGCAGCACGCGCGAGACGTCCATCGACCAACCGTCGAGCGGAAGGGTCGATAGCCCCGCACGGAGCGCGCCCTCGTCCGCGCCCGCGTCGAGAAGGCTCGCGACGGCCATGTCTCCGGCGATCCCAGCGAAGCAGTGGAACCACGCGATGCGCGCCCCAGCACGCTCTCCGGGGAGGGAGGTCATGCGAGGATCCGCGCGATGGCGCACGCCGCCCCGAAGCCGTTGTCGATCCCGACGACGGTGACGCCCGCGGCGCACGAGGACAGCATCGCGAGCAAGGCCGTGAGTCCGGCGAAGCTCGCGCCGTAACCGACGCTCGTCGGTACGGCTACGACCGGCGCCGCGGTCACCCCGCCCACGACGCTCGCGAGAGCCCCCTCCATCCCGGCGACGACGACGACGGCGTCCGCGCCCGCGATCTCGTCCACCGATACGAGGAGCCGGTGGAGCCCGGCCACGCCGCGGTCCACGAGCATCGACGGGGCGAACCCGTAGGCGCGAAGCGTCGCCACGCACTCGCGCGCGACGGGGAGGTCAGCGGTGCCCGCAGTCACGACGACGACCGCACCGGCGCGTCGTGGCGCGTCGCGCCAGCACACGATCGTCGGCCGTCCGTGCTCCGCGGTCTCGGGATCGCGGTAGCCACCCGGGCTGCGCGAGAGCGCGGCGTCGGCTTGCGCCGCGTCCGCGCGGGTGAGAAGTACCGGACCCGACCCGTTCTCGAGGAGCTCCGCGACGATCCCCGCGCATTCCTCTGGCGTCTTGCCCGGGCCGTATACCGCCTCGGGCAGGCCCTGACGCACGGCACGGTGGTGGTCTACCCGCGCGTAGCCGAGGTCGGCGAACGGCAGGCGGCGCAGGCGCGTCGCCGCGTCGTCGGGTGCGACCGCGCCCGTGCTCACGGCGTCGAGGAGGGAGGTGAGATCGTCGCGGTCCATGTGCCTCACTATCCTGCCAGCATGACCACAGCTGCCGGACAGCCCGCGCGCATCGCGTACCTCGGCCCGCCGGGGACGTTCACGGAGGAGGCGCTCGTCTCGGAGAGCGATCTCGCCGACCAGGAGCTCATCGCGATGCCGACCATCGCCGAGGCGTTCGTGGCGGTCTCGGGCGGCGAGGTTGACGCGGCGTTCGTCCCGATCGAGAACTCCATCGAGGGTCCGGTGAACGCGACCATCGACCACCTCGTGTTCTCCGACGACCTCCTCGTGCAGCGTGAGGTCGTCCTCGACATCCACATCGACCTTATGGCCCTCCCCGGCACCGCGATGGACTCGGTGACGAGCGTCGTCTCCTTCCCCCACGCCACGGCCCAGTGTCGCCGTTACCTCCGCGAGCACCTCCCGGAGGTCGAGATCGGCGCGGCGAACTCTACGGCGGACGCGGCGCGCGCGGTCGCCGAGGGGCGGCTCCACCGCACGGCTGCGCTCGCACCGCCGCTCGCGGCCAAGCTCTACGGACTCGAGGTGCTCGCCCATGCCGTCGAGGACTACGGCGGCAACCAGACGCGCTTCGTCCTCGTCGCCCCGCGCCACGTTCCCGAGCCCACGGGTCACGACCAGACCACCCTCGTGTGCTTCCAGCGATCCGACCGCCCGGGAAGCTTGCACGCGATCCTCGGCCAGTTTGCCGCTCGCAGCTTGAACCTGACATTCATCGAGTCGCGGCCGACGAAGAAGGCGCTCGGCGACTACTGCTTCGTCGTGACCGCCGAGGGCCACGTCGCCGACGATATTCTCGGTGACTGCCTTCGCGAGCTGCGCGCCGAGCTCGGCGCCGTCAAGTTCCTCGGTTCGTATCCGCTCCCCGGCACGGAGGCCAGCGAGCGCCGGCAGGAGCTCGACACGAAGCGGCGCGAGTCGCGCGAGTGGCTCGACGAGATCCGTTCGCGCGTCGCACCACGCACGGCTGCGCGCCACGGTGACGGCGGGTAGCACGACCCCGGTACCGTGTGGCCGGGGATGTCGGGAGGGATGGCAGAGCGGACGAATGCGACGGTCTTGAAAACCGTTGTGGCCACTGGTCACCGTGGGTTCGAATCCCACTCCCTCCGCTGTCCGGCCTTCGCCGCCCGAGCGGGCTGCCTCCGTGGCGGCGCCGCGAGCGTCGCTACGCGAGCAGCGTGATCGCGACGGCGGTGCCGACGACGACGATGATGCCCCGGAGGAGTCGCGGTGACAGCTTGCGGCCGACGTGGCCGCCGAGCTGGCCGCCTGCGGTCGAGCCCGCGGCGATGAGGCCGGCAGCCTCGTAGGAGATATGGCTGGCGGCGACGAACACGATCGCCGCGCAGCCGTTCGCGATGGCGGCAAGGACGTTCTTCGCTCCGTTGAGGCGCTGCAGGCTGTCCTCGATGGAGATCCCGAGCAGGGCGACGAGGATCACGCCCTGCGCGGCCCCGAAGTAACCGCCGTAGACGCCCGTCGCGAGCACGGCAGCGAACAGCCCTGGTCCGCCGTGGCGCCGGCGCGCGCCACGTCCGGCGAGCCAGCGCGCGACGCGCGGCTGGACGGCGACGAGGGCGCATGCGAGGAGGATGAGCCACGGGATCACGCGATGGAAGACGCTCCCGGGGAGCTCGAGGAGAAGCATGGCGCCGCCGGTCCCGCCGATGGCCGACATCGTGCCGAGCAGTGCGACACGCCGGGCCTGTCCGGCGAGCTCCCGGCGGTAGGCGACGGCACCGCTCAGCGAGCCGGGGACGAGCCCGAGGGTGTTCGACACGTTGGCGACGAGTGCGGGGAATCCGAAGGCGAGCAGCGTCGGGAACGTGACGAGCGAGCCGGAGCCGACGATCGTGTTCATCGTGCCGGCGACGACCCCGACGCCGAGCACGGCGAGGATCTCGAGGACGGACACCCCGACTGTCTAGTCCGTGCGGCGGCTCGCACTCGGCGACGGAGCGGCACGCGTGGTCATCGCCGCGCGTGCCGAGCGACAGCGACTGCCCGCGTGCCGCGTGCCGCGGCGCCCTAGAGCGCTGCCGCTTCGATGTTGATGGACATCACTCGGCCCAGCACGGCCGCCTCGACCCGGTCGAGGTGGTCCTCCATCGCGGCGACCGCCGCGTCGACGTCGCGCGCCCGGAGAGCGGTGACGAGCGCGCGGTGCTCGCGTTGGCGCTCGGCGCGACGCTCGAGCGAGTCGCTCCGGCGCTTGAGGTTGCCCCAGATCCGACCCTGGCGGGCGTACTCGATCGCGCTGTACATGTGGACGACGACCTCGTTGTGGCTCGCGCGCACGATCGCGCGGTGAAGCGCGATGTCCCACGCCTCGAACTCGTCCGTGGTCTCTGCTCTGTCGCCGCCCGCGAGGCACCGGTCGAGCTCCTGGAAGTCGCGCTCGGTCGCCCATGGCACGACGAGCGGCGGCAACCTCGGCTCGATGAGCCGCCGCGCCGCCATGACGTGAGCGGGCGCGATGTCGTCGGCCCGGTCTGCGTGCTTCGAGGCCGGCGACTCTCGCGCGGGGCCGCCACGGACGCCGCCAGCGAGGAACGTACCGCGCCCGACCTCGCGCGATATGCGCCCCTCGGCCTCGAGAAGCCGGAGGGCGTTGCGGACGGCCGTGCGCGTGACCCCGAGATCCTCCGCGAGCTGGCGCTCGGTGGGCAAGCGCAGGCCCGCCACCGTGGCATCGACGTTCTCGACCTCGATGATCCGGCTCGCGAGGTCGCGCCAGAGCTCGAGACCCGCTCCGCCCGACTCGACCACCTTCCACCTCCCGTGAGGGCCCCGGTGGCTCCTTCGCCCGACCAATCCTACCAATGCTCCTACCGCTGGCCATCCCGCCTGCGCAACGTGGGAGCAATTGCCGGAATTGACCCCCACATGAGCTCACAGTTACACTCCGACCAATTCCGAGCTAGGCAACCAAATGTCGACCACGCAGCTGGTCTGGCACCGTCAGAGCCCTCCGGCGGAGGGATCCGCGGCGAGCTACCGCGACCGGTCGCGGGACGTTCGGGTGGTCGCCCCCGAGAGAGGAGCCATGAGATGCGTCTCGCCAGCATCATCACGAGTGAGGGACTCCGGCTGCACGTTCGCGGTCGCTCGGGCTACGTCGATGCGGCATCCGCGACCGGGGATGCTCGCTACGTGACGCTGCAGGGTGTCCTCGACGCCGGCGTCGAGGCCATGGACGCCCTTCGCCCTCTCGCGTCGAGAGACGGCACGCCGTACGCCGAGAGCGACTTGGGGCCGGCGGTTCCTGCGCCTCGTCGGATCCTCTGCCTCGGCGTGAACTACCTCGAGCACGCGCTCGAAGGTGGCCGGAAGGCGCCGACGTGGCCCGAGTGCTTCGTGCGCGGCGCCGACTCCGTCACCGCACCCTACGGCGACCTCGTGAAGCCATCGCTCGTCGAGCGCTTCGACTACGAGGGCGAGCTCGGCCTCGTGATCGGCAGCGGTGGCCGGTACATCCCCGCGGCGAAGGCATGGGACGCGATCGCCGGGTATGTCGTGATAAACGAAGGATCCGCGCGCGAATGGCAGCGCGCCGCGACGCAGTGGACGCCGGGCAAGAACTTCGACGGCACCCTCCCGATCGGCCCCGAGGTCGTGACGACGGACGAGGTCGACGTCTCGGATGTCGAGCTCACGACACGGCTCAATGGCGAGGTCATGCAGAACGCGCGGACGTCGCAGATGATCGTGAGCATCCCGAGCGC
>DATLRJ010000177.1:0-16649 GCA_035534715.1 Acidimicrobiales bacterium | reverse complement strand
TCGGCAGCACGTCGGACAGCTTGTTCGTCCACGCGAAGTACTGCGGCTTCTGGTAGAGCGGCAGCGTCACCATGTTCTTCCAGAGGAGCGCGTCGGCCTTGTTGTAGTCGGCGATCTCCGCGGCCGGGTGCGTCGCCGTCGAGCCTGCCTGCTCGAGGGCGGTGACGCTCGCGTTCGCGAAGTGGTCGTAGTTCGAACCGCACTCGGTGGTCAGGTTGTAGCTGCAGTAGATGCTCTGGTTGCCCGAGAGGAACGGCGTCGAGACCCACGCGAACTCCGCGATGTCGAACTGTCCGGTCGGCAGGTCGGTCCCGAAGTACGTCGCGGCGTCCTTGAACACCGGGGTGATCTTGATGCCGATCTGCTGCATCTGGGCCTGGAAGAGCTGGACCGTCTCTGCCCGAATCGGGTTGCCCGAGGTCGTCTCGATGCTGAGGGTGAAGTCCTGGCCGGCCTCCGGCCCGAAGCTCGGGTGGAAGTAGCCGTCGGAGCCCATAGTAAATCCGGAGCTCGCGAGGAGAGACTTCGCCTTCGCGACATTCACCGTGTCATACGCCGCACCGTTGTTCACGTACCCGGGCTGATTGGGCATGAGCATCCGGTTGCCGAGCGGGACCGTGCTCGGAGCGATCGCGCCGACCACGTCGGCGATGATCTGCTTGCGGTTCGTCCCATAGGCGATCGCCTGACGGACGTCGAGGTGGCTCAGGTACGGGTTCGCCTCGTTGAAGTCGAAGTGCTCGAACTCGAGGCCGGGGATCACCTGGTGCACGGTTCCGGGGATCTTGTTCGCCTCGGCGACGAGCGACTCGCTCACCGACGCGGGGTTGATCACCTGGAGCTCGCCGTTCTGCAGGCCGGTCGGCTCGGAGTCGTCAGTGCCCACCCAGGTGAAGGTCAGCGTCTTGACCTTCGGCGGGGTCCCCCAGTACTTCGGGTTCGCCTTCAGCACGAGGAACTGATTGGTCTTGTAGCTCGCGATCGTGTACCAGCTTCCCGAGACCACGTTCTTGTAGCTGTTGAAGCCGGTGTTCCACCCGACCTTCTCGGCAATGTGGGCAGGGGCGATGGTCCCGAACAGGCTCTTCCAGTCCGCGAAGGGCGTCGAGAACTTCACGGTCACGGTCTTGCCGCCGTCGCTACCCGTGATCGAGCTGATCTGGTTGTACCCCGCTGTCGTCGCGTCGTCGTAGGCCTTGCCGCCGAGGTCGGTGTACTTCTTGAGCCCGCTCTGCGCGTGCCAGTTGTAGATGAAGTCGGCCGCGGAGATCGGGACGCCGTCGGACCAGACGGCCTTCGGATTGATCTTGTAGACGATCGTCTGGGGCTTCGTGCTCGTCTGGGTCGCGCTCGTGAGGAGCTGGCTGTTCAGCACGAGGCCGAGCTTGTTCGTCGTGAGGAACGCCTCGGGCCAGACGTTCTCGATGATCTGCGAGAGGTCGAAGTTGTTGTCGGCCGAGGTGTTTATGTTGAAGCCGGCGATCACCTCGTCGAGCGCGACGTTCACGGCCTTCGAGCTCTGCTTCGCGTGAGCGACGGGCTTCGACGCTCCGGCGGTCATCGTCCCGGCGAGCCCGACGAACGTCGACCCCGCGGCCATGATCGCCGCGCCTGCGTAGAGCAGGCCGCGCCGTCTGCGGACACGTGCCATGTCTGCCTCCTTGCCTTGTTCGCGATCCCCGAGGGGCGAACGTGCTGCCCGGGGCCGATCAACGGCGCCACGGCGCTGTGGCGGTCCGCTTACGTTACAGCGTTCGTAGCCATATTGTCATCTGACCTACATATCCGCGCCTGGCGCCACGATACCTGTCCGACATCTCGGCGTCACGCGATCGCGCATTAGCAGCGTGTGAAGCTCCGCGACGGCCCAACTCTTCCCTGGTCACAGCGGGGAAGCGCGACAGGTGGGGTCAGGACGCGGGCCCGAGCGACGCGACGAGCTCCTCGGCGGCCCGTTCGGGATCGCCAGCGCGCGTGACGACACGGCCGACGACGAGCAGGCCCGCACCGGCCGCGAGCGCGTCGGCGGGCGTCGCGACCCGGGCCTGATCGTGCGCGGGAGCGCCCGCGGGTCGCGTCCCGGGCACGACAGCGAGCAGGCCGGGAGCAGCCGCGCGCACGACGGCGAGGTCGGTTGCCGCGCACACGACCCCGCCGCAGCCGCTGTCGCGGGCTGCAGATGCCCGGGCGGCGAGCAGTCCCTCGGGGGCGTGGGTGTCGCTCGTGAGCACGGTGACCGCTAGCGCGCACGGCTCCGGAACGTCCGCCTCGGCTGCTCCGGCTCTAAGGCCCGCGACCCCCGCAGCGAGCATCGCCTCTCCTCCGCTCGCATGGAGCGTGACGAATCGGACGCCTGTCCGGCCGAGCACTCGTGACGCGCGTCCGACGGTCTCGGGGATGTCGTGGAGCTTGACGTCGAGGAAGACCGAGAAGCCCTCCGACGCGAGCGCGTGCACTGCGCCAGCGCCGGCGGCCGAGAAGAGCTCGAGCCCGACCTTCGCGACGGCGAACCAGGGCGCGAGCCGGCGGGCGAGGGAGCGGGCCGAGTCGAGGTCGTCGAGGTCCAGCGCGAGCGCGAGCAGTTCCCGCTCAGGCCGGCCACCGCGACCGCGACCGTCGTCACGACGGGTCATCTCGTACCTCCTGCTCGGTGCGCCGCGGATACGAGGTCTCGGACCGCGCCGACACCATGCGACTCGCACCAGCGCTCGACATCGTCGAGCACTCGCGACGCGGCGCGGGGGTCGGCGAGCGTCGCGGTCCCGACCTGCACCGCGCTCGCACCGGCGAGCAGCAGCTCGACCGCGCTCGCCGCGTCGCTCACGCCCCCGACTCCTACGATCGCGGCGTCGGGGAGCGCGGCGCGCACGTCGTAGACCGCGCGCACCGCGACAGGATGGACCGCTCGGCCCGAGAGACCCCCGCGCACCGCCCCGAGCACCGGGCGCCGGCTCTCGACATCGATCGCGAGGCCGAGGACCGTGTTCACGAGCGTGACGGCCTCGGCCCCTGCGCCGAGCGCGGCGGCGGCGATCTCGGCGATGTCCGCGACGTTCGGCGAGAGCTTGGCCCACAGCGGCCGCCCGCACGCAGCCGCGGCGCGCACCGCGGCCGCCGTCGCGGACGCCGAGTGCGCGAACATCGCGCTGCGATCCTCGAGGTTCGGGCAGGAGACGTTCACCTCGACCGCGACGACGCTCGGCGGAGCGGCCGCGAGCGCCTCGGCGGCGAGCAAGAACTCCTCGACCGTGCGCCCCCAGATGCTCGCGACCACCGTCGCGCCGGCCGCCTCGAGGGCGGGGAGGTCCCGCTCGAGCCATTCGGCGACGCCCGGTCCCTGGAGACCGACGCTATTCAGCATCCCTGCGGCGACGGGATGGACCCTGGGCGCGGGATTGCCGGGCCACGCCATGACGGCGAGCGACTTCACGACGACTGCGCCGATCCGCCCGAGATCGAGGTACGCGCCGAGCTCTGCCCCGTGCCCTGCGGTACCCGCGGCGGTCATGACGGGGTTCGCGAGCTCGACGGTCCCGACGGCCGTGCGCATCGCGACAGCTGCGCTCACCGGCGCTTACGCGCGGAGCGCGTCCCGCACGTCACACGCGCTCCGCAGGGCACGCTCGGCGCATCTGGTGGACACGGCTCACGGGCGACCCTCGCCGCTCCCGCTCCGAGCGCCGTGGTGCTCCTGCAGGCTCATGACGCTGAGCCCGAGGCGGCGCCAGTCCGCGATCCCCGCGGCCGCTGCCCGCGCCGCCGCGACAGTCGTGACCATCGCGACGCCGTGGGCGGACGCCGCCCGGCGGATGTGCGCGCCGTCCGCTCGCGGCCCGCGCCCGCGCGGCGTGTTGACGACGAGCTGGATCTCGCCGCCCGAAATGAGCGCGACCGCGTCGGCGCCTGCGACTCGCGCGGCGCTGCCTCCGTCCTCCGAGTTCGATGCCGTCCCCGCCGGGGCGCCGTCCGCCGCCCCCGCCGTGCCCGCCGTGGTCGCCGTGTCACCGCCCACGATCGCGAGCTTCGCGACGAGAGTCGCGACGTGCACGCCGTTGCGCTCGAGGTGCGCAGCGGTCCCCTCCGTCGCGGCGATCGTGAACCCGAGATCCGCGAACGCGCGTGCGGCGAGCACGCCAGCGGCTTTGTCGCGGTCCGCGAGCGACAAGAAGACACCGCCGCGATCGGGCAGCCTGCTGCCCGCGGCGATCTGGCTCTTCGCGAAGGCGAGACCGAACGTCGCGGCGACGCCCATGACCTCTCCCGTCGAGCGCATCTCCGGTCCGAGGAGCGCGTCGACCTCGGGGAAGCGGTCGAAGGGGAGCACGGCTTCCTTCACGCTCACGTGCGGCGGCCTCGGCATGCCGCCCACGGGGACCATCCCCTCGGTGCGGAGCTCCGCGAGCGTCGCTCCGGCGATGACCCGCGCCGCGATCTTCGCGAGTGGCACACCGGTCGCCTTCGCGACGAACGGCACCGTGCGGCTCGCGCGGGGGTTCGCCTCGATGACGAAGACTTGGCCGCTCTTCACCGCGTACTGCACATTGACCGGCCCGAGCACGTCGAGCGCGGCCGCGATGTCCCGGGTGTAGCCCTCGAGCACCGCGATCGTCGCGTCGTCGAGCGTCGGCGGTGGGATCACGCACGCGGAGTCGCCGGAGTGGACTCCCGCCTCCTCGACGTGCTCCATCACACCCCCGATGAGGACCTCGCCGTCGCAGTCGCGCAGCGCGTCGACGTCGACCTCCACCGCGTCCTCGAGGAAACGGTCGACGAGCACCGGTCGCTCCGCTGACAGGCCGCCCTCGCGCCCGAGCGAACCGGCTCCTGCAAGGGCGGCCATCGCGTGCACGAGCCCCTCGTCGTCGTAGACGATCTCCATCGCGCGCCCGCCGAGGACGTAGCTCGGCCGAACGAGCGCGGGGTAGCCGATTCTCTCGACGACAGAGCGAGCGTCGTCGAGAGAGCGCGCGATCCCGCCCGCGGGCTGCGGGATCTCGAGACGCGCGCACAGCGCGGACCACCGCTCGCGGTCCTCTGCGAGGTCGATGGACGCGGGGCTCGTACCGAGGACGAGATCGGGCGGGAGGCGGTCGGCGAGCTTGAGCGGGGTCTGACCACCGAGTGAGACGATGACTCCGACGACACCGCCCGCGCCGGCGCGCTGCTCTGCGTCGATGACCGCGAGCACGTCCTCCTCGGTGATCGGCTCGAAGTAGAGCCGGTCAGAGGTGTCGTAGTCGGTGGACACCGTCTCGGGGTTGCAGTTCACCATGACCGTCTCGAAGCCCGCGTCACGAAGCGCCATCGACGCGTGCACGCAGCAGTAGTCGAACTCGATCCCCTGGCCGATGCGATTGGGCCCCGAGCCGAGGATCACGACTCGCGGCTTCGACGCGGGGCGCACCTCGTCCTCGTCCTCGTAGGTCGAGTAGTAGTACGGAGTCTGCGCGGCGAACTCCGCGGCGCAGGTGTCGACTGTCTTGAAGGTCGGCGCGATGCCGTGCGCACGACGCGCCCCGCGGGCGTCCGACTCCGCGACGCCGAGCCGCCAGGCGACCTGGGCGTCGGAGAAGCCGAGCCGCTTGAGGCGCCGCCACTCCGCCCGCGACAGCGCGGCGAGCCCGCCGCCTCCGGTCCCTGCGAGCTCGTCGAGGATGCGTCGCCCGTCGACGATCTCCTCGATGCGGTCGAGAAACCACGGGTCGATCCCCGTCGCGGCCGCTACCTCCTCGGTGCTGTGGCCCCGCCGGATCAGCGCCTCGACCTCGTAAGGCCGCTGCGGCGTCGCCACGGCGGCGCGCGCCATGAGCTCGGCAGCGGGGACAGCGTCGAGGAGCCGCTCTGCGGGGTCGCAGTTCAGCCCGGACCTGCCGTGCTCGAGGCCGCGCAAGGCCTTCTGGAACGACTCGGGGAACGTGCGGCCGATGGCCATGACCTCGCCGACGGACTGCATCCGCGTGCCGAGCCGATCCGGAGTGCCCGGAAGCTTCTCGAAGGCCCAGCGAGGAATCTTCGTCACGATGTAGTCGATCGTCGGCTCGAAGCTCGCGGGCGTCGCACCCGTGATGTCGTTCGTGATCTCGTCGAGCCTGTAGCCGACCGCGAGGCGTGCGGCGATCTTCGCGATCGGGAAGCCCGTCGCCTTCGAAGCGAGGGCGGAGGACCGCGAGACGCGTGGGTTCATCTCGATCACGAGCCGTTCGCCAGTCGACGGGTCGACGGCGAACTGGATGTTCGACCCTCCAGTCTCCACGCCGACCCGCCGGATACAGCGGAACGCGGCGTCACGCATCTCCTGGTACTCGACGTCGGACAGGGTCTGCGCGGGCGCGACCGTGATCGAGTCCCCCGTGTGGACGCCCATCGGGTCGAAGTTCTCGATCGAGCAGACGACGACGCAGTTGTCGGCCCGGTCGCGCATGACCTCGAGCTCGTACTCCTTCCACCCCGCGATCGACCGCTCGACGAGGATCTCGGAGATCGGGCTCGCCGCGAGCCCCGCGGCCGCGAGCGAGCGCAGTGCCTCGCGGTCCGGCGCGATGCCCGTACCCGCACCGCCGAGGATGAACGACGGCCTCACCATGAT
Organism: Acidimicrobiales bacterium; assembly: GCA_035534715.1. Classification (GTDB taxonomy): domain Bacteria; phylum Actinomycetota; class Acidimicrobiia; order Acidimicrobiales; family Bog-793; genus JAJZBW01. The sequence goes on along the minus strand of DATLRJ010000177.1, from coordinate 10,063 downwards.
GGGGTAACCGATCCTCTCGCCGACGGCGAGCGCCTCCGCGAGGTCGTGGGCGAAACCCGAGTCGGGCACGGCGAGGCCGATCTCGGTCATCGCCTCCTTGAAGCGCTCCCGGTTCTCGGCGGTCTCAATCGCGTCGACCTTCGCGCCGATCAGCTCGACACCGAACCGCTCGAGCACGCCGTCGGCGTGGAGCGCCATCGCGAGATTGAGCGCGGTCTGACCACCCATCGTCGGGAGGAGGGCGTCGGGGCGCTCCCGCTCGACTATCGCTGCGAGGACGTCGGGTGCGAGCGGCTCGACGTATGTGCGGTCGGCGAGACCGGGGTCCGTCATGATCGTCGCGGGGTTCGAGTTCGCGAGGACGACGCGGTAACCCTCGTCGCGCAGCACCCGGCACGCCTGCGTCCCCGAGTAGTCGAACTCACACGCCTGGCCGATGACGATCGGTCCCGAGCCGACGACGAGGATCGTCTCGATGTCGTCACGCCGCGGCATCAGCGCGCACTCCCCGCGCGGACGCCGCCCGGCCTGCGGCCCGCGAGCCGTCCCGCGATCACCGGTGCGCCTCCATGAGCCGGTGGAACTCGGCGAACAGATAGCGCGCGTCGTGCGGTCCGGGTGCCGCCTCCGGGTGGTACTGCACGGAGAACGCAGGGACGTCCCGGCATGCGATCCCCTCGACGACGCCGTCGTTCAAGTTCACGTGCGTCACATCCGCGCCGGCCACGGTGCCGTCTGCGACCGCGTACCCATGGTTCTGGCTCGTGATCTCGACCGCTCCGGTCGCGATTCGCCGCACCGGGTGGTTCGCCCCGTGGTGGCCGAACGGGAGCTTGTAGGTCGCCCCGCCGAGTGCCGCCGCGAGCAGCTGGTGGCCTAGACAGATGCCGAAGACGGGCACGTTGCCGAGCATCTCCGCGATCTCGCCCACGAGGTGCCCGAGCGCGGCCGGGTCGCCCGGTCCGTTCGAGAGGAACACACCATCGGGTCGCCGTGCGAGCACGTCCGCCGCAGGCGTCGTCGCGGGCACGACCTCGATCGTCGAGAACGACGAGAGCTGCCGCAGGATCGTCGCCTTCATCCCGTAGTCGTAGGCGACGACGCGGAGCGGGCCTCCGGCGACCTCGTACGCGCGACTCGTCGTGACCTCGCGGACGAGGTCCATGCCCACCGTCCCAGGTTCGAGGCGCGCGGCCTCGAGTAGCTCGGCCTCTGGAGCCGTCCCGAGCGCGCAGCTCATCGCGCCCGCCTCCCGCACGTGGCGGGTGAGACGGCGTGTGTCGACGCCGGTGAGCCCGCCGATGCCGTGGCCCGAGAGGAACCCTTCGATGTCGCCGGTCGCGCGCCAGCTGCTCGGGCGCGCCGCGAGATCTCGCGCGACGATTGCTCGGCAACGGGGACGGCGCGCCTCCTCGTCCGCGGACGTCACGCCGTAGTTGCCGATGTGCGGGTAGGTGAACGCTATGACCTGCCCCGCGTAGGACGGGTCCGTGATGATCTCCTCGTAGCCGCTGAGTGCAGTGTTGAACACGATCTCGCCAGTCGCGATCGAGCTCACGCCCGTCGCGAGCGCGCCGACGGCCTCGCCCTCGAACGCCGTGCCGTCCGCCAGCACGAGAAGCGCTGGCGGGCGCGCCACGCGCCGGCCGCGCTCGCTCACCGCTGTGGCTCCGCGTCGACGACGACGGCCTCGCCTGCGCGTAGCGTGTGCCGGACTCTCCCGACGAGGTCCCTCGACGCGAAGGGGGTGTTCGTGCTCCTGCTCGCGCCCCTCGACACCGAGACGGTCCAGCGCACGGTCGGGTCGAACACGCAGAGGTGCGCGACGGCTCCGGGCGCGATCGGACCGCCGTGGCCGCCGGTCGTCGAGAAGCCGGGGCGAGCGGGCGCGTCGAGCCCCGCGATGCGTGCCGGCACCCAGGACAGCGCCGCGAACAGCTCCACGAGGCTCGCCCGGCGCATCGGTGGAGCCGCGAGCCACGTCGGCGCGCCGGCCCCGATCTCACCGCCGGACCCGGACGCGGGACCGGCGCCGGCGTCCCCACCGAGGCAGAGCGCTCCGTAGGCGACGGCGAGGGCGGTCTCGAGTCCGATCATCCCGGGCGGCGCGGTGTCGAGCGGCTCCTCCTTCGACTCGCGCGGGTGCGGAGCGTGGTCCGTCGCGATCGCGCCGATCGTGCCGTCGAGCACCCCCGACCGGACGGCGAGCACGTCGTCGCTGGTCCGAAGGGGTGGGTTGACCTTGAACACGGGGTCGTAGCCGCACAGCTCGGCGTCCGTGAGGCTGAGGTGATGCGGCGTAGCCTCCGCCGTCACCGGCAGACCCGCCGCGCGCGCGGCGCGCACGAGCTCGACCGAGCCCGCGCTCGAGAGGTGCAGGAAGTGCATCGGCGAGCCGGTGAGGCGGACGAGGGCGATGTCGCGGGCGAGCATCGCCTCCTCGGCGATCGCGGGCTGCCCGGGGACGCCGAGCCGGCTCGACCACGCGCCCTCGTGCATGTAGCCGCCGGCTGCGAGCTGCTCGTCCTCACAATGTTGCGCGAGGACGATCCCGAGCGGGCGCGCGTACTCGAGCGCCCTGCGCATGACGCCCGCATGCTGCACGCCCCGGCCGTCGTCGGTGAACACCCGGACGCCGAGCGCTGCCATCTCGGCGAACGGCGCGAGCTGGTCGCCGGCACGGCCGACGGTGATCGCGCCCGCGACCGCGACCTCCGCGCACGCACCCGCGGCGAGTGCGAGCACCGCCCGCACGGCGGCCGCGCTGTCGATCGGCGGCTCGGTGTTCGGCATCGCGACGACAGCCGTGTACCCGCCCAGCGCGGCCGCCCGCGCGCCGCTGTCGATCGTCTCCGCGTCCTCGCTTCCCGGCTCACGCAGGTGGGTGTGCAGATCGACGAGACCCGGGGCAACCACACATCCCGAGGCGTCGAGGACGCTCGTTCCCACTGGCGGGTCGATCGTGCGCTCGACCGCGACGATGCGACCTGCCTCGATGAGGACGTCGGCTCGGCGCTCCCCCCGCGCGTCGACGACCGCTCCACCTCGGACGCACAGGCGCGTCGCCTCGAGCGGCACGTTCACGACGCGACCTCACGTGCGAGCAGACGGAAGAGCACCGCCATGCGCACGGCTACACCGTTGTGAACCTGACGCGTCACGAGGCTGCGCGGCGAGCTCGCGACCTCGGCGTCGATCTCGAGACCGCGCACCATCGGCCCCGGGTGCATGACGAGCACGTCGGGCCGCAGCCGCGCGGCCCGGTCACGCGTCAGCCCGAAACGAGCGGAGTACTCGTGGAGGCTCGGGAGCAGGCACTCGCGGATCCGCTCGACCTGGAGCCGGAGCACGTACACGACGTCGACATCCGCGAGCACCTCGTCGAGATCGTGGGCGATGCCGACGCCCCACGACGCCGTGTCGGGCGGCAGGAGCGTCGGCGGCCCGACAAGGACGAGCTCCGCGCCGAGGGCCCGGAACGCGAGCACACCGGAGCGTGCGACCCGGCTGTGCCGCACGTCGCCGACGATCGCTATGCGCGCCCCGGACAGGTCGTCGGCGGGCGCGCGGCCCTCGCGCGCGGCGAGCGCCTCGCGCAGCGTGAAGCAGTCGAGTAGAGCCTGTGTCGGGTGCTCGTGCTGGCCGTCACCCGCGTTCACAACTCCTGCGCGCACCCAGCGCGAGATCTGCTCGGGTGCGCCGGCGGACGCGTGGCGCACGACCATCGCGTCCACGCCCATCGCGTCGAGCGTCTCGACGGTGTCGCGCATGGACTCGCCCTTCGTGAGCGACGAGGTCGCTGGCGTGAAGGTCATCGTGTCCGCCGACAGCCGCTTCGCCGCCGCCTCGAACGACAGCCGCGTCCGCGTCGAGGCCTCGAAGAACACGGTCGCGACCGTCCGGCCCCGCAGGGCGGGCACCTTCGGCATCGGCCGCTCGGAGACCTCGGCGAAGGAGTCCGCGAGATGCAGGACCTGGACGATGCCCTCGCGCCCGAGATCCGCGACCGAGAGGAGGTCCGCGCGCGTCACCGGGGATCTCCGGCGGGCGCCGCGTCAGGGGGCGACCCGGGCGCCGCGTCAGGGGGCGACCCGGGCGCCGCGGCGGCGAGGTCTCCGATCGTGACACCGTCGATGCTCACGTCAACGGTCTCGTCCCGCCTCGTCGGGAGGTTCTTCCCGACGAAATCCGGGCGGATCGGCAGCTCCCTGTGGCCGCGGTCGACCATGACCGCGAGCTGGACGGCGCGTGCCCGGCCGTGGTCCGCGAGGGCGTCGAGCGCGGCCCGGACGGTCCTGCCCGTGAACAACACGTCGTCGACGAGGACGACGACTCGTCCCGTCAGGTCGACGGGGATCGCGGTGACCTCGCCAGGACGCACCGGGCGCAGAGCGATGTCGTCGCGGTAGAACGCGACATCGAGCCTGCCGAGGGGCACCGCCGTACCGTCGATCTCCTCGAGGAGCGCGACGAGCCGCTCGGCGAGGGGTACTCCACCGGACTGCAGGCCGACGACGACGAGATCCTCGGCACCGTGATTGCGCTCGAGCACCTCGTGAGCGATCCGCACGAGCGCCCGGCGGACGTCGGCCGGGCCCATGAGGACGGAACGGGGGACGAGCACGCGCCCGTCGGGCCGCGCCGACCTGCGCTCACGCTCCGCCACCGTGCTCCTCTACCGTCCGTACAGGCCTCTCCGGACCCGCTTCACGTACCCGGGTCATGCTAACCGCACGGCCGCCCGCGCGTCTCACACACGCCGCGCCGTCGTCGACGCGCCTGCTCGCATTGCGCCATCGCCCGCGTGCCCACCCCGCGCTCGGGCTCAGCGCAGCTCGAGATCCTCGGCGTCGTACACGACGCCGACCGGGTCGAGCACGACGCGCCTCGGCCCCCGCTCTACCTGCCCCGACACCTCCGCGGCATAGCCGAGCCCGCGAGCGATGTCGACGAGAGCGTCGCCCTCTCCCCGCGCGACGAAGCACGCGAAGCCAGCGCCCATGTTGAGCGTGCCGTACGCGTCGCGAGGCGCGAGCTCTGCGGAGTCGGCGAGGAACGTGAGCACCTCGGGGACACGCGGCAGGCGCTCGACGCGATAGGTGAGCTCGCGATCCGCGCGCATGAGCTTTCGCAAGCCGTGGCCGGTGATGTGGCTCGCGTAGTGGAGTCCGAGGCGCGCGGCGAGCGCCTGCTCCACGAGCGGGACGTAGACGACACTCTCGTCGAGCAGCGCGTCACCGAGCGCGCGCCCGCTCGCGAGCGGGGTCGCGAGGCCCTCGGGCGAGCGAGCCGCGACGGCGCGAGCGAGCGAGGCTCCATTGGCGTGGAGGCCGCTCGACGCGACGAGCACGATGTCGTCACCGGGCTCGAGCTCCGCGCCGAGCAACGCGCGGACTCCCTCCGGTACTCGCCCGACCGCGCTGCCCGCGAGGTCGATGCCGTCCGGGGTGACGAGGCCCGATAGCGTCGGCGACTCCCCGCCTCCCCACGCGGCGCCGGCGTCCTCGCAGGCGCGGCGCCATCCTGCGACGAGTGACCGGTGGCGCGTGCCGCCGTACCAGCTCGCGGAGCCCGTCGCGAAGTACGCGTTGACGACGAAGGGAAGTGCGCCGACACAGCAGCAGTCGTTGACGACGGCTGCGACGGTGTCGTAGCCGATCGCGTCGAACCGGTCGACGCCGGTGAGCTCCTCGTACTCACGCGCGATCGTCGACTTCGTGCCGAGGCACTCGAGGACGAAGCCGAGGGTGACACCACCGACCTCGATGACGACGGCCGGCTCGCCGCGCGACGCGTCGTCGATGTGCGCGCCCCGCCGCGCCGCGACGGCGGTCGTCGAGAGCGCCGAGGCGAGCGCGGTGCGCTTCGCGGCGTCGAGAGTCCCGTAGTCGACGCCCGCGCGCTCGTACGCGGAGCTCACCGGGGACGCCCCTCGCCCGGACGCAATGCCGTCGCCAGGGCGGCGAGGACGCCGTTCACGAAGCGACCGGAGTCGTCCGTCGAGTACAGCTTCGCGAGCTCGACGGCTTCGTCGATCACGACGGCGACGGGAACGTCCATGCACTCGGCAAGCTCGAACGTCGCGAGACGCAGCAGCTGGCGGTCGACAGCGGGCATCCGGCCGAGCGCCCACGCGGCCGACTGCGCCGCGACGAGTGCGTCGAGCTCCGCCCCGCGGCGACCGACGCCGCGGAACAGCTGCTCCGCGTACGGCTCGGGCGGGAGGGGCAGCGCGTCGAGGACCTGCTCGGGCGCGAGGCCCTTCATCTCCGCCTCGTACAGCAGGCCGAGCGCGCGCTCGCGGGCGCGTCGTCGCTCGCCTGCGACCGGCTCGTCCGCGTCCCGGCTATGCCCTCGTGAGGTACTCACCGGACCGGGTGTCGACCTTGATCCGGTCGCCCGGGTTCACGAAGAGCGGCACCTGCACGACGAGACCGGTCTCCATGGTCGCGGGCTTGCGGGCGCCCGAGACGCGATCGCCCTGGAGCCCCGGATCGGTCTCCGCGACGGAGAGCTCGACCGCGGCAGGCAGGTCGACGTCGACGATCTCGCCGCCGTACAGCTCGAGCACCGCCGAGTCGCCCTCCTTCAGGTACGACCTCGCCCCACCGAGGGACGACCCGCCCACGTTCATCTGGTCGTAGGACGAGTTGTCCATGAAGACGTAGTCGTCGCCGTCCCGGTAGAGGAACTGCATCTCACGCTTGTCGATGACGGCCTGCTCGACCTTCTCCTCCGCACGGAACGTCCGTTCGACGACGGACTTCGTCCGCAGGTTCCGCAGCTTGGTCCGCACGAACGCCCCACCCTTGCCGGGCTTCACGTGCTGGAACTCGACGACCGAGAAGAGACCGTCGGGAAGATCGATAGCCATGCCGTTCTTCAGGTCGGTGAGCGAGAGCGCCATCAGAGCGTGTAGTCCTTCGTCGACTTCGTGAGCAGGCGGCTTCCGGACGCGCCCACGAGGACCGTGTCCTCGATCCGGGCTCCGCCGATGCCGGCGAGGTAGGCGCCCGGCTCGACGGTGACGACCGTTCCGGCGCCGAGGATATCAGCCGAGTCCTTCGCGACCGTCGGGGACTCGTGGATCTCGAGGCCGACGCCGTGACCGGTCGAGTGGAGAAAGGCCTCGCCGTAGCCGGACTCGTCGAGCGACTCGCGGCACGCCCGGTCGACCTCGCCACCCGTCGTGCCCGCCGTCACCGCGCGCAGCCCTGCCCGCTGCGCAGCGAAGACCGCGTCCACGAGCCGGGCGAGTGCGGCGTCGGGCGCGCCGACGCACAGGGTCCGGGTCATGTCCGAGCGGTAGCCGTCGACCGTCGCGCCGAAGTCGACGACGACGAGCTCGCCGGGCTCGATCACCCGGTCGCCGGGACGGGCGTGCGGGAGAGCGGAGCGCGGGCCGCTCGCGACGATCGTCTCGAACGACGCACCGGACGACCCCCGCCGCCGCATCTCGGCCTCGAGCTCCGTGGCGAACTGGGCCTCGGTGCATCCCTCGGCGAGCATGGGTTTGACCTGCGCGATCGCGACGTCCGCGACATCACACGCAGCTTCTATCCGAGCGATCTCGCCCGTGTCCTTCACCGATCTCAGCCGCTCGACGAGCCCACGGGTCGCGACGACCGACGAGCGGTCGAACAGCGTGGCGAGGCGCTGCTGCAGCGACCACGTCACCGACGCCGCCTCGAGGCCGACGCGGGAGCTGTCGTGGACCGCCGATGCGAGCACGTCGAGCTGCCCAGGAAGGGGCCGCACCTCGATCTCGACCTCGGCTCGCGCGCCGCGGGTCTGCTCGATCGACTGGTCGCGGTAGCGGCCGTCGGTCACGAGCAGCGCACGGTCCCCTGAGACGAGGAGCATCCCGGCAGACCCCGAGAAGCCGGTGAGATACCGGACGTTCTCCTGCCTCGTCACGAGGAGCACCTCGCACCCGGCACCCTCGAGCAGCTCACGCAGGCGCGCGAGGCGCCCGGCGACGTCCATCGGCGGCAAGGCGTCCGGGGAGAAGACCGGCGGCACGGCGACGAACCTAGGCCTTCACCGCGCTGAGGCCTCGGCCGCGAATGAGACGCGCGGCGGCTTCCACCGCGAGCTCGTATCCGACCCCGCCGAAGCCGGCGACCGTCCCGTCCGACACCGGGGCGAGTACGGACCGGCGGCGCCAAGGTTCGCGTGCATCGGGATTGGACAGGTGGAGCTCGACGACGGGCCCGGAGAACGTCGCGAGAGCGTCGTGGAGCGACCAGCCGTAGTGGCTCAGCGCCCCCGCGTTCACGACGATCGCCGCGACCCGGCCCCTCGCACCGTGGACTGCCTCGACGAGATCGCCCTCTCGCTCGCTCTGGAGGTGCTCGAGCGCGAGTCCATTGCGCTCGGCTGCCGCCGTCGCGTGGGCGACCTGGTCGGCCAGGGTCGCGGTCCCGTAGATCTCCGGCTGGCGCTCGCCGAGAAGGGCAAGGTTTGGTCCGGAGAGCAGGAGGAGCACGGGATGGTTCACGACGCGACTCCCGCGTGGGTCTCGCCGAGCGCCTCGAGGACCTCGTCGCGCCCGATACCGCTCACGACCTCGACGCCTGCCGGACCGTCGAGGACGAAGGTCAGACCGTCGGTCGCCTTCTTGTCCCGCCCCATGAGCGTCACGAGCCCCTGGGGGGACGCACCCGCGGGAAGCGCCGTCGGCAAGCCGTAGCGGCCGACGACCTCGAGGTGGCGGGCGACGCGTGCGTCGTCGATCCGGCCGAGCACGCGGGCGAGACGCGCCGCGAAGACGAGGCCGACGGCCACGGCCTCGCCGTGGCGCATCCGCGCCGCACCAGCGAGCTCGTCGCCCGCGCCCTCACCCGCGCCGGCCGCGAACCCGGCGGCCTCGAGCGCGTGCGCGAGCGTGTGGCCGTAGTTCAACAGCATCCGGCGCCCTGACTCGCGCTCGTCGACTGCGACGACGTGGGCCTTCAGCGCTGCGCAGCGCGCGACCTGCTCGGCGAGGGGCAGCTCGTCGAGGTCGTCGAGTCCGAGGAAGGCGTACTTCGCCATCTCGCCGAGCCCCGAGCGCCACTCGCGCTCCGGCAGGCTCTGGAGAGTGTCGGTGTCGCAGATCACCGCATGCGGCTGCCAGAACGTCCCGACGAGGTTCTTGCCCTCCGGCAGGTTCACGCCCGTCTTTCCTCCGATCGCTGCGTCGACCTGGCCGAGCAGTGTCGTAGGCACGTGCACGACATCGATGCCGCGGTGATAGCACGACGCGGCAAACCCTGCCGTGTCGGTCACCACCCCACCGCCGACCGCGACGACGACGTCGCGGCGCGTGATCCCTGCGAGCGACATCTCGCGACACAGCCGCTCGACCGTCGCCATCGATTTCGCGTCCTCGCCGTCGGGGATCTCGAGGCGGACCGAGTCGATGCCCGGCGCGACGTCGACGCCGATCCCCTCCTGGGTGACGATCACCGCACGGCGGGCGCGCTCGGGGAGGTGGCGCGCGAGCTCACGCCGCGCGCCTGGTCCGACGCGCACGTCGTAGGAGCGTCCGGGAAGCGCGACGCGCACTCCGCGGACGACCGCGTCCCTTACGGCCTCGACGATCGCATCGGGCGCGAGGCCATCGACGTCGACCGTGCGCGTCGCGAGCCCCTCGTAGAGGGGGTAGCGCTGTGCCACGAGTCGCGGGACGGCCTCGGAGGGGTCGGGCTGGACGAGCACGCGACCCTCGCCGGAACCGAGGCGGGCGACGATCGTCTCAGGCCGTGCCCTCAGCCACACAACGGTGCCGGACTGCGCGATCAGGTCGCGATTGGCCCGGTCGAGCACGGCACCACCGGCGACCGCGACGACGGCCGGGCGCTCGCGCGCGAGCGCGGCACGAAGCGCCGCCGTCTCCTCCTGGCGAAACGCCGCCTCGCCCCGGGCCGCGAATATCTGCGGGACGCTCATGCCGGTCGCGCGCTCGACCTGCAGGTCACTATCGAGGTAGGGCCGACCCATCGCCACCGCGAGTCGCTCGCCTGTCGTGGTCTTCCCCGCCCCCATCATCCCGACGAGAAGGACGTGGTCGCGTGACGCG
>DATLRJ010000176.1:0-5765 GCA_035534715.1 Acidimicrobiales bacterium | reverse complement strand
CGCTGATGGCCGCCGGCTATCACGAGGAGGCGGCCGCCTGGCGCGACTGGCTGCTGCGTGCGGTCGCCGGGGACCCCTCGAAGCTCCAGATCATGTACGGCCCGGCCGGGGAGAGGAATCTCGTCGAGGCGGAGCTCGACTGGCTCGGCGGCTATGAGAGCTCGCGGCCCGTGCGCATCGGGAACGCCGCGGCGGGGCAGTTCCAGCTCGACGTTTACGGCGAGGTGATCTCCGCGCTGCACGAGTCGCGACGCGGCGGCATGGACCCGGCCGGACCTGCGTGGGACCTCGAGACGGCGCTCGTCGAGTTCCTCGAGGACGGCTGGCGCCAGAGCGACGACGGGATCTGGGAGGTGCGCGGTCCACGGCGCCACTTCACCCACTCGAAGGTCATGGCGTGGGTCGCTCTCGACCGGGCGGTCAAGGACATCGAGGAGTTCGGGTTCGACGGGCCGATCGACCGCTGGCGGAGGGTGCGCGACGAGATCCACGCCGAGGTGCTCGAGAAGGCGTTCGACTCCGAACGCAACACCTTCACCCAGTACTACGGGTCGCGAGAGCTCGACGCGAGCGTGCTCATGATCCCGATGGTCGGATTCCTCCCACCCCATGACCCGCGCGTCGCGGGAACGGTCGCGGCGGTCGAGCGAGAGCTCACCCAAGACGGCTTCGTGCTCCGCTACGACACGACGGGCTCGAGCTCGAGCTCGAGCTCTGTCGACGGCCTGGCAGGTCGCGAGGGCGCGTTCCTCGCGTGCTCCTTCTGGCTCGCCGACAACCTCGAGCTCGTCGGCCGTCACGAGGATGCGCGTCGGCTGTTCGACAAGCTTCTCGCGCTACGAAACGACGTCGGGCTGCTCTCCGAGGAGTACGACCCGATCGCGAAGCGGCTCGTCGGCAACTTCCCGCAGGCCTTCTCGCACATCTCGCTCGTGAACACCGCCGTGAACCTCGCGGCCGACGCGGAATGGACCGAGGGTCATGGCCAGCGGGCCCGCCTCGCGGGCGTAAAGGTGTCCCACGGTCGACGCAGCCGCGCGCGCGCACGCGGTGGTCGCAGCGGCCTCGCCCGACGGCGCCGCCCCGCGGGCTAGGCGCCGGCGGCCCGACCCCTAACTCCCCGGAGGAGCCCGTGAAGGCACTGACCGTGATCCCGAAAACCGCCGCATCCATCGCGCTCGACGACGTCCCCGAGCCCGAAGGGCCCGACGGAGCCGTCCTCGTCGAGACCGTCGCAGTCGGGGTGTGCGGTACGGACATGGAGATCGTCCGCGGCGACTACGGGTGGGCGCCTCCCGGGCGTGAGAGGCTCGTCCTCGGCCACGAGTCCCTCGGCCGGGTGCTCGACGCGCCGGCCGGCTCGGGCCTATCGGTCGGCGACCTCGTCGTCGGTATCGTCCGCCGCCCGGACCCGGTCCCCTGTTACAGCTGCGCAGTGGGCGAGTGGGACGCGTGCCGCAACGGTGAGTACACCGAGCACGGCATCAAGCAGCTGGACGGCTTCATGCGAGAGCGGTGGCGGGCAAACCCCGACGCAATGGTGAAGGTCGACGCCCACCTCGGGGAGCTCGGCGTCCTCCTCGAACCGACGACGGTCGTCGCGAAGGCCTGGGAGGAGATCGAGCGGATCGGGGGCCGCCAGACCTGGAAGCCTACGACCGCGCTCGTCGTCGGCGCGGGCCCCATCGGGCTTCTCGCAGCGCTGCTCGGCGTCGAGCGCGGCCTCGACGTCCATGTCGTCGACCAGATGGCGTCCGGGCTCAAGCCGGACCTCGTGCGCGCGCTCGGCGCGACCTATCACGCGGGAGCGCTCGCGGACGCCGTCCGCGGCCCGGACGTCGTGATCGAGTGCACCGGCGTGCCCAGGCTCGCGTTCGACGCTGTCGCGGCCGTCGGCATCGGCGGAGTCGTGTGCCTCGCGGGCGTCTCCCCGACCGGAGTCGGCCTCGAACTCGACGCCGGCTCGCTCGCGCGCTCGATGGTGCTCGAGAACACCTGCGTCGTGGGCTCCGTCAACGCGAACACGCGCCACTACCGTGCGGGCGCCGAGGCGCTCGCGCGGGCGGACCGCGACTGGCTCGCGCGGCTCGTCACGCGCCGCGTGCCAGTCACGAGCTTCGCCGACGCCTTCGAGCACGGCCCCGACGACGTGAAGGTCGTCATCGAGCTCGCGACGTGAAGGAGCGGAGATCGCTGCCGTGAGGGTGATCGCGCCCGGCGTCACGGAGATCGACACGCTCCTCGGGGGTTGGGAGCAGGCAACCGCCGGGTACCTGCTCGACGGGGGGGCGCCGGTCCTCGTCGAGACCGGGAGCCAGAGCTCGGTGCCGGTCCTTCTCTCGGCACTCGCCGAGCTCGGCGTCGGGCCCGACGACCTCGCCGGGGTGGCGGTCACCCACGTCCACCTCGACCACGCCGGAGGTGTCGGGGACGTGGCTCGAGCGTTCCCGCGCGCCACCGTCTACGTCCACGAGCTCGGCGCACGCCACCTCGTCGACCCGTCCCGCCTCGTCGCGTCGGCCGCGCGCGTCTACGGCCCCCTCCTCGACGACCTCTACGGTCGGCTCGACGCGACAGACGCGGAGCGCGTCACGGTGCTGCTCGACGGCGAGAGCATCGACCTCGGGGGCGGGCGGTCGCTCACCGCCATCGACTCGCCAGGGCACGCGAAGCACCACCTGGGCTTCCACGACTCGATCTCGGGCCTGCTCTTCGCCGGCGACGCGGTCGGCGTCCAGCTTCCGGGCGGAGGCACGCTTCGCCCCGCCACACCGCCTCCGGACTTCGACCTCGACCTCGCGCTCGCCTCGCTCGGTCGCTTCGCCTCGCGACGGCCGGCGGGAATCGCGCTCGCCCACTACGGCCTCATCCCTGGGACGCCCGACGAGCTGCTCTCGGATGCCGCCGACACCCTCCACGAATGGGCGGACGAGGCCGCGCGCGCCTACGCGGGCGGCCTCGACATCGCGGAGGCGCTCGAAGCACGCTTCGCGGGGGACGTCGCGGGGATCGATCCGGCGGCCCGCAGCAAGCTCGAGACGCTCAACGGCTTCCACTCGAACGCCGCGGGCTTCCGCCGTTGGCTCGAGCACGGCGGAAAGCTCGGCCCGGCGACGGCGCCTCTGTGACCGGTCAGGCGTCCCGTCGGACGAGGAGCACTCCGCCCGCGACGAGCGCCGCCACGGCGTAGCCGGCGAGCACGAGGAGCCCGGTCCACGGGGCGAAGGAGTTCGCCTGCGGGTGCACTGAGAGGAGCACGACGCCGATGTTCGCCGGGAGATACCGGCCGACCTCGTTGCCGATCGACGACGGAAGGGCGGCGACGATGATCGGCAGCACGAGGAGCGCGGCGACGAACACGCTTATCGCACCTGCCGTGTGCCTCACGAGGGTCGCGATGCCGAGCGCGAGCAGCCCGAGGACGAAGAGGTAGAGGCCGCCGCCCACCACTGCTCGCGCGACGCCAGGGTCGCCGATCGCCGCCGTCGGCGCCGCGCTCTTGAGCAGCGCCTGGCCGAGGAAGAAGGCGACGAAGGCGACCAGCTCGCCGACGACGAGCACGACGGCCCCGTACACCGCGGTCTTCGCGACGAGCACGAGGGGGCGCCGGGGCGCGGCCGAGAACGTCGCTCGGATCGTGCCTGTGCCGTACTCGGCGGAGACGACGAGCACCCCGAGGATGCCGACGGCGAGCTGGGCGAAGAGCAGACCCGTGAGGCTCGTGCGTGTGGGGTCGAACGTCAGCTTGTCGACGAAGGAGAGCTGGGACCAGCGCGCCGCGGTCGTCGCCGCTGCGATAGCGCCGAGCCCGACACCGAGCACCGCGGTGAGCGCTAGCGTCCACACGGTCGAGCGCACGGACCGGAGCTTGGTCCATTCCGACGCGACGAGCCCGCCAAGCCCGTAGCGGCCTGCGGGCAGCTCGCCCCAGTGCGGCGCGTGAGTATCGGCAGTCGCGCTCACCGCAGCGCTCCCCGCGTCGGTCCCGCCATGGCCGGGTCGCCGCGGTACTCGACGCTGTCGCCGGTCAGATCCATGAACGCCTCCTCGAGCGACGCCGACTGCGGCGCGAGCTCGTGGAGCACGACCGGGATGGCCGCGGCGATCTCGCCGATCGCGACCTCGTCGAGCCCGTGGACGGACAGGACCCCGTCGTCGCCGAGATCGGTCGACGCCCCGTCACGCTCGAGCGCGGCGCGGAGCTCGGCGAGCTGCGGCGAGCGCACGCGCACGTACCGCCTCGAGCTGCCCGCCGTGAGGTCGCCGACCGCGGTCGACGCGATGAGCCGGCCCTTGCCGATGACGACGACGTAGTCCGCCGTGAGCGCCATCTCGCTCATGAGATGACTCGAGACGAACACCGTGCGCCCCTCCGCGGCGAGCGAGCGCAACATGTTGCGGATCCAGCGGATCCCGTCCGGGTCGAGCCCGTTCACCGGTTCGTCGAAGAGGAGAACGCCGGGGTCGCCGAGCAGGGCCGCCGCGATGCCTAGCCGCTGCCCCATTCCGAGGGAGAACTTCCCCGCGCGCTGGCGTGCGACGGCGGACAGGCCGACGAGCTCGATCACCTCGTCGACGCGGCGCGCCGGGATCGAGCTCGCCTGCGCGAGCATCGTCAGGTGCGCCCGGGCGCTTCGCCCGGGGTGGATCGCCTTCGCCTCGAGAAGCGCGCCGACCTCGCGCAGCGGCCAGGGAAGGTCGCGATAGAGGCGCCCGTTCACGGTGACCTGGCCGGCGTCGGGTGCGTCGAGTCCCATGACGAGCCGCATCGTCGTCGACTTGCCCGAGCCGTTCGGTCCGAGGAAACCCGTGACGATCCCCGGACGGACGTCGAAGCTCAAGTCGTCGACGGCGACCTTCGCGCCGTAGCGCTTGGTGAGCCCGCGGGCTTCGATCATCAGGTGCTCCTCACGGCTGCGGCCCCCGCGGCTCCGGCAGGCACGACACGATCCTTGCCGATCCCGCCCTAGCGGCGGCGTCGCCCCGGCACACGAGGTCGCGGCGGCGCTGACGGGTGCGACGCCAATCGGGACCGAGCCCGGGCCGCCTGCACACGGGCGGCGCCGGGGCCGGCTCCGAGCGGAGGGAGTGGGATTCGAACCCACGGTGCGCAGGACGCACAACGGTTTTCGAGACCGTCCGATTCGGCCGCTCTCGCATCCCTCCGGGGCGAGAGGCTAGCGGCTCCCCCGGCGGGTCGCGAAGAACGCCTCGAGCAGCGACGCCGCGTCGCGGGCGAGGACGCCGCCGACGACCGTGACCTCGTGGTTGAGGCGCGGATCCACGCATAGGTTATAGAGGGAGCCGCAGGCTCCGGCCTTCGGATCGGCGGCCGCGAATACGACGCGGTCGACCCGGGCGGCGACGAGCGCTCCAGCGCACATCGGGCACGGCTCGAGCGTGACGTACAGAGTGCAACCACCGAGGCGCCAGCCGCCGAGCGCGATGGCCGCGTCACGAAGAGCGAGCATCTCCGCGTGCGCTGTCGGGTCACCCGCGAGCTCACGCTCGTTGTGCCGGCTCGCGACGACCACCCCGCCGTGCACGACGAGGGCGCCGACCGGCACGTCGTCGTGCACGGGCGCCTCCGCGGCCTCCGCGAGCGCGAGCTCCATCGCCCCAACGTCGTCGAGCACCGCCTCGCGCCTCCACGTCCTCGTCGGCCGGCGCGCCGGCGGTCGGCGGAGGGGGTGGGATTCGAACCCACGGTCAGTTGCCCGACACACGATTTCCAATCGTGCCGATTCGGCCGCTCTCGCACCCCT
>DATLRJ010000175.1:0-13091 GCA_035534715.1 Acidimicrobiales bacterium | reverse complement strand
AGCCACTCGACCTGCGGCATGAAGCCCATGTCCGCCATCCGGTCCGCCTCGTCCACGACGAGCGTCGTGATCCGGGAGAGGTCGATCGCGCCGCGGTCCGCGAGGTCGATGAGGCGGCCCGGCGTCGCGACGACGACGTCGAGCCCGCGCTCGAGTCGATTGACCTGCCGCTCGAGGTCCGCGCCGCCGTAGACGGCACCGACGCGACGGCGGATGGCCTTCCCGAGGGGTTCGAGCACCTCGGTGACCTGCACCGCGAGCTCCCTCGTCGGGACGAGCACGAGCGAGAGCGGCTGGCTCGCATTCGCTCGCGGTGTCCGCATCAGCATCGGCAGCCCGAACGCGAGCGTCTTGCCCGAGCCCGTCTTCGCCTTGCCACAGACGTCCCGTCCCGCGATCGCATCGGGGATGGTGAGCGCCTGCACGGGGAAGGGCGTCTCGATCCCGGCGGTCACGAGAGCGTCGACGAGGGCGGGATCGACACCGAGCGTGGCGAAGGACGGGAGCATGGTCACGCTCAATTCTGCCACCTCGCCACCCGCGACCGTTCGGCGCTGGGCCGACACTGTTGGGTCGGGCTCGGCCGGCCCGGTGCTGTGTATTCTCGCTCGTGCCCGCCGAGGGCGGTCCCCGGGGCGGCGAGGAGGTTCGATGGCGAAGCTCTCACCTGGCGACCCGGCTCCCGGTTTCAGCCTTCCCGACCAGGACGGCGTGACCGTGGCGCTCGACGACCTGGCCGGCAGACGTGTCGTCGTCTACTTCTACCCAGCCGACGACACCCCGGGGTGCACGAAGGAGTCGTGCCAGTTCAACGACCATCTCGAGGAGTTCTCGGGCGCGGCGACAGAGGTGCTCGGCATATCGCCCGACGGCGCGCAGTCGCATCGGCGATTCCGTGAGCGCTATGACCTGTCGGTCCGCCTCCTCAGCGACACCGACCACGCTGTCATGGAGCGCTATGGCGCATGGGGCGAGAAGACCCTGTACGGGCGGACGTCGATCGGGGTGATCCGTTCGACGTTTCTCGTCGGCCCGGACGGGCGCGTCGAGCGGTCCTGGTACAACGTGCGCGCCGACGGTCATGCGGTCAAGGTGCTCGACGCCGTGCGGGGCTGAGCGCGGTGCCGCCCGAGAAGCCGCAGTGGGCCGAGCTGTTCAGGGAGGTCGTCACGTCGGGCGCGTGCACGGGCTGTGCCGCGTGCGTCGTGACCTGCCCCTACGACGTGCTCGGCTATGACGACGCCGACGGGCGCTACCGGCCGTTCCACGTCGACGAGGACGGCGGTCCGGAGGATTGCACCCACGGCGTGAGGGGCTGCACGCTGTGCACGCGCGCGTGCCCGCGCTTTCGTAGCTGGGAGCCCGAGATCGACGCGCACCTCTTCGGCCGCGACCACTCCGAGGACGAGGTCTTCGGCATCGCGGAGCGCGTGGTGCTCGCACGCGCGACCGATCCCGAGCTCCTCGCGGCTGGCCAGGACGGCGGACTCGTGTCGGCGCTTCTCGTGTACGCGCTCGAGCACGACGTCATCGATGCCGCTCTCGTGTCCTACCTCGAGGGCGACGGGTCGAGTTGGAAGGCGATCCCCGGTGTCGCGCGGACGCGAGCGGACGTGCTCGCGTCGGCGGGATCGCGCTACACGTACTCGGCGAACACCCTCGCGCTCTCCGAGGCGCTTGCCGGGGGAGCGGAGCGCGTCGGGCTCGTCGGCATGGGCTGTCAGGCGTCCGCTCCGGGTGTGATGGCGGCACGCAAGGCGGGGAAGGTCGCCCGCCGCTTCCAGCTGAGCATCGGCCTTCTCTGCTCTAAGACGTTCGACGACGCGATCTTCCCCGAGCTTTTCGAGGCCCGTTACGGCCTCGCGCGAGCCGATATCACGAAGATGAACATAAAGGGCGTCTTCCAGGTCTGGACCCGCGACGGCTCCTACCACGAGGTGCCACTGAAGGAGGCGCACGCGTGGACCCGAGAGGGGTGCATGCAGTGCCCGGACTTCGCGGCCGAGCACGCGGACCTCTCGACGGGCGGCATCGGCGCGTTCGGCGACTGGACGCTCACGGTCGTCCGCACGCGCCGCGGTGCGGAGCTGTTCGACGCGATCGTGAGTGACGGAGCGGTCGAGGTGCGGCCCGTCGACGACGACCCAGGGGTCGTCCCCCTCCTCGAGAAGCTCTCCCGCGTCAGTCGTCGCCGCGGCCCCGGGACGACGCCGAAGCTCATCCCTGTCGCGTCCGGCTGACGCTCGGGCGGCCCGCACGGCCTCGGACGGCGGTCGCGGGTCACGCTACGTTTGGCGCCATGGCCGCCCGGACGAAGACCGCACCGAGGACGACCGTCGTGTGCTTCGTCCGCCACGGGACGACGCCGACGACGGGAAAGGTCCTCCCCGGTCGCGCGCGCGGCCTGCACTTGTCGGAGCAGGGGCACCTGGAGGCCGGCCGCGCGGGGGAACGCCTCGCGCTGCTCGGCGCGGTCAGCGCCGTGTACTGCTCGCCCCTCGAGCGTGCGCGCGAGACCGCGCGCCACGTCGCGAGACACCTCGAGCTTCCGGTCACGGTGGAGCGAGGTCTGCTCGAGTGCGACTTCGGCGAGTGGACGGGCGCCGAGCTCGCGTCGCTCCGCAAGCTCGACGCGTGGGACGCGGTCCAGCGGCACCCCGGCGGCTTCCGCTTCCCCGGCGGGGAGTCTTTCGTCGAGCTCCAGGCGCGAATCGCCGGTGCGGTGGAGCGCCTCGTCACGCGCCACCCGGGCGAGGTCGTCGTCGCCGTCTCGCACGCGGACCCGATCAAGATCGCGGTCGGCGACGCGATGGGTGTCGCGCTCGACCTCGTGCAGCGGACCGTGATCTCGCCGTGCTCGATCAGCGTCGTCGCCTACGCCGACGTCGGGCCCGCGGTCCTGTGCGTGAACTCCACCGGGGATCTCTCGGCGCTCGGGATCGTGCCGGGACCGAGGAAGGGGATCCGGTGAGCACGTCGTACGAGTTCTCGTCGCCGGACAAGGTCACGATCGGCACGCTCGGACCGGTCGGAGCGCG
This sequence comes from Acidimicrobiales bacterium, assembly GCA_035534715.1. Taxonomy (GTDB): domain Bacteria; phylum Actinomycetota; class Acidimicrobiia; order Acidimicrobiales; family Bog-793; genus JAJZBW01. The sequence continues at coordinate 10,053 of DATLRJ010000175.1, read as the reverse complement.
GGCGTTCTACCTCCAGGCTCGCGAGGCGACGTCGACTGTGACATTGAAGGTCGAGAAGCAGCAGGTTGGCGCCTTGTCCACCTTGCTCGGTCGGCTGCTCGCGGATCTCGCGCGTCCCGGCGAGCTCGACGAGGACGACCTCGAGCTCGACGACTTCGACGAGCCGGACTTCGTCGTCGGCGCGCTAGCGGTCTCCTACGACGCGGACGGGGACCGGATCGTCGTGCTGGCGGAGGAGATCGTCGGCGAGGACGACGAGCCGGGCGCAGAGGCGAGCATGGCCCTCACGCGTGAGCAGGCGGGCACGCTCGCGATCCGCGGGACGCGGCTCGTCGAGGCCGGGCGCCCGCCCTGCCCGCTGTGCGGCTTCCCGCTGGACCCGCGCGGCCATGCATGCCCGAGGACCAATGGTCACCATCCGCCGCTGACGTGAGCACTGCACCTGGGCGCGGCGCACGCCGGCTCGCGCTCCTCGAGTCCGGTGACGTCGAGGTCGAGGGCCGGATGCCGTGGAGCTCGAATGTCACGCTGCTCGTGACCGTCAGCCTCGGCGGAGAGTCGACGAAGGCGATATACAAGCCCGCTGCAGGCGAGGAGCCGCTGTGGGACTTCCCCGGCGGTCTGTACCGCCGCGAGGTCGCGGCATACGAGCTGTCGGTCGCTATGGGCGTGGGCGTCGTCCCCGAGACCGTCCTGCGCTCCGAAGCGCCCTACGGAGAGGGGTCGCTCCAGGCATTCGTCGACGCGGACTTCGAGCAGCACTACTTCACCCTCGTCGAGCAGCCGCGTCACGCCGAGGCGCTGCGCGTCATCGCGGGATTCGACCTCCTTGCCAACAACGCGGACCGCAAGGGCGGCCACGTACTCGTCGACGGGGAGGGAGGTCTCTGGGGGATCGACAACGGCCTGTGCTTCCACCGCGCGCCGAAGCTCCGGACCGTCATGTGGGACTTCGTCGGCGAGCCGCTCCCGCCGGTCGTCGTCGACGGCTGCAACGCGGTGGCGCTCGCGCTCCCCGGGCAGCTCGACGCCCTGCTCGGGCCGGACGAGCGCGCCGGCCTCGTGGAGCGCGCCCGAGCGCTCGTCGAGCGTCCGGTCTTCCCCGAACCCGACCCCGCCGGTCGGCCTTATCCGTGGCCGCTCGTCTGAGATAGGACGCAGTCGCCCTCCGGTACGCAGCGCGGGAGCGCGCCGCGCGACCGTCGGTGCATGGACGGCTACCCCGGTCGCGCGGCGATCTTCCTCGACAGGGCGTCGCTCCGGGCCGAGGATGGCGCGCGGGTGCTCCTCGCGCTCGCTCGACTCGCGCGCTCCGCGCGGTGGCCTCCGCGGCACGCCCGGCGCGCCGCGGTCGACGGTCGGATCGTGCAGGTGGCGGCGCTCCTCGCTGCTGCCCGACCGACCGAGGGCCGCGCTCGGGCGATGACGCTCGTGCGCTCAGACGCGCTCGACGCGGCCGCCGAGCTCGCCGAGATCGCCGAGTGCCTCCACCGCGCCGGGCGCGTCGTCGACGCGTTCGCGATCGAGGGGATCGAGGCCCGGATCGTCGAGGCGCTCGTCGGCGCGGGCGCCGCAGACGGGTGGTGACGCGGCATCGCGACCCGGGCGACGAGGCACGGCGTCGATCTTCACGCGACTGCAACGGACCCGTGAATGGCTCGACTTGGGGCGGGGGCATGATCGTCCCGTGGACGTACGTGAGATGGGTCCTCCGGCGGTGCCCGGAGCGCAGGCCGGGGAGCGCGTGGTCGCCACAGCGCCGCACCTGCTCGAGGCGGCGGCGAGCGCAGCGGAGTTCGTCGTGCTCGAGTCGTGCCACAGCACCTGGCTGTTCGACCCCGAGGAGCACAGGTTCTGCCGGGTCCTCAAGGGCCCGCGTATCGGCTCCTCGGTCGCGACGCAGTGGCGGCACTACGACCACCTGCTTCTCTACCCCGACTCCGACGCGTTCGTCGTCTTCCTCGATTCCTCGGGCACGCGGCTTCTCCGGTCGTGGCGTCACACCGCGCACTGCGACCAGTGCGGTGGCGACGTCACCGCAGGGCTGTCCCTAGCGGACTTGCGCCGCGTCGCGCGCGCCTGAGCGGCGCTCCCCCCTAGCCGCCGCGCGCCTCCCTCGGCGCCCTGACGGGCGCCGAGGGAGTCCCGTGTCGTCCCGGAGGAGCCGCCACCCCGGGGTGAGCCCCGGTACCCGGCTTTTCACCGGTCGTCCCGACAGGCAAGAATCGAGCCATGAGCGATCCAGGCGACCAGCCGCCCGTTGTCGTCCTCGATGGGAGCGGGCACGGGGGGACCCTCGACGGCGAGGGTGACGCCGCGGCCGAGCCGCCGACCGAGGCGGTGGAGCGACCGGCGAAGGTGATGCGCGTCGGATCGATGATCAAGCAGCTCCTCGACGAGGTGCGCCAGGCGCCGCTCGACCCGGTGAGCCGCGGCCGGATGAAGGAGATCTACGAGAGCTCTGTGCGCGAGCTTGCGGACGGGCTCTCGCCCGACCTCGTCGAGGAGCTCGACCGGCTCGCGCTCCCGTTCTCGTCGGACGAGCCGAGCGACTCCGAGATCCGCCTCGCCCAGGCGCAGCTCGTCGGCTGGCTCGAGGGGCTCTTCCACGGGATCCAGGCCACCCTGTTCGCCCAGCAGATGGCCGCGCGCGCCCAGCTCGAGGAGATGCGCCGCCAGAGCCTTCCCGCGGGGAGCGCGCCGAGCATGCAAGAGCGCCCCGGTCCCTACCTGTGAGCCTCGCGGCCGGGAACCGGTGGCCCGCACCCGCGCTATCCTCCCGCGAGGCAGGAATCACAGCACTGTAGTTCGTCCACAGCCGGTGGACGAAGGGTGTGGACGAGCTGTGGAGGCGCGTGGATGAGTGGGCCCGGAACGCTGCGCCCGGTGGGGCGGTCGGGCGGATCGGCGAGGTCGTTCACCCACCTGCACCAGCACACCGAGTACTCGATGCTCGACGGCGCAGCCCGGGTCGCGGACGTCGTCGCGACCGCCGCGGCCGACGGCCAGCCCGCGCTCGCGATCACCGACCACGGCAACATGTACGGAGTCCTCGACTTCTACAAAGAGTGCCGGGCGCAGGGCATCACCCCGATCATCGGCACCGAGGCGTACATGGCGGGCTCCTCGCGGCACGAGCGTCCCGTGCGACGGGGCCGGCTCGACGACACCGGTGGCGAGGGCGAGCGTGGCGAGAAGCTCTATTACCACCTCACGCTCCTCGCGGAGACGACCGAGGGGTACCGGAACCTCATGGAGCTATCGTCCGCGGCGTACCTCGAAGGCTATTACTACAAGCCCCGCGTCGACTGGGAGCTGCTCGATCGTCACCACCGCGGGCTAATCGCGACGACGGGATGCCTCGGCGGCGTCGTGCTCCAGGCGCTGCTCGCCGGCCAGCTCGACGAGGCGAGGCGACTCGCGGCGCGGCTCCAGGACATCTTCGGGCGCGACTCGCTCTTCGTCGAGCTACAGGACCACGGCATCGCGGACCAGCACAAGACGAATCCGCTGCTCCTCGATATCGCGCGCTCCATCGGCGCGCCGCTCGTCGCGACCAACGACAGCCACTACTGCCGCCGCGAGGACGCCGCCGCGCACGACGCCCTTCTGTGCGTGCAGACCGGCGCGACGATCGACGACCCGAAGCGCCTCAAGTTCGACGGCGAGGAGCACTATCTGAAGACGGCCGCGGAGATGCGGGAGCTGTTCGACGAGCTTCCCGAGGCGTGTGACAACACGCTGTGGATCGCGGAGCGCGCCGACGTCGAGATCGAGCTCGGCAAGCCGACTCTTCCGGAGTTCCCCGTCCCCGCCGAGTTCCGCTCCGACGACTACGACACCTCCGCGACGCGCTACCTGCGCCACCTCACCTACGAGGGCGCGCGCGAACGCTACGGAGACGCGCTGCCCGACGCGGTCGTCGGGCGCCTCGACTTCGAGCTCGGTGTGATCGCCTCGATGGGCTTCTCGGCCTACTTCCTCGTCGTCTGGGACCTCATCGCCTACGCGCGCTCGCAGCGCATCCGCGTCGGGCCGGGGCGCGGCTCGGCCGCGGGGTGCTGCGTCGCGTACTGCCTGCGCATCGTCGACCTCGACCCGATCCGCTACGACTTGTTGTTCGAGCGTTTCCTCAACCCGGGCCGCAAGCAGATGCCCGATATCGACATGGACTTCGACGAGCGTTACCGAGGCGAGATGATCCGCTACGCCTCCGAGCGCTACGGATGGGACCGCGTCGCGCAGATCGTGACGTTCTCGACGATCAAGGCGCGCGCCGCTGTGCGCGACGCGGCGCGCGTCCTCGGCTACCCGTACGCGCTCGGGGACAGGGTGGCGAAGGCAATGCCCCCCCTCATCATGGGGCGAGACACTCCTCTGAGCGCGTGCCTGGACCGCGTCGACGGCTACGACGACGGGTACGTCGCGGCAGCGACGCTGCGCGAGATGTACGGCGCCGACCCCGACGCCCGCAAGGTCATCGACGTCGCGCGAGGTCTCGAGGGACTCCGTCGCCAGGATGGGATCCACGCGGCCGCGGTCGTCATCACCCACGAGCCGCTCACGCGCTATCTCCCGATCCAGCGCAAGCCCGAGCCGGGCGCGGACCCCTCTGACGCGCCCATCGTCACCCAGTACGAGATGCACGGGGTCGAGGAGCTCGGCCTTTTGAAGATGGACTTCCTCGGGCTGCGCAACCTCTCGGTCATCGAGCGCTCGCTCGACCTCGTGGAGGAGCGCACCGGCGCCCGCCCCGACATCGACGCGATCCCGCTCGACGACGAGGGCACCTACGCGATGCTGCGCAGCGGCGACTCGATCGGGGTCTTCCAGCTCGAGGGCGGCCCGATGCGATCGCTCATGCGCTCGCTCGCCCCGACGTCGTTCGACGACGTCGCCGCCCTCGTCGCCCTCTACCGCCCGGGACCGATGGCGGCGAACATGCACCGCGACTACGCGGACCGCAAGAACGGCCGCAAGCCGGTCGCCTACCTCCACCCGGACCTCGAGCCGATCCTCTCCGAGACGTACGGACTCATGATCTACCAGGAGTCGGTCATGCGCGTCGCCCAGCGCTTCGCGGGCTACAGCCTCGAGGAGGCGGACAACCTCCGTAAGGCGTGCGGCAAGAAGATCCGCGCCCTCATCGCCGCCGAGCGGGAGAAGTTCGTGCGCGGCTGCGCGGAGCAGGGATTCGGCGCCGCGCTCGGCACGGAGCTGTTCGACATCATCGAGCCGTTCGCGGACTACGCCTTCAACAAGTCACACTCCTACGGCTACGGCCTCGTCGCCTACCAGACCGCGTGGCTGAAGGCGAACCACCCTGTCGAGTACCTCGCAGCGTTGCTGTCGTCGGTCAAGGACGACAAGGACAAGACCGCGGTCTATCTCTCGGAGTGCCGGAGCCTTGGCATCTCGGTGCTCGTACCCGACGTGAACGTCTCGATGTCGAACTTCGCCGCTCGACGACCAGTTCCCGGCGACACCGGAATCGGGAGCATCCCTTTCGGGCTCTCGGCGATCCGCAACGTCGGCGAGGGGCTCGTGTCGCTCATCGTCGCCGAGCGCGAGCGCTCCGGACCCTACGTCGACTTCCACGACTTCTGTTGCCGTGTCGACCCCGCGGTGCTGAACAAGCGGACAGTCGAGTCGCTCGTGAAGGCGGGCGCGTTCGACTCCCTCGGCCATCCGAGAAAGGGCCTGTGCCTCGTCTTCGAGGAGATCATCGACCGCGTGCTGACGCGCAGGAGGGAGGAGGACCTCGGGATCTCGACGCTGTTCTCGATGCTCGAGCCGCCCGCCGACGATGCGGCCGGGGCCACATATCCGGAGGCGCGCGTCGCGATCCCGGACCTCGAGTTCGACAAGTCCGAGCGGCTCGCGTTCGAGAAGGAGATGCTCGGGCTGTACGTGAGCGACCATCCCCTCCTCGGCGTGGAGTCCGCGCTCCGACGCGTCGCCGACTGCACGGTGCGCGAGCTGCTCGACCAGGCGACCGGCGGTGTCGACGGCGTGGGGCCGCAGGGCTCGGACGGCGGGATGCGCCTGGTCGGTGGTGTCGTCACCGGCCTCTCCCGCCGCTACACGAAGCGCGGCGAGCTCATGGCGACATTCGTGCTCGAGGACCTCGAGGCCGCGGTCGAGGTCTTCGTCTTCCCGAAGGCGATGGCCGAGTACGGCGGTCGCCTCGAGGAGGACGCGGTCGTGCTCGTGCGCGGCCGGATCGACCAGCGCGACGAGCAAGCGAAGCTCCTCTGCTCGGAGGTGCGCCGGCCGGAGCTCCTCCCCGACGACGCGTCCGCTCCGATAGAGCTGCGAGTGCCGGTGAACGCCCTCACGGAGTCGACCGTGCGCCGCTTGAAGGAGCTCGTCATCGACCATCCAGGCACCGTGCCCGTTCACCTCCGCCTGGGCTCGAAGGTGCTGCGGCTTCCGTCGCGGTTCAACGTCGACCCGCGCAGCGGCCTCGTCGGCGCGCTGAAGGAGCTGCTCGGAGCGCACTCGGTCGGCTGATCGGAGCGTGCCGCAGGTCCGCGGAACGATCTCTGGGGCGTGCCCACTCGCGGTGCCCGGTGGCTCGCGTGGCAGCGGTGCCGACACGTCCCGTAGACTGTGAGCCGGACCCGCGCCGCCGGTATGGCCTCGCCGTCGCAGCGTATTCGCTCGCGACGGCAGACCGCGGGCGGACGGCGCGATCCGTCGGCACCTTCCCGGCCGGGGAAGTGCCTGGCAGGACGTACGAGCACGCAAGGGGTCATAGCCACCGTGATCGAGGTCGCGACGAAGGACTGCACCGCTCTCAGCGATTCTGAGCTGGCAGAGATGGCCGACATGTGCGCCGATGGCGCTTGCGGCTACGAGGTCGGCCTGCTCTCGAAGCAGCGCGAGGAGTGGGTGCTCGTGACCCACGCTCGCGAGGAGGGCAAGCTCCAGGGCTTCGCGTTCAGCACGCTCGAGCGGATCGGCGGCACTCCGAGCCTGCTCGTAGGCGTCGCGTCGTTCGTGCGCACGCTCAGCGCCGAGCCCGCGCTCCGGGCCGTGATGAAGGACCTCTACCGGCGCGCGCTCCTCGCGTTCCCTGACGAGGACGTGCTCGTCGGGGCGCGCATGTGCGACCCATCGGCGTTTCGCGCCTACGCCGGCCTCGTGGACATCGTCCCGCGCCCCGGCCACAAGGCGAGCGGCGAGGAGCGTGCGTGGGGCCGTCGTCTCGCGAAGCGCTTCGGCACCGACGGCCAGCTCGACGACCGGGTCTTCGTGATACAGGGGGACGGCGGGCCGAGTGGGCTTCTCGACTTCAGCCCGCGCACGGCTCTCGCGGAGGCCGACGAGCTCGTGGAGCTGTTCGCCCCTGTCGACGGCGCTCGCCGGGACTGCCTCGTCGCGTTCGGCTGGGCCATGGCCGAAGACCTTGCCGCGGCGGCGCTCCCGCGCTAGCGGCGGGACGGTCGCTTTGCCACGATCGACAGCACGGCCTTCGGAGCGTGACCGCGGCGGACAGCAGTGAGCCCGACGAGGAGGTACCGAGGGGTGCCGCCCGTCGCAGCGGCGAGTGCCGCTCCCGCGAGCGGGACCGGCGAGCTCCGAAGCGCGGCGCGGGCGCGGGCGTCGAGCAGCGGGAGCGTGAGCGTCGTCCCACCCCACGAGAACGCGCAGCTCGGTTCGCCGCCCTCGCGCGCGAAGCAGCTCAGCACCCGTGCGTCCGTCGCGACGAGCTCGATCGACGGCGTGGATATGTCGAGGTCGACGTAGGCGGTCGAGGGCCCTCGCGTCCCGAGTAACGGCGTGCGCGAGCCGTCCGGGGCGGCGAGCTGCGCGAGGAGCCGCCGCGCCGCTGCGCGGCGGAGACGGCCGACGGCCGACGGCTGCCCGGCGAGCGTCACCGCCTCGGGCCTCGCGGGGTCGGGCGGCTCCTCGTCCGCGCCGATCTCGAAGCGTGCGACGTCCCATAGCGCCCACTCGCCGGGCACGCCGTCGCCGGGAACGCCGTCGCCGGGCACGCGGGCGCGCACGAACGCGCCGGACTCGAGGTCGACCCCGGCCCACTCCTCCGGGCCGGTGGAGAGCACGGCGCAGCTCACGATCGCTCCGGGTCGCCGGTCGCCTGCGGTGCCGGCGCGGATGCGGCGCGGGGGGTGGAGCCTCTCTCGCGACCTCATCCCCGCTGCTCCCCGCCGGCTGGAGTGACTGGTCGCGCCGGGACGGAGATATGCGCGTCGCCGCGAGCGGAATGCGCCGGCGCCACGACGTCACGCCCGGCGAGCGCCTTCACGATCGCGGCGATCAGGTCGTCGGGCGTCTCGACCGGAGCGAGGCACGTGCCGGCGCGGCAGACGAATGCCCGCCGCTCGGCCGGATCGCTTCTCCCCTCCCACAGCGGCCCGCGACTCGCCTCGCCCCAGGCGAGCACGACATCGGGGAGAAGGCGCGTGTGGACCGCGACGACGAGGCTGCGATCCGCGCCCGGGCCGACGACAACCTCGACCGCACCGCCGTCGACGAGGAGTGCTGCGGTGACGAGGTGGGGGAACGCGAGGGGCGAGCGGGCGAGCGCGTCGCCCGCCGCGGCCACGCTCGAACGCGCCTTCTCGATGAGGTCCGGGTCACCGGTCAGCGCGCCGAGACGTGCGAGCGCGGACGCCGCGACCGATCCCGCCGCGGGCGTGACCCCGTCGTAGGCGTCGCGGGGCCTCACGACGAGAGGCTCCGCGTCGCTCCCCGTCGTGTACCACCCGCCACCGGGCGCGGGGAACAGCTCGACGAGCCCCCGCGCGACCTCGACGGCGTGTCCCGTCCAGCGCGCCTCGCCGGTCGCCTCGCCGAGCCTCGTGAAGCACTCGACGAGCCAGGCGTAGTCCGCGGCGACCGCGAGCTGCGAGGCGCGGCCTGCCGTCCACGAGCGCATCCACCGGCCGTCGCCACGACGGAGCGACGCGAGGAGAAACTCCCCGATCTCGACCGCGCCCGCGAGCCACGCGGCGACGCCTGTCGCAGCCCCCGCCTCGGCGAGCACGGAGGCGGTCATCGCGTTCCACTCGGTGAGGACCTTGTCGTCGATTCCCGGGCGCGGGCGCGCCGATCGTGCCGAACGGAGGCGGGCGCGCAGCTCCTCGACCTCGGGCGGTCGCTCGAGGCTCTCACCGATGCGGCGGTGCAGGATCGACCGGCCGCCCTCGAAGTTGCCCTCCGGCGTCACGGCGTAGAACGCGGCCACGACCCGCGCGCCGCTCGGTCCGAGGGCCGCGACGAGCTCGTCCGTGGTCCAGGTGTAGAAGAGCCCCTCCTCGCCCTCGGAATCCGCGTCCTCGGCGCTGCGGACGCCGCCCGCAGGGTCGCGAAGGTCGCTCAGCACGTAGCCGAGTGTCTCGTCGAGCACCTGGCGGTAGTCGGCGCGACCGGTGATCTGCCATCCGTGGAGGTAGGCGCGCGCGAGCAGGGCCTGGTCGTACAGCATCTTCTCGAAGTGCGGCACCTGCCATGCACGGTCCGTCGCGTAGCGCGCGAAGCCGCCGCCGACGTGGTCGTAGATGCCCCCGGCGGCCATCGCGTCGAGCGCGGCGGTCGCCATCTCAAGCGCACCGGCGCGCCCGGCGAGATGGGCGCGCAGCAGCAACTCGAGGATCGGCGCCTGCGGGAACTTCGGCGCGCGCCCGATCCCGCCGTGCTCGCGGTCGATGATCTCCTCGATCCGGTCGACCGCGCCCGCGAGCAGGTGGAGCGCGGCGGGCCGCTCGCCGGAGGCGGCAGGAGGCTCGAGCCGGGTCGCGACCGCCGCCGTGAGCTCTGCGGCCTCGACGTCGATCTGCTCTCGCCGCGTCGCCCACGCGTCCGCGATGGCCGACGCGACCGCACGGAATGCCGGCGAGCCGTGGCGGGGCACGGGCGGGAAGTAGGTCCCACCGTAGAACGGGCGCCCATCTGGCGTGGCGAAGACCGTGAGCGGCCACCCTCCGTGCCCACCGTTCAGCGCCTGCACGGCTTCCATGTAGATCGCGTCGAGGTCGGGCCGCTCCTCACGGTCGATCTTCACCGCGACGAACGAGTCGTTGAGCT
>DATLRJ010000174.1:0-2220 GCA_035534715.1 Acidimicrobiales bacterium | reverse complement strand
GACGGCGTTCGACGAGCGCATCGATCGGCGCACCCGTCAGGTCGCGGTCGTCGTGACGGGGATCGGGATGGCCATCTCGCACTACTCGACGGCGTACTTCGCCTCCACGATCCTCGTCATCGGCTACGTCGCCTACCTCCCGTTCAGGCACGGGCGACGCTCGACGCGCTCCCGTCGGGTCCTCACGATCCCGGTGGTCGCCGGCGTGCTCGTCGCCGTCGTCGCGTGGAACGTCGTGATCACGCGCTCCGCGCAGAACATCACGAACCTCGCGACGAGCGTCGAGTCGAACGGCCTCCAGCTCCTTCCGAGCTCGACCGGGGCGTCGCTGCTGTCGCGCTTTTTGAACGCGGACGTCATCCCGACGGTCACGCCCGCGCAGTTCGTCGCCCGCGTCGTCCCCCACCTTCTTCGTCAGGACCCGTGGATACACCCGTACCCGGCAGCGCTCACGAGCAGGTACCCGCTCGCCGCCGTGGTCGTGCCCGCGACACAGCGCGGCGTCGCGCCGGTCTACTCGAACGTCGCGAACAACGTCACTGCGGCGCTCAACGAGCTGCTCCTGCTCGCGATCGCGGTCGGCATCCTGCGGCTCCTCTGGCGCGAGCGGGCGTCGCCTCGGCGAGAACGCTCGGAGCTCGCCGCGGTCGCGCTCGGCTGCCTGTTCCTGCTCGGGCTGCTCCGGCTGAGCGCCACGGTCTCCGGGCTCTACAACGCGCCGCGCGGTCAGGTCCAGGGCTACCCGCTTCTCGGCGTGGGGCTCGCGCTCGTGTGCTCGTGGCTCTTCCGCCTGCGCCCGCCGGCCGCGCCCGCCCTCGCGGGCGTCGTCGTCGCGTGCGCCGGGCTGATGCTCTTCACGGACTCCGGCCTGTCTGACCTCGCGCTCGGCGGCGCGGGCGCGGACACCCTCGTGAACTACGGTGACGCCTATCAGAGCTACTACTTCACCGACGCGGACGTCGCGTCGGCGACGTGGATCCAGCAGCACGTCACGGGGGGCACCGTCGTGTACACGGACTCGTACGGGACGATCCAGCTCGGCCAGCTCGGCCGGCAGCGAGCGATCGTCTCGAGCGTGATCCCCCAGCTGCTCGAGCCCGGCGCGTACGTCTACGCGACGTCGACGAACGTCGTCGACCGGACCGCCCGTGCGACGGCCGACGGCAGCACGGTGACATTCCGCTACCCGGTCGCCTTCCTCGACCGCGTGAAGAACGTCGTCTACTCGACGGGCACGACGGAGGTGTTCCGATGACGAGCGCCGCCGAGGGAGCCGAGCCCGAGTCGCTGCCCGTCGTCACCGTCGTCGTCATTAGCAAGGACGAGCCGGCGCTCGGCGACACCCTCGACGCGCTCGCCGAGCAGGTCGAGACCTTGGCTCCCGGGACGGTCCGCGAGGTCGAGCTCCTCGTCGTGGACGCGTCGTCGCGACGCCTCGACAGCATCCGCGTCGCTCGTCCCGCGGTGACCTGGATCGACTTCGAACGTCCCGAGGGCGTGCGGATCTCGATCCCCCACCAGCGCAATCGCGGAGTGCGCGCCGCGAGGGGCGAGACGATCGTCTTCATCGACTGCGGCTGCCTGCCCGAGCCGGGATGGCTTGGCGCGGTGCTCGCGCCGATCCTCGCGGGCGACGAGAAGATGACCTGTGGGCAGACCGGGGCGACAGGCCACCTCGACCCCCACCGCCAGGGGCGCTCCGCGCTCGGGTCGGTGCGCTACCTCGACGAGTGCCCGACGATCAATCTCGCCTTCCGGCGCAGCGCGTTCGACGAGATCGGGGGCTTCGACGAGACCTTCGAGTACGGGTCGGACGTCGACTTCTCCTGGCGAGCGGTGCATCGCGGCGTCCGCATCCGCTACGTGCACGACGCGGTCGTCCTCCACGACTGGGGCACCCGCCGCCGCCAGGTCAAGCGCTCCTACGCCTACGGCAAGGCGCGCGCCCGGCTGTACGCGAAGCACGTCTTCGGGCACGGCGAGCAGTCGATCCGCAAGCGGAGGCTGAACGAGCGCGACGCGGTGCCCGTGATGTACCCGCTCTACCTGCTCGGGCTCCCGATCGTGCTCAAGTACCGCTCCTACCTGCTCCTGCTGATCGTCCCTCTCTGGAAGAACCGCCACGAGCGCCCCTTCGAGGGGCTCCTCGACCACGTCGTGCTCGCCGCGGGCGTCCTCGCCGGCACCGCCGAGATCGTTAGGTCGCGCCGCGCTGGCGAC
>DATLRJ010000173.1:0-45337 GCA_035534715.1 Acidimicrobiales bacterium | reverse complement strand
CTGCGAGGACGAGCTGCTCGCGCTCGCGGGCGCGCTCGACATCGCCCATTTCACCGAGATGTCGCGATCTGTGGCCGCGGGCCCCTACGACGTGTCGCTCGTCGAGGGGTCGATCACGACCGAGGACGATGCGCGCCGCATCGTCCAGGTGCGGGACAGCTCCCGCGTGCTCGTCTCGATCGGGGCGTGCGCGACCGCGGGCGGGATCCAGGGCCTACGCAACTTCGCGGGCGCGGGTGAGTACGCGCGCGCTGTGTACGCGCACCCCGAGTACCTCTCGTCGCTCGACACCTCGACGCCGATATCCGCGCACGTCCCCGTGGACGTCGAGCTCCACGGCTGCCCCATCGACCGCGGACAGCTGCTCGAAGTCGTCACTGCGCTCCTCGCGGGACGGCGCCCCGCGCTCCCCAGCCACAGCGTGTGCGAGGAGTGCAAGGCGCGTGGCACGGTCTGCGTCCTCGTCGGACAGCAGACACCGTGCCTTGGGCCCGTGACCAGGGCCGGTTGCGGGGCACTGTGCCCTACGGTCGCACGCGGCTGCTTCGGCTGCTTCGGGCCGGCCGCGACGGCCAACACGGCATCACTCGCACAGCGCCTCGTCGAGATCGGAGCAGGGAGAGACGCAGTCGCGCGACTCTTCCGCACGTTCACCGCTGCGGCGCCGGAGTTCGAGAGGGAGGCGCTCGCACATGAGCCATGGCACGCGGAACACTGACCGGACCATCGCGGTCGAGGGCCTCGCGCGCGTCGAAGGGGAGGGGTCTCTGCGCGCGGTCGTGCGCGACGGCGTTGTCGAGGAGGTCGAGCTCGAGATCTTCGAGCCACCCAGGTTCTTCGAGGCGCTGCTCCGCGGCCGTGACTACCTCGAGCCCCCCGACATCACCGCACGCGTCTGTGGCATCTGCCCAGTCGCATACCAGATGAGCTCGTGCGCGGCGATCGAGGACGCGTGCGGTGTCACGGTGACGAGCGAGATCGCGGCGTTACGTCACCTCCTGTACTGCGGCGAGTGGATACAAAGTCACGCGCTCCACGTCTACCTGCTCCACGCCCCGGACTTTCTCGGCTGCGAGGATGCGGTCGAGCTCGCGGAGCGCGACCGTCCGGCCGTCGAGCGCGGGCTCGCTCTTAAGCGCATCGGAAACCTGATCATGGAGACCGTCGGGGGCCGGGCGGTCCACCCGGTGAACGTGCGCGTCGGCGGCTTCTACCGTGCACCGTCGCGAGAACAGATCGCGGCGCTCGCCGGTCCCGTCCGGGTCGCTCGGGATCTCGCGCTCGCGACCGTCGAGTGGGTAGCGGGCTTCGACTTCCCCGACGTCGAGGGTGAGTACCTCTTCGTCGCCCTCCACGATCCGGTCCGCTACGCGATCGACTCCGGGCGCGTCCGCTCGTCCGCCGGCGTCGACACCGACGCGGCAGGATTCCGCGCAGCTATCGTCGAGGAGCAGGTCGCACGCACCACAGCGCTGCAGTCGCGGCTGTTCGGGCGCGACGCATATCTCACAGGCCCGCTCGCCCGCTACGCGCTCAATCGCGACCAACTTGGCCCGCTCGCGAGCGGGGCGGCGCACGCTGCAGGCCTCGGTGACGTCTGCCACAACCCGTTCCGGAGCATCGTCGTGCGAAGCGTCGAGCTCGTAGAAGCATGTGACCAGGCGCTCGGGGTCATCGAGATGTACGAGCCGCCGAGCCCGGCCTCCGTCGACGTCCCCCCGCGCGCAGGGACGGGAACCGGTGCGACCGAGGCACCGCGGGGCGTATTGCTCCACAGCTACGAGATCGGCGTCGACGGGCTTATCACCTCCGCTCAGATCGTCCCTCCGACGTCGCAGAACCAGCTGAGCATCGAGGCGGACCTGCGCAGGGTCGTCCAGTCGGGCCTCGACCTACCCGACGACGAGCTCGCACGGCGCTGCGAGCAGGCCGTGCGCAACCACGACCCGTGCATCTCGTGTGCCGCTCACTTCCTCGACGTCGAGGTCGTGCGCGCGTGATCTCGCCGGCCTGCTCGGTCGTCGTCGCCGGCATCGGCAGCGAGTACCGACGCGACGACGGAGCGGGGGTCGCGGTCGCCCGCGCCCTCGCAGCGTCGTCGAGCGCGATATGCGACGTCGGACCACTTGGCGAACCGCTCGACCTGCTCGGTCGGTGGGACCGCGCCACGCTCGCGATCGTCGTCGACGCGGTGCGCTCGGCCGACGCCCCGGGGACGGTCCGCGTGATCGAGCTCGACGCGGCGACTCCTGACGAGCGCGCGCCGGTCCGGCGGGTGGCGCGCGGAACATCGAGCACGCACGGCATCGGCCTCGCCGGCGTCCTCCGGCTCGCCCGAGCCGTCGGCTCGGCACCGGGCCGCGTCATCGTCGTGGGCGTCACGGGCGCGAGCTTCGGTGCGGGAGTCGGCCTCAGCCCGGCCGTGGAGCGCGCCGTGCCCGCGGCGGCCGCGCTCGTGCTCGAGCTCGTGGAAGGCGCGGGCTGATGTGCCGGCACCTCCTCCAGCACGTCGTCGAGCCCGCCTCCGGTCAGTCGGTGCGCGTCGAGGACCTCGACGGGGTCCGGCGCGACGTGTCGCTGCTCGCGTACGTCGACGGCTCCCCCGGTGTCGGCGACTGGCTGCTCGTGCACAGCGGCTACGCGCTGTCACGCGTCGACGGGAGCGAGGCGACAGCGACCATCGCGGAGCTCGTCGAGGCGGGCCGGCAACGCCGCGTGGCTCTGGTGCAGGAAGAGCAAGAGGAGGAGCGATGAGACGCGATGTAGGGATCGGTCGGGAGGGGCTCCTCCCAGGAGCGGTGCTCGCGGGAGCGACTGCCGTCGTGAGCGGTGTGTCGGTGTTCGTCAACGGCTCCGGAGTCCGTGCGCTTCCGAACCCCGCGCTGTACACGACCGCGAAGAACCTCGTCGCTGCTGCTCTGCTCGGCGTCGCGGCCGTCGCGATCCCCGCGTGGCGCGGCGCGCCGGCGGCTGCGCGCGCGCGCCCGACATCGCGCCTCGGGCGCGCGGCGCGCGCGGCGGGTCTCGCTTACGTCGCGGCGATCGGCGGAGGTGTCGCGTTCGTGCTCTTCTTCACCGGGCTCGCGCGCACCTCGGCCGAGCCCGCGGCGTTCGTGCACGACACGATCGTGATCTTCGTCGGCGCGCTCGCGTGGATCGCGCTGCGCGAGCGCGTCGCCGCGTGGAACCTCGTGGCGATGGTCGCGCTCGTCGGTGGTCAGGCGCTCGTGTCGGGCGGGATCGGCCGCGTCACGGGCGCCGGCGGCCTGATGCTCGTGCTCGCAGCGACACTGCTCTGGGCTGTCGAAGTCGTCGTCGTGAAGCGCCTCCTCTCGTACGTCTCCCCGGGAAGGCTCGCACTTCTACGCATGGGCGGCGGATCGGTGCTGCTCGTCGGCTACCTCGGTGTCGACCACGAGCTCGGCGCTCTCGCCGCGCTCAGCGGACGCGAGGTCGCCTGGGTGCTCGCCACGGGCGCGCTCCTCGCGTGCTACGTGGGGACGTGGTTCACCGCGCTCGCGCGCGGGCGCGCCGTCGACGTCACGTCGGTCCTCGCGGGCGGTGTCGTCGTGACGGCCGCGCTCGAGGCGATCACGGGCCATCCGGGGCTCGCACCGGAGCCCGTCGGCCTCGGGCTCGTGATCGCAGGGGCCGCGACCGTCTACTGGCGCTGGCCCCGCGGGTCAGTCGCGTGACCCGTCCGGGGCACGCGACCGCGCCCCTCGCGTCGGACCGGGCCACTCCTGGGGCGGTGCTCTTCGCGCGTTATGCGTACCCGCCGAACGCGCTCGGTTACTGCGGTCCGAACGACCCGGCCGCGCTGCTCAGCGCAGCGAGCGACGGCTCCGATCTCGCTGTGCTCGGTCATCTCGCCACGCGCTTCGAGGGTGCCTGGCCGTACCTGCAGTTGATCGCGGGCTGCAACAAGATCGCCGATCCGCTCGACCGCCGGGTCGTCGACGCGTACTGGGTCGGCAACACGCTGCTCGACCGGGTCCCGCCGCGTGCGCTCGCGGCGTCGCTCGGCGAGCGCTTCGAGCACAGGGCGGGCCGGGACCTCTACTCGATCGCGTCCGCCGCCGTGGCACTCGGAGGGATCGCCCACCACAGCTTCCACGTGCTCGCCGTCTACCCGTGGCTGGGACTCCTGCGAGCGGGAATGGAGGGGGCGCCGCTCACCGTCCTCGACCGGTGCCGTATCCGATCGGGCACGATCGTCACTCTTTCGGGAGACGCGGCTGTCGTGCTCACCCGGCCACTCGAGCTCGAGGGGAGCCGCCTCGTGCTCGGCGCGGCGCGGCTGGAACGCGTTCGGTGCAGTCGCGACGGCGCCGGGTTCGTCGATGACCTCGCTCCGGGTGACGTCGTGTCCCTCCACTGGGACTGGGTGTGCGACCGGCTGAGTCCGAGCAAGCGCGCGCGGCTCGGGCGTGCCACCGCCAGAAACCTCGGTGCGGTCAACGCCCTCGAGGTCCCGGGTCACGCCGCGGCCATCGACGCGCGTGGCGGCTGATCGACGAGGTCGATCGCGAGCACCAGCACGACCGTGAGCGGGCACGGAGCGCGTCCGCGATGCAGAGTCCCCGCTCGACCTCCTCGCGATCCGCGGACTCGACGCCCTCGAGTCCGGCGGGCGACTCGCGACGCCGAGCACGCTCTCGGGTGCCGCCTTTGCGTCGGCGACCGGGCGCAACGAGGGGAGCGACTAGCTGCACCCAGCGTGCGAGCATGGATCGCGTACGGGTAGGGCCGAATGTCACGGCCCGAGGGCGCGAAAGGGTCGAACGGACCTGCCGCGACCCGTGCTCGCGAGATGAGCATGGCGCGATGACGTCGGTCACCGAGCGATCCGCGGCCGCGAGGGGTGCGGGGAAGCCGGGCGGCGCGGGCCGCGAATGGGCGGCACTCGCTGTGCTGTGCGTGAGCCTGCTCGTCGTGAGCCTCGACAACACGGTCCTCAACGTCGCGCTCCCGACGCTGGTGCGAGACCTGCGTGCGACTGACACCGAGCTCCAGTGGATCGTCGACGCCTACGCGATCGTCTTCGCCGGGCTCTTGCTCGTCGTCGGCAGCCTCGGCGACAGGCTCGGCCGCAAGTGGGTCTTCCAGGCTGGCCTCGTGGTGTTCGCGACCGGTTCGAGCGCATGCGCGTTCGCATCGGGTCCGGGCACTTTGATCGCGGCTCGCGCGTTCATGGGCATCGGGGCTGCCGGGATCATGCCCTCCACGCTCTCGATCCTCACGAACGTGTTCACCGACGGGGAGAGGCGTGCCCGGGCGATCGGCGTCTGGTCGGGGACGACGGGCCTCGGCATCGCGGTCGGGCCGATCGTAGGCGGTTGGCTCCTCGACCACTTCTGGTGGGGCTCGGTCTTCCTCATCAACGTCCCGATCGCGCTCGCCGGCCTCGTCGCGTCGACCGTGCTCGTCCCGAACTCGCGCAACCCCGCCGCACCTCGGCCGGACCCGTTCGGCGCGCTGTCGTCAGTCGCAGGACTCGGCCTCCTGCTCTGGGGGATCATCGAGGCGCCGGAGCGTTCATGGACCTCGCCGCTCGTGCTCGGAGCGATCGGGTGCGGGATGGCGGTGCTGGCAGGATTCGTCCTCTGGGAGCATCGGTGCGCACACCCGATGCTGCAGCTCTCCTTCTTCGCGGGCCGCCGGTTCTCTGCCGCGATCGGGTCGATGTCGCTCGTGATCTTCACCCTCGTGGGCTCGCTCTTCGTGCTCACGCAGTACCTTCAGTTCTCGCTCGGCTACAGCGCGTTCCAGACCGGACTGCGCGTCGGGCCGATGGCGCTCGTCATACTCGTCGTGGCTCCGACCTCGAGCGCCCTCGTGCGCGCTCTCGGAACGAAGATCGTCGTGTTCGCTGGCATGTCGGTCATTGCCGTCGGGATGGCCATGCTCTCCTCGACGAGCCTCGCTGGAAGCTACCTCGACGCGCTCCCCGCGTTCATGCTGCTTGGTGTCGGCACTGGTCTCGCGTTCGCCCCGTCCACGGAGTCCGTCATGGGCTCGCTCCCGCTCGAGCAGGCCGGGGTGGGGTCGGCGACGAACTCGACGGCACTGCAGATCGGCGGCGCGCTCGGGGTCGCGGTTCTCGGAAGCCTCCTCGACACGCGGTACCAAGGCCGCCTCACCACGGTGCTCGCGAGCCAGGCGGTGCCGGCGTCCGTACACCACCTCGTGCTCGGCTCACTCGGCGGGGCGATCGCCGTCTCGCACGAAGTCGGCGGCACGCTCGGGGCAGCGCTCGCGAAGGTCGCGCGGAGTGCTTTCGTGAGCGGGCTCGATCTCGCCTCCACCGTGGGGGCCGCGGCCGCGGGGGCCGGAGCGCTCGTCGTGCTCGCCGTGCTCCCGGGCCGCGCGCGCCGGGGGCGACCGACGAGCTCGCCGGAGCGGCCCTTCGCCCCTGTCGCGCAGGGTCCGCGAGGCGCATGCTCGTCATCGAGGGAAGGCGGTGGCTATGGCACTGGCAAAGCATGATGGTCCGACAAAGGCAGTAGCGACGCGTCGCTTCGACGTCCTCGACAGGTTCTTCGATGACTGGCCCGAGGTACTCCGGCGCTCGGTCCTTCTCTGGCCGGAGCGCGGACTCGACACGGTACGCGTCGAGGAGTACACGGAGAACGGCGAGCTCGTCGTGCGTGTCGAGTTCCCGGGAGTCGACCCGGATAAAGACGTCGAGGTCTCCGTCGAGGGCGACGTGCTGCACCTGAGCGGAGAGCGTCGGGAGGAGGAGCGGACCGAGGGCCGGGAGTACATCAGGACCGAGCACCGGTACGGCTCGTTCCACAGGGACCTCCAGCTCCCGAAGGGCGCGTCGCAGTCCGGCGTCGTGGCGAGCTACGCCGACGGGATCCTCGAGGTGCGCGTGCCGCTCTCCGACGAGGTCGCGGCTACGGTGAGGAGCGTCCCGGTCACCCGCACCTGAGCGCCCGAACGCGTCACGCGCCCGGGCGACCCGGTGCTCGACGGAGCCCCTGCCGCCGGGTCGTGGGACGTCGCGCGGACCGGCGGACCCGCATCACTGCTCGCCGTCCGCGTGCTCTGCCGGGCCGGGCTCGAACAGCTCGATCGAGTCGAGGGCCTCGTTGACGAGCTGGTGTGCAAGGTCCGAGAGCGCCCGCGATGCGGCGAGCTCCTCGCCGACCGCGGGGACGTCCGGGTCGACGGGGTTCCGGCGCGACCGCCCCCACCCTGACAGTCGTCGGCTCCCGGAGCGTAGCCACGCGTCCGCGCGCGTGCGCTCCCCGTCCTCGCTGAACGCAATCTCGATCGTCCAGACCCTCGGCTGCTCCATGGTGCACCGACCTCCGTGCTCTCGTCGAACCCTCCAACCCGCGCCTGTCTTACGACCGCCGATCGCCCGCATCGGTGGAGTCGCGCGCCGCGCCTCAGTGCCGAGCGCCGTCCCCACCGTCGCCGGCGCCGTCGCGAGGGCCGCCCTCGGTCGTCCTCAGCGGGCTGAGCGTCGCCGCGGCAACGCCGCCGGCGACGAGGATGGCGATGCCGGCCGTGAGGAGAGCCACCTCGAGGCCGGCACGGAACGCGCCGTAGGCGGCTTCGATCACCCGGTCCTCGATCGAGCCACCCCCGGCGACGCCGCTCGGTACCGTCCCGGTCTCGACCGCCCGCACGACGATCGAGACGAAGTTCGCCGGGATCCGGAGCGCGTGCAGCCGTCTCGTCAGGTCCGCTGTGAGGTGCGCGTTCACGAGCGCGCCGAGCACCGCGACACCGAACACCGAGCCGAGCTCCCGGCTCGTGTTGGTCGCCGATGCCGCCATCCCCGAGCGGCGCGCCGGGACGACGCCCATCGCGACGGTCGTGACCGGAACGACGGTCGTCCCGAAGCCGAACCCCGCGAGCGCGAGAGTGCCCATCAGCCACAGCGACGGCGGCCGCGCGCCGAGCAACGCGTCGGAGAGCATGATGCCCGCGGCGGCGAGTACGCAGCCCTCCGCCATCGGCAGGCGCGGACCGATGAGCGCGACGCGCCGTCCCGCGGCCCCCGCGGCGACGATCATCGCCGCGGTCATCGGCACGAACTCGAGCGCGATCCGATAGGGGGAGTAACCGACGACGGCCTCGAGGTATAGCGCGCTGAAGAAGAAGATCGAGAAGATGCCGAAGAACGCGACGAAGCCCACGAAGATCGCCCCGCTGAACGCCGGAGACCGGAAGTACGAGAGGTCGAGCATGGGCGCCGGGCTCGCGCGCTCTACGCGGACGAAGCCGACGAGCGCGACGATCCCCGTCGCGAAGAGGGCGACGGGGATCGTCGAGCGGTAGCCTTCGGTCTCGCCGAGTATCACCGCGAATGTGAGGGCGGCAAGGCCCAGCGCGCCGGTGACGAACCCGGGCGCGTCGAGTCGCGCGGCGCCGGGGTCCGCGCTCTCGGGCAGGCGTGTCGCGGCGCCACCGATTAGCACTGCCGCGCCGACGTTGAACCAGAAGATCGACCGCCAGGTGCCGATTCCGACGAGCGTGCCGCCGAGCACCGGGCCGAGCGCGAGCGCGAGACCCGAGACTGCAGTCCAGGCGCCGAGCGCGCGAGCTCTTTCGGAGCGTCCGGGGTAGAGGTGGCGGATGATCGAGAGCGTTCCTGGCTCGGACGCCGCGGCGCCGGCGCCCATGACGGCTCGCGCGGCGATGAGCATCGGCGGGTCGGTCGCGAGCGCGCCGAGGAGAGAGCCCGCCGCGAACACGGCGAGCCCGGCGAGCATGACTCGGCGCCGGCCGAAGCGATCCGCGAGCGACCCCGCGACGAGCATGAGGCTCGCGAAGGTGAGCGCGTACCCGTTGACTATCCACTGCAGCTGCGTGACGCCCGCGTGGAGTCGCTGCTGGATGTCCGCGAGCGCGACGCTGACGATCGTCGTGTCGAGGAAGGTGAGAAACAGGACCGCGCACAGCACCGCGAGCGCGAAGCGCTGGGGGAGGTGGCGACCGCCCGTCACGGCCGCTGCCTCCCCGGGCTCACGGGCGCCGCACCGGCGTGGCGGTCGTTCCCGGTCTGCCTAGGACTTCGGGCACGCGGCGGCTTTCACCTGCTCCAGAGCGAGGAGTGCACAGAAGCTCGAGTCACCGACCTTCCACTTACCGTGCTCCAGCACTGCCCGCCCTGTCTGGTTCGTGAGCGCAGGCTGCCCGCCGAGGGTCAGCGAGTAGCGGACGCTCGCTGACGACGACGACGTGAGCGTGACCCTCGACACCTTCGCCGCGACGCTGCGTGCCAGGGCCGAGCTCGCCTGACCCCGTATGTCCGCGGCGAAACGACTGCCGTCCTGCAGCAGCGCGATCTTGCGCGCCGCCGACGTCGAGCCCGCGAAGAACGCCTTCCAGCTCGTAGTGATCCGTGCGCGCGCTACTGCCGCGCTTGTGGCGTAGGTCGTCGACGCCGCGCCAGCGGTTGCCGACGAGAGCACGACCGCGCCGCAGAGCGCCGTGACGGCCAGCGCGAGCCGAGCGCCGGCCAGCACGGTGGGCAGCCGGTGCCGTCGTGACACCTCGCCGGCGAAGAGGGCCTCGTGCCGGGGGATCTCGAGTGAACGCATCGCCGCACGCCTCCCACGGGGCGACGCCGGGCCGCACATGCCACCCGCGGCGACATCCCGCACCGGTAGCCTCGTGCTCCAGGACGCACTTCGCAAGGGTCGAACGGCCCTGGAGGAGACAAGGAGGTGGTGTCAGAGCCGCGAGCTGCGGCGGTCAGCGGGAGACCCGGATGACGGCGGCGCCGCTGAACCGGTCGTGAGCGAGGTCCGACAGCGCCCGGTCCGCATCCTCGAACGCGTACACGGTCGTCGTGGGGCGCACGCCGATACGAGCTGCCGCGCCGAGGTACTCCACGCCGTCCCGGCGGGTGTTCGCGGTGACGCTGCGCAGGGTCCGCTCCTGGAATAGGTGCTCCTCGTAGCGGAGGCTCGGGATGTCCGTGAGGTGGATTCCCGCGATCGCAAGCGTGCCTCCACGCTCGAGCGCCGCGAGGGCGATCGGCACGAGCGTCCCGACGGGCGCGAACAGCACGGCTGCGTCGAGTGGCTCGGGTGGCCGGTCGCCCGCACCACCGACCGACGCGGCGCCGAGGGCCCGTGCAAGCGACTTGTCCACCTCTGACCGGGTGAGCACGTGCACGGTTGCCCCTTCGGCGAGAGCGATCTGTGCCGTGAGGTGCGCGGACCCACCGAAACCGTAAAGGCCGAGACGGCCGCCTGAAGGGAGCTCTGCGCGCCGGAGGGCCCGGTAGCCGATTATCCCGGCGCATAGGAGGGGAGCTGCGTGCTCGTCGTCGAAGTCGTCGGGGATCGCGTAGATGAACTCCTCGTCCGCGACGATGTACTCCGCAAATCCGCCGTCGACGTCCCATCCGGTGAAGCGGGGCGCGACGCAGAGGTTCTCGCGGCCGCTCCCACAGAAGCGACAGTGCCCGCACGACGCGGCAAGCCACGCGGCTCCGACGCGGTCACCGATGTGAAATCTCCTGCACCCTGGGCCTAGCCGCTCCACGCGACCGACGACCTCGTGGCCGGGGATCGTGCCCGGCCGGTGGACCGGGAGGTCCCCCTCACACAGGTGGAGATCGGTCCGGCAGACGCCGCACACCTCGACCTTCAGCCGCACCTCGCCGCGTGCCGGCGCGGGGACGTCCCGTTCGACGAGGCAGAGAGGTCCGGAGTCGATCGGACCCGGGGTCGTGACCACCCACGCACGCATCGACGACGGTGCGTCGCCACGCTCAGGGGTCACGGCGCACGCGGTGTGTGTCCAGCGCGTCCATGACGAGCGCGGCGAGCTGACCGAGCGTCGACGGTGCGGTCGCGGTCCCAGCGAGCAGGGCGAGCTCGAGCGGGACAAGCACCTCTCGCTGGACCGAGGTGAGATCGCCTTCGGTCGCAGCGAACGCGAGCAGAGCGCTCGACAGGTACGCGAGCGCGGCGGTCCAGCCCGCGGCCGTCATGTGGTCGCGCGGCGCGGCCGCGCCGCGGAGCTGGCTCTCGGTCCCGTGTGCGAGGAGGTTGACGGCGACCCACGCGGGCGCGCCGTGCGCTGGGGGGATCGTCTCTCGGGCGCGGCCCGTGAGCAGACGAGTCGCCTCCTCGACGACATCGCTTGCGGGAGCGTTCAGGTCTCGTTGCCTGCGGTGCCACATCGTCGCCTCCTGTCGAGGTCGCACGCACGTGCGGCCATCGTGGCGGACGCGGTGCCACGCGCACGAGGGCCGAAGGTCCCGAACGCCCGCCGCTCGCCGCACCGCCCGACGTGGCCGTGCCGCACCGCTCGACGTGGCCCGCGCAGCGGACACGAAGAGGTCCAACGCCTCTGGGACTTTCGACCGGCGTCACGTTCACTTGGTCCGACGGAACGGCGCGACACGCTCTCGGGCGCGACCGAGGTGTCCGGCCGCTCGAGGACGCGCACGCCGACGGGGAGGTTGGACATGGGATATGCGACGGCCGCACAGCAGTTCGACGTCGTGAGCGTAGGTGATGTCGCATCCGACGTGTTCATCCGCCTCGCCGAGGGAGCGGCGGAGATCCGCGTCGACGACCGCGGCCGGTGGCTCCAGGTCCCGCTCGGCGCGAAGGTGCCATTCGAGAGAGGACCGGTCGTCGCGGCTGGCGGGAGCGCAGCGAACGCCGCGGTGGCAATGGCGCGCCTCGGTCTGCGCGTCTCCCTCGCGGCATTCCTCGCGCACGACGACGTCGGCTTCGCGCTCCTCGGTGCGCTCCACGCGGAAGGCGTCGACACACGTCTCGTCCATCTCGATGACCCCGCGCACACCAACCGCGACTTCGTCCTCTCCTACCGGGCGGAGCGCACGATCTTCGTGAGGCGGGAGGCGTTCGATTATCATTGGCCCCACCTGCGCCCGAGCGAAGTGCCCGCGTGGGTCTACCTCACGTCTCTCGGGCGTGGTGCCCTCGAATACCAGGACCAGATCGCCGACTGGCTCGACGAGAACCCGGCCGTCCGCCTCGCGTTCCAGCCGGGTACCTTCCAGATCGAGCAGGGCGCGGTTCGCCTCGCTCGCCTATACGACCGCACCGCGCTACTTCTGTGCAGCACGGTCGACGCGGTCGCGATCGGAGGTGCGACCGCGACTGAGCCCGCGGAGCTGCTCTCGAGCCTGCTAGCGCTCGGGCCGGCCGCTGCCGTCGTCGTCGACGAGAAGGGCGGCGCCGTCGCGGCGGACGGGCGCTCTCGACTCAGAGTGCCTCCCTTCCCGGACGCGAGCTCGCCCCTCGACCGCACCGGCGCGCAGGACGCGTTCGCCGCAACCGTGTGCGCGGGCGTGATCCGGGGCGAGAGCCTGTCCGCCGCGATGCGGGAGGCAGTGGTGAGCTTCATGAGCGTCTCCCACGAGCTCGGCTCCCAGGCGGGGCTGTTGCGCGAGCGTGATCTTGCCGACCAGCTCGAAGAGGCAGGGAGCGCGTTCGAGGTGCACGTCTGGTAGTGGGGTGGAGCGGCCCGCGCCGGCGTCCCCGGGGCGCGCGCCGGGGCGGGAAGTGAGCGCGCCAGCGGGCTCAGGTGCCCCCGACCGACGGTCGTTGGTCGTGCTGCTCGGCCCGGACCGCGAACACCGCCGCCTCCGTTCGCCGGCTCATCCCGAGCTTGTCGAGGACGCTCGAGACGTAGTTCTTCACGGTCTTCTCCGCGAGAACGAGCTCCACGGAGATCTCGCGATTGGTCATGCCGCGAGCGAGGAGGGCGAGGATCCGGCGCTCTTGACGGGAGAGCCGGTCGAGTCGCTCGTAATCGCGGTCCTCGCCGACGTGCTCGTGGGCGCGAGCGACGAGGTCGGGATCGAGCAGGGACTCCCCGCGGGACGCCCGCCGGATCGCGCTGACGAGCTCGGTCCCGCGCACCTGCCTCAGCAGGTAACCCGAGGCTCCGGCGAGCACAGCCGCGACGAGGGCGTCATCGTCGGAGAAGGATGTGAGCACGAGGCACGCGACCTCGGGCATCGTCGTCCGGATCTCCCGACAGACGTCGATGCCGTCGCCGTCGGACAGGCGTACGTCGAGCACCGCGACGTCCGGGCGGCAGGACGCGAGCCGAGCTCGTGCATCCGCGACGCACGACGCCTCACCCACGACAGCGAGGTCTTCCTCCGCGCCGATGAGCTCCCTCAGGCCGAGGCGGACGACCTCGTGGTCGTCGAGGAGGAACACGCGAACGACCGGTCGCCGGCCGGGGGCGCCTTGCTCGTCATGCGCGGTAGTCACGTCCATGGTGCCCTCCTCGCGCGACACCATCTCGCCGGCCCGGCCGAGCTCGGGAGACACGCGCCGTGCCAGCGGTGTCAGCTCTTGAGTGCGCGCATCAACGCGTCCGGCCCTCGAGGGACAGGGGCGATCCTGACCTTCCAGTCGATTGCGACCGCGCCCGAGGGGCGTGCGACGACGGGGTTGAGGTCGAGCTCGGCGACCTCGGGCAGATCCGACGCGAGCCGGGCGACGCGCTCTACGACATCGGCGAGCGCGTCGACGTCGACCGGTGGCGAGCCCCGGTAACCGCAGAGCAGGGGAGCGGTGCGGATGGACGAGATCATCCGGGATGACTCGCCCGCCGACAGCGGGGGCACCGCGAACACGCGGTCCTGGAGGAGGTCGGTCGCGACACCGCCCATGCCGAACATCAGCAGGGGACCGAAGTTCGGTTCGCTCGTCATCCCCACGATCGTCTCGACGCCCGCACCCGCCATCGACTCGACGATGGCGGGCAGCATTGCGTCGCCCAGGCGCTCGCGCATTGCGTCGAACGCGGCGCGAAGCTCTGTCTCGGATTGCAGGCCAAGAGCAACTCCTCCGGCGTCACTCTTGTGGACGAGGGCGCCCGACCCCGCCTTCAGCGCCACTGGGTACCCGATCCGTTCCGCCTCGGCCACCGCGTCGGCGAGCGAAGCGGCCGTCGCGAAGTGCACGGCGGGAACGCCGTAGCAGTCGAGGAGGGACGCGGCCGCACCGGCGTCGAGCCAGCCTCCGCCCGGGTTCGCAACGAACAGCCGCGCGAGCAGGCCGCGCGCGCCCGCGACGTCGACGCCGTCGAGCGCGACGGGAGCGATCTCGGGCGATGCCCTCCACGCCGAGTACGCGACGATCTTCGCGACCGCCCCGGCCGCTCGCTCCGGCGAGGACAGGAGCGCGAGACCGACCGGGCCGGCTCCGACGCTCGAAGGAGCACTGTCGGCTCCGAGCACGCACGCGACGACGGGCTTGTCCGCGCGCGCCGCGACACGCTCGAGCACGCGGCGCGCATCGGGAGCGGTGAGCGCGTTCAGCGCGGTGACGACCACGATCACGACATCGATCCCCGCGAGCGCGAGCAGCGCGTCGAGTACGCGCTCGAGGGTCTCGGCGGTCCCGTCCGCGGTGATGTCGACGGGGTTGCCGACGGCGCTCGCAGCCGGGACGAGCGGCGCGATCGCCGTCTGCACGTCCCGCGGGAGCTCGGGCACGTCTAGTCCCTCGGCAGCGCACGCGTCGGCCGCGAGGATGAGAGGGCCGCCCGAGTTCCCGACGAGCGCGACCCGCGAGCCGCGCGGGAGTGGGCTCGTCGCGAGGACGCCGACGACGTCGAGGAGCTCCTCGAGCCGGTGGACCGCTATCACGCCGGAGGCGGACAGCAGCGCGCCGACGGCGACCTCGGGTGTCGCGGCGGCGGCGGTGTGGGACCTGGCACCGCGCGCGCCGGCGGGGCTCCGTCCGCCGGCCAGGACGACGATCGGCTTCGTTCGCGACACACGCCTCGCGATTCGCGCGAACTTTCTCGGGTTGCCGAAGGACTCGAGGTACATCGCGACGACGCTCGTCGCATCGTCGCGCTCCCAGTAGCACAGGAGGTCGTTGCCGCTCACGTCGATCTTGTTGCCGACGGACACGAAGCTCGAGATGCCGAGCCCCGCGCGGCGTGCTTCGTCGAGAAGGACGATACCTACGGCGCCGGACTGCGAGGCAATCGCGATCGATCCGGGCGCAGCGGTCCCGGGCGAGAACGTCGCGTCGCACCGGACGTCGGGAGCCGTATTGAGCACGCCGAGGCAGTTTGGCCCGACGACGCGGATCCCGTGCTCTCGCGCGATCGCAAGGATTTCCGCCTGGACTTCCCGGCCTTCCTCGCCGAGCTCGCCGAAGCCCGCGCTCACGATGACGAGCGCACGGACACCCGCGCCCGCGGCGTCCCGGGTGACGGCGACGACATCGCGCGCGGGGACCGCGACGACCGCGAGCTCGACAGGCTCGGGAATCGCCGGCAGCGACGCGTAGGCGAGGACCCCGCAGACCGAGCGAGCGTGCGGGTTCACGGGAAACACAGTTCCCGCGAAGTCACCCGCGAGCAGTCCGCGAACGATCGAGTGGCCGACACTGCCGGGCGACCTCCCCGCGCCGACGACGGCTACCGACGAGGGCCGGAGGACGTGCGCCATGCTCGCCGCCTCGGACGCCCGCTCGCGCTCGTCCCGGCGGTCGAGGTACGCGGGGGTCGCCGCGAGCGAGAGCGTGACGGCGATCGTGCCGCCGCCGCCGCCGGCCGTCGTCACCGCGAGGCCACTCTCGAGGAAGACGCGGAGCATAGCGGGGTTGTCCGGGAGCACCTCGGCGGTGAACGTCGCGATTCCCTGCTGGGCACCGTACGCGACGAGTGCTTCGAGGAGCAACGTCCCCACGCCCCGACGCTGGTAGGCGTCCGCGACGACGAACGCGATCTCCGCAGTGCCCGTGGCCTCCCGGTCGTAGCGGCCGACTCCGACGAGGGCTCCGGCGGCGAACGCGCCGAACGCCATGCGATCCCCGTAGTCGACCTCCACGAGCCGTGCGGCCTCGCTCCCGGAGAGCTCGGGGTGGCTCCCGAAGTAGCGGTAGTAGACCGTCTGCCCGGACAGGCCCGCGTGGAACTCGGTGAGAGCGGCCGCGTCGCCGCCCCTGAGCGGGCGGACGCGGATGGCGCCGCCGTCGATGAGAAGCCCGTCGAAGACCCAGGACGACGGGTACCGATCGGGGTCGGCCGCGCCCGGCGCCGGCACAGCGTCGCTCGTCATGTCACCTCCCGCGTCGCCGGGCTCGCTGTCCTCGTGCTCAGACGCCCGTCGATCCGTGCTCACCGCTGCAGTGTCGCGGCAGTGGTGACTTTGGAGTAGAGGCCAAAGGCCCGTCGGCACGTCGTCGACGCCCGACGGGGGTCGGCGTCGCGCTCCTTCGATCAGTGGTGCGGTGCGGGCCTCGAGTGCCGCCGACGCGCGAGATATCGGACCTTCGGCCCTGTCGCGCGTCGAGGAGTCCGGTGAAGATCGGCGCTATGGCGAGCGGCGGTTGTGCGACGGAGCTGGCGAAAGTGCTCGACATCGGCGCGGCCGACGCGGTGCAGTCGTGCGTCGCGCTCCTCGACGAGACACGTGATCCGGGCGACGGCTTGGCGCGCCCTGCCGCCGACGTCGTCACGACCGCGACCCCGCTTCGGCCGGCCCACCTCGCCGGAGCACGCGTCGCAGGGCCGGATGGAGGTGCTGACCTGCTCGAGCGCAGCGTGGATCCAGCGCTCGTCGACACCTGGGACCGTCTCCGCGCGGCGGAGCTACTCGAGAAAGTGCAGGAGGAGACATGAGCGAACTCACATGCGTGCTCAGCTTCGACGAGTTCGGGATCGAAGACGTGCCGACGGTCGGCGGCAAGAATGCATCGCTCGGAGAGATGTACCGAACACTTGCAGGGGAGGGCGTGCGTGTGCCGAACGGGTTCGCCACGACGGCGGACGCGTACCGGCACATGCTCGATGCGGCCGGTGCGTGGGACGGCCTGCACGCGGCGCTCGACGGAATCGATCCGACGGATGTCTCCTCGCTCGCCCGTGGAGCCAAGCGCGCTCGGGAGATCGTCTACGGAGCGGGCCTTCCGGCGGACTTCGCGTCCGAGATCATCGCCGGGTACCGCGCGCTTCAAGCCCAGTACGGCGAGGACGTCAGTCTCGCGGTCCGCAGCTCCGCGACCGCCGAGGACCTGCCGACGGCGAGCTTCGCGGGCCAGCAGGACACCTACCTAAACGTGAAGGGGGACGAGAGCCTGCTCGACGCGTGCCGCCGTTGCTATGCGAGCCTCTTCACCGACCGCGCCATCCACTACCGCGTCGACCAGGGGTTCGACCACATGAAGGTCGCTCTGTCGATCGGCGTGATGAAGATGGTCCGCTCGGACCTCGCATCCTCGGGTGTCATGTTCTCGCTCGACACCGAGTCGGGCTTTCGGGACGTCGTGCTCGTCTCGGCCGACTACGGCCTCGGCGAGAACGTCGTGCAAGGTGCGGTGGACCCGGACGAGTTCTACGTGCACAAGCCGTCTCTCGCCGCCGGGCACCGAGCGGTCCTTCGACGGGTACTCGGCGACAAGTCCGTGAAGATGGTCTTCGTCGAGGGGGAGACGAGGCGTACGACGCGCAACGTCCCGACGCCGAGGTCCGACCGGGAGCGCTTTTGCATCACCGACGAGGACGTGCTCCAGCTCGCGGACTACGCATGCGCGATCGAGCGCCACTACGGCCGACCGATGGACATGGAGTGGGCGAAGGACGGGATCGACGGCCTCCTCTACATCGTCCAGGCGAGGCCGGAGACCGTCGCCTCCCAGCGCCGAGCGACGGTCATCGAGAGCTACGTGCTGGAAGGGTCCGGTCCGGTCGTCGCCACTGGACGCGCTGTCGGGGAGAAGATCGCGTCGGGCACCGCTCGCGTCGTCGAGAACGTCTCGCACCTCTCGGAGTTCCGAACGGGCGAGGTGCTCATCGCCGACACGACGACACCGGACTGGGAGCCGGTGATGAAGGTCGCGGCGGCGATCGTCACGAATCGCGGCGGGCGCACGTGTCACGCGGCGATCGTCGCCCGCGAGCTCGGCATCCCCGCCGTGGTCGGGGTGGGCAACGCGACGACGGCGATCGCCAACGGCGCTGTCCTCACGGTATCCTGCGGCGAGGGGGAGACCGGGCGCGTCTACGGCGGCGAGATCGGCTTCCACGTCGACCGTACGGAGATAGGCGACATCTCGCGCCCGAGGACGAAGATCATGGTGAACCTCGGGAACCCGGGGCTCGCGTTCAAGACGTCCTTCCTGCCGAACGACGGCGTCGGTCTCGCTCGGATGGAGTTCATCGTCAGCGAGTCGATCCGCGTTCACCCGCTCGCGCTCGTCCACCCCGAGCGCGTGACCGACGCGACGGTGCGCGATGAGATCGCGCGCGTGACGCGGGGTTACGCGAGCGGCGAGCAGTACTTCGTCGAGCGGCTCTCGGAGGGGATCGGGACTGTCGCGGCGGCGTTCTGGCCGAAGCCGGTCGTCGTGCGGATGTCCGACTTCAAGTCGAACGAGTACGCGAGCCTTCTCGGCGGCGTGGACTTCGAGCCGCACGAGGCGAACCCAATGATCGGGTTCCGAGGTGCGGCCCGCTACGCGCATCCGGCGTACGAGGAGGGCTTCGCACTCGAATGCCGGGCGATGCTTCGCGTGCGCGAGGAGATGGGTCTCGAGAACGTCGTCCTCATGCTCCCATTCGTGCGACGCCTCGCTGAGGCCGACCGGGTGCTCGACCGCATGGCGGAGCTCGGACTCCGCCGCGGCGAGCATGGGCTCGAGATCTACGCGATGTGCGAGATACCAAACAACGTCCTGCTCATCGACGACTTCGCCCGGCGCTTCGACGGCATGTCGATCGGCTCGAACGACCTCACCCAGCTCACGCTCGGGGTCGATCGCGACAGCGAGATCGTCGCTTTCGACTACGACGAGCGTGACGAGGGAGTGAAGACGCTGATCCGCCTCGCCGTCGAGGGATGCCGCCGGAACGGCATCCACTCCGGGCTGTGCGGCCAGGCCCCGTCTGACTACCCGGAGATGGCGCGCTACCTCGTCGAGCTCGGTATCGACTCGATGAGCCTCGATCCCGACACCGTCGTCGCGACTACTCGCCAGGTGCTCGAGGTCGAGCGAGAGCTCGGTCGGTCGTGAGCGGGCCATCCCTCGGCGCCCCGGGCGGCGTCGGGGTACCCGTGCCGGCGGTGCGGCGGCCGGACGCTCCCTTGACGGGTCGGGAGAAAGAGGCGCACGTGAAAACCAACGTCGAGCTCCTCGCGGACGTCGAAGAGGAGCTGGAATGGGAGCCCGAGATCGACGCTGATCACGTCGCCGTCGTCGTGAACGACGGGGCCGTGACGCTGTTCGGCCACGTTCCCTCTCTGTTCCAAAGGACGCGCGCCGTCGAGGCGACCCACCGCGTCGTCGGCGTGCTCGCCGTCGCGGACGAGCTCGAGGTCCGTCTCGCCGACGACCACGCGCGTGACGACAGTGACCTCGCACAGACGATCGCCCACCTGCTCAGCTGGACCTCGACGCTGCCGCAGGACAGCATCGAGGCGACGGTGTCCGGCGGGGACGTGACGCTCGCCGGGTCGGTCCCGCACGAGTTCGTCGGCGACGAGGCCGTCCGGCTCGTCGAGCGTCTCATAGGGGTGAGAAGCGTGACGAACCTCATCACGACCGCGACTCCGGCGGACGTCGCGCATGTCGAGAAGGCGATCGCGAGTGCGTTGGCCCGCCTCGCGGCACTCGGCGCCCGGCGGGTGCGCGTAAGCCTCGAAGGCTCCGCGGCCGTGCTAAGTGGCCAGGTGCGATCGGCGGACGAGGCGCGCGTCGCCCGCCGCGCCGCGGCATCGTGCCCGGGGATCGTGACTGTTGACGACCGGCTCGTCGTCGAGGCGTGAGCGCGCCGGGGTGCGCTGCGAGGGGACTCGATCCACGAGCGGCGCCGGGCGCCCGGCACCGGGACGCGGCGGCTCCACGCGCGTCGCCAGCAGCGACCTTGCCCCGGCGGCCGACGGTGTGGCTCGATGTGGGTCGGAGCTCGGTTTCCGCTCGGTCATGCCGGGCCCGTTGACGAGGAGGTCGCATGTCTGACGCAGAGACGTACGTCGAGGAGTTGTCGCGCGACGAGTGCATGGCGGTCCTCGGCTATCACCGTTTCGGCCGCCTCGCCGTCGTGGAGGAGGGCCAGCCCGACATCTTCCCCGTGAACTACGCGCTCGACGGCGATCGGATCGTGTTCATCACACGTCCCGGGACGAAGCTCGAGCACGCGAGCCTCGACCGCGTCGCGTTCGAGGTCGACGAGTTCGGCCCCGAGGGTCAGACGGCGACGAGCATCGTCGTAAAGGGGACGGCGTTCGAGATCACGGGGGCCCTCGACGAGGCGTCGGAGCGTGAGCGTGCGCTCGTCGTGCCGACGTGGGTGCACCCGGACGAGGTGCACTGGGTACGTATCGTTCCCCGTGAGGTCACCGGGCGGCGCGTACATCGCGCGTGAGTGCGCCGAGCGCCGAGGGCCGATGTGACCATCGGCCCTACGCACCCTCGCCGCCATTGACGAGGCTTGGCTCTCGGCGACCGTAGTGGGGGTCGCCTTCGGCGGAGCGAGAGGCGACCGATGTTCCAGGTGCGGTTCCACGGGAGGGGTGGCCAAGGCGTCGTGACGGCCGCGGAGATGCTGTCGGTCGCCGCGTTCCTCGACGGCCGGTTCGCCCAGGCCTTCCCGAGCTTCGGCTCCGAGCGGACAGGGGCGCCGGTCGTCTCCTACTGCCGCATCGCGGACGGCGAGATCCGAACGCGTGCGCCGGTGGAGTCTCCCGACGCGCTCGTCGTCCAGGACGCGACGCTGCTTCACCAGGTGGACCTGTTCTCCGGCGTCGGCTCGGACGCCTACGTTCTCGTCAACACCTCGCACACTTTCGAGGAGCTCGGGATAGCGGAGCTCGCAGGGCGGTTCCGTGCCGATCGCGTCCTTACGGTCCCCGCGACCGAGATCGCGCTGCGCCTGCTCGGCAGGCCGCTCCCGAACGCGGTGCTCCTCGGTGGCTTCGCCGCGATGACCGGCGCGGTGAGAGTCGACGCGGTTGTCGCCGCGATCCGTGAGCGGTTTGCGGGCCAGGTGGCCGAAGGCAACGCCGAGGGCGCGCGCGCGGCCGCGAGCGTCGTCGAAAAGGAGAGGAGCGGGCGTGCTGCGACAGATTGAGGGCTCGCGAGCCGTTGCCGAGGCAGTCGGGCTCTGCCGCCCCGAGGTCGTGTGCGCGTACCCCATATCACCCCAGACCCACATCATCGAGGCCATCGGCGTCCTCGTGAAGTCCGGCAGGCTCACCCCGTGCAAGTTCGTCAACGTCGAGTCGGAGTTCGCCGCGATGTCCGTGTCGATCGGAGCGTCCGCGATGGGTGCCCGGGCCTACACGGCGACCGCGAGCCAGGGCCTTCTCTACATGACCGAGGCCGTGTACAACGCGGCGGGGCTCGGGCTGCCGATCGTCATGACCGTCGCCAACCGCGCGATCGGTGCGCCGATCAACATCTGGAACGACCACAGCGACGCGATGTCGGTCCGTGACGCCGGCTGGGTCCAGCTGTTCGCGGAGACGAACCAGGACGCGGTCGACCTGCACATCCAAGCGTTCCGCCTCGCCGAGGAGCTCTCGCTGCCCGTCATGGTCTGCATGGACGGCTTCGTGCTCACGCACGCGTTCGAGCGCGTCGAACTGCCGGAGCAGGCCGACGTGGACGCGTTCCTGCCCCCGTTCGAGCCTCGCCAGGTGCTCGACCCGGACGAGCCGGTCAGCATCGGCGCGATGGTCGGACCCGAGGCGTTCACCGAGGTGCGCTACCTCGCGCATGCGCGTCAGCTACAGGCCCTCGCGCGCATCCCGGAGCTCGCGACCGAGTTCGCGGCGACCTTCGGTCGTGGCTCCGGCGGCCTC
This sequence comes from Acidimicrobiales bacterium, assembly GCA_035534715.1. Taxonomy (GTDB): domain Bacteria; phylum Actinomycetota; class Acidimicrobiia; order Acidimicrobiales; family Bog-793; genus JAJZBW01. The sequence continues at coordinate 23,547 of DATLRJ010000173.1, read as the reverse complement.
GTGAGCACCTACCGGACCGAAGGAGCCGACACGGTCGTCGTTGCCCTCGGATCGGTGCTCGGTACGCTGAAGGACGCGGCGGACGCGCTGTGGGACGCGGGCGTGCCGATCGGAGTCGTCGGTGTGACGACCTTCCGACCCTTTCCGGCCGAGGCTGTCGCCGGCGCCATCCGCGGCGCTCGGCGTGTGGTCGTCGTGGAGAAGGCGTTCTCGATCGGGGCCCACGGGATCCTCGCGGGCGACGTCACTCTTGCGCTCTCTGGCCTCGACGTCGGCGTGTACGCGGTGGTCGCGGGACTTGGCGGCCGACCGATATCGGAGGGCTCGCTGCGTTCCCTGCTCGAGGAGGCATCCCGCGGATCGCTCCCGGCGCTGACCTTCCTCGACCTCGACACGCAGCTCGTCGCTCGTGAGCTCGAGCGCACGGTCGCGCACCGCCGATCCGGCCCCACGGCCGAGAACCTTCTCAGAGACATCGGCACGTCGCGGCGCGTCGCCGGTCCCGCAGCATCGACGTGACAGGGAGGCCCGCGTTGGCGCACGATCCCGTGAGGTTCTACCAGGTCGGCAGCTTTGCCGCGGGCAACCGGCTCGTAGACCAGGAGCAGCGCACCGAACAGTCGCGCAGCGGACGGTCGAACTCGCTGACGTCCGGGCACCGCGCGTGCCAGGGGTGCGGGGAGGCGCTCGGCGCCCGCTACGCGCTCGACGCGGCCATGCGCGCGACCGGGGGCCGCATCGTTGCCGCGAACGCGACGGGCTGTCTCGAGGTCTTCTCGACGCCGTACCCGGAGACGTCGTGGCAGATCCCCTGGCTCCACTCCCTGTTCGGCAACGCGCCCGCCGTCGCGACGGGCATGGCCGCGGCGCTCGAGGTCAAAGGGCGCAGCGAGGTCCGTGTCGTCGCGCAGGCCGGCGACGGTGGGACGGTGGACATCGGCTTCGGCTGTCTCTCGGGGATGTTCGAGCGGAACGACGACGTGCTGTTCATCTGCTACGACAACGAGGCGTACATGAACACCGGTGTCCAGCGGTCGGGCGCGACCCCTGCCGCGGCTCGCACCGCGACGACCGAGGCCGTGGGGCCTGAGCCCGGCAACGCCTTCGGCCAGGGCAAGAACCTCCCGCTCATCGCCGTCGCGCACGAGATCCCCTACGTCGCGACGGCCACGGTCGCCGAGCTCCACGATCTCGAGCGCAAGGTCGAGCGAGCGATGGCGATGCGGGGCGCCCGGTACCTCCACGTGCTCGTGCCGTGCCCGCTCGGATGGGCGAGCGCGTCCTCGGACACGATCCGCCTCGCTCGTCTCGCGTGTGAGAGCGGCCTCTTCCCGCTCTTCGAGGCCGAGCGTGGCGAGGTCGTCGACGTCACGCCGATCCGGCGGCAGGTCCCCGTCGAGGAGTACCTGCGGCTCCAGGGACGCTACCGCCACCTCTTCGGCGATCCAGGTCGGCCCGATCTCGTGCGGGAGATCCAGGCGATCGCCGACCGCAACGTCGCGCGCTTCGGTCTCGCACGGGAGAGCTGTGCGGCTCCTGCCACGCCGGCGGACATCCCACGGGAGGCGCTTTGATGGACAAGCCGTTCGCCGTCACGCTCGACGTCGGATCGAGCCTTGCCAACCACACCGGGTCGTGGCGGGTGGAACGTCCCGTGTATCTCGACCGGATGCCGCCGTGCAACGACGCGTGCCCGGCGGGGGAGAACATCCAGTCCTGGCTCTATCGGGCCGAGGAGGGAGCCTACGAGGCCGCGTGGCGCGCTCTCGTGGCGGACAACCCGCTCCCCGCCGTGAGCGGACGCATCTGCTACCACCCGTGCGAGACGGCCTGCAATCGAGCGCAGCTCGACGAGGCCGTCGGGATCCACGGCGTCGAACGCTTCCTCGGGGATCTCGCCCGCCGCGAGGGCTGGCAGGTCGAGATCGACGCCTCCCCTTCGGCCCAGCGCGTCCTCGTCGTTGGGTCCGGCCCGTCCGGGCTCTCAGCGGCATACCATCTGGCGCGCCTCGGCCACTGCGTCACGATCTACGAGGCGGCTGCGGAGCTCGGCGGGATGATGCGTTACGGGATCCCGAAGTACCGGCTTCCCCGTGACGTCCTCGCCGCGGAGATCGATGCGATTTGCGCGCTCGGAGTCGAGGTGTCGACGGGTCACCGGGTCGACGACGCGGCAGCCGCGAAGCGCGAGGGCGGGTTCGACGCCGTCTTCCTCGCCCTCGGCGCCCAGCGCTCTCGGCGGACGTACATCCCGGCGGCTGACAGCGCGCACGTCCTCGACGCGCTTTCGTTCCTCGCGAGCGCGGACGGCGCCGAGCCCGCTCAAGTCGGGCGACGCGTGATCGTCTATGGCGGGGGCAACACCGCGATGGACAGCGCGCGGACGGCACGTCGCCTCGGCGCGACCGAGGCGGTAGTCGTCTATCGCCGCACGCGCGACCAGATGCCCGCGAACGCGTCCGAGGTCGAGGAGGCGCTCGCCGAGGGCATCCAGGTGACGTGGCTCTCGACGATCGCGAGCATCGGCGAGGGGGAAGTCGTCGTCGAGAAGATGACGCTGGACGAGCACGGATTCCCCCAGCCGACAGGGGAGTACGAGACACTCGGCGCCGACACCGTCGTGCTCGCGCTCGGACAGGAAGCCGACCTGTCCGCGGTCGAGCCGCTCCCCGGCGTCTCGACGCGCGATGGGATGTTGGAAGTCGGCCCGAACATGGCGACGGGGTGCCCGGGGGTCTTCGCCGGAGGGGACATGGTGCCGGCGGAGCGAACCGCGACGGTCGCGATCGGGCACGGCAAGAGGGCGGCGCGCTCCATCGACGCGTGGCTCCGGGGCACGTCGGCCGCTCCGCGTGAGCGGCACGAGCTCGCGTCGTTCGACATGCTCAACACCTGGTACTACGCGGACGCGCCGCGCACCGTCCAGCCGGAGCTCGAGCTCGTCCGCCGACAGTCCGGGTTTGAGGAGGTCGTCGCCGGGCTCGACCGCGAGAGCGCCCTTTTCGAGGCGAGGCGCTGCCTGTCGTGCGGCAACTGCTTCGAGTGCGACAACTGTTTTGGAGTCTGCCCGGACAACGCGGTCGGAAAGCTCGGTGGTGGTGAGCGGTACGCGTTCGACTACGACTACTGCAAGGGGTGCGGGATCTGCGTCGCGGAATGCCCATGCGGCGCGATCGTCATGGAGCCCGAGCGGATCTGATCTCAGGCCTGCCCCGGCCCGCGCTGCGCCCCTAGAGGGTGGACACCGTAGCCCGCGGGCGCCCGCTCGAGGCGCGACTCTATGCCGGCGCCGTCGAGCAGACCCGCCTGGGTACCGAGCTCGTGGACGACGCTCATCGCGTTGACCGGGGCGCGCAGCAGCGCCCCGGCGAGGCCGCGACCGAGTACGAGCTCGGCGAGGACCGTCGCGGCGAACGCGTCCCCCGCTCCGGTGCGGTCGACGACCGGCGAGTCGTCCGGGTAGATCGGGACCTCGTAGCGGCCTGCGGCGTCGGACGCGTACGCACCCGCTGCGGCGTCGGTGACGACGACGCTCGGGGGCCCGAGCGCGTGGAGCAGGTCGAGGAGGTCACCGACGTCGTCACCCGGCTCACCGCCGCCTATCGCTGCGGCCTCCTCCCGGTTGCACACGAGCAGCGCACTCCTTCGGTAGAGGCGCTCGAGCGCTACCGCGCCGCGTGCGATCTGGTAGGTGCCGGGCTGGAAGGCGAGCGCGACGGCCGGGTTGGCCTCGAGCCAGTCCGCGATCTCGTCCTCGTAGCCCGCCGCGTCTCGCCCGATCGACGAGAGGTAGATCCACGCCGGGATCTCGGTGGGGCGAAGGTGCGGCCAGTGATAGGAGTAGGGCTCGTGGTGGACGAGGATCGTGCGCTCGCCACCGAGGCGGAGAACGAAGTGGCGGTTGGTAGGCGACGATCGGTCGAGCCGCACGAGCGAGGTGTCGACGCGCTCCCGGTGTAGCGCGGCGACGACGTCCCGCCCGAGCTGATCGGCCCCGACGTAGGTCGTGATCGCGACGTCGAGGCCGAGGCGGGCGCACGCGACCGCCGCGTTCGCAGCATTGCCCCCCGCCTCGATCGTGATGGTCGACTCGTATGGCACCTTCGCGCCGAAGTCGAGGGCGAGAAGCCGTTCGCGGTCGGAGCCGATGAGGTGCGCGACACCGGGATCGAGCGTGATATAGGTGTCCGTTGCCGTGTCGCCGACGAGGAGTACCTGGGTCCGGCGCGGCAACGAGCCGACCGCGTCGACACGACCGGCCCCGGGGCGCGTGACGCCAGCGCCGCTACTTGCGGTCTTCGGAGGCGGCTCCACGCCGGCGGCCCCGGGCGGTCTCCCGCTCGCGATCAGAACGTCATCCCGCGAGCGATCTTGCGGATGTGCCGGAGGATGGCGATGTGCTTTCGCGTGTCGAGCTCCATGGTCTCGACGAGCAGCACCCACAGCGTCGTCTCCTCGACCGGCTGGAGGGACCGGCGGAGGTGCTTGAGGCTGCGGAGGTCCTCCCTCTCGAGCGCGAGGAGCTTCTCGGTACGCTCGAGGAGCTCGGAGGAGTTCTTCCGCACGATGCTCACGTCGGGGACACCCTCCGAGGGCGATCGCAGCTCGACCTCCGCGCGCATCGAGCTCGCGAGCTCTTCGAAGACCCGGTGGTGCCTCTGCTCGTCCTCCATGATGAGCTTCGCGAGGTAGCTGATGTCCGGGGACTCGACATCGTCGGCGAGCGCTCCGTAAGAGTCGACGAACCCCGCTTCCGCGTCGATGTGCGAACGGATCTGGTCGTACACTTCCTGTTCCCACGTGCTCGCGCCCACCAGGTCGTCGATCATCTGCCCCTCCCCGTCCCGAGACGGCGCGGGCTCGGTGCCCGGCGCCTGCGGACCACCGGCGTGCGCTGGCCCGACCACCGAAGTGTCGCGGGGCGAGCCGTCCGACAGTAGGGGCGATCGGCCCTGCCGGTCGGACCGTCCAGGCGGGCCGGGGGCGGACGGGGGGCGACGTTGTCGGCCCCGCCCGGCACGGCGATACTGGAGCCATGTCGCGCTCGGCGGGTGACCCGGCGACGACCGATCGCCTCGAGGTCCACGCGGACGCCGCCGGCACGTCGGCGTCCGCGCTCATCGACGACCGCTACCTCGTCGGCGACGCGCTCGGTAGGGGCGGGATGGGCGTCGTCCACCGAGCGCTCGACATCAAGCTCGGTCGGCCGGTCGCGGTGAAGGTGCTGAGCGGTGGAGAGCCGGCCGACGAGGAGCGTTTCGCGAGAGAGGTGCGGACGCTCGCGCTGCTTGCCCACCCCCATCTCGTTCGCCTCCTCGACGTCGGATCGCTCGACGGTCGCCCCTGTCTCGTCATGGAGCTCGTCGAAGGCCCGACCCTCGCGGGCGTCCTCGCGTCGGGACCACTCGCGCCGTCCGAGACGTCGCGGATCGGGGAGGCGATGGCGTCCGCGCTGTCCTATGTGCACGGTGAGGGCATCGTCCACCGAGATGTCAAGCCCGCGAACATCCTCTTCGACCGCCATGGGCAGCCCCGGCTGGCGGACTTCGGGGTCGCGCGGCTCGTGGGCGCAGCTGGTCCGACGGTGAGCGGCTACACGCTCGGGACGCCTGCGTATCTCGCCCCCGAACAGGTCATCGGATCGGCTGTCACCGCAGCCGCGGACGTCTACGCACTCGGCCTCGTCCTCCTCGAGTGCCTCACCGGGCACCGTGCCTTCGACGGGACGGCGGCGGAGATCACCGCCGCCCGGCTCCAGCGTGATCCGCCGATCCCGCTCGCGGTCGGCGTGCAGTGGACCCAGCTTCTCGCGTCCCTGACCGCGAGGGAGCCGGCCGATCGCCCGACTGCGGCCGACGCGGTGCAGCTCCTGCGGGCAATCGACGGCGGCTCGTGGCTCGCGACTCGCGCAGGACCGCTGCCCGTCTCGGGCAGCGCGACGAGAGACGCCGACACCGCCGTCGCGAATCACGCCGTCGGCGCCGCGGCTGCCGATGCCGTCGCCGGGGCAGCGATCGCCGATGCCGTCGCAGGGGGAGCGATCGCCGCTGGCGCTGCCGGCGGAGCGATCGCCGCTGGCGCTGCCGGCGGAGCGATCCCTGTATCCGACCTCGCGTACCGTCCGACCGTGCGGCTCGGACCGTCCCGGGGTGCCCTCGGGGCGCCCGCGGACCCGTTCGCCAGCCCCGGTGCCGGTGCCGGAGCTGCGCCTCCGACCTCCCGGCGGCGCAGCCGGGCGATCGGGGTCACGGTCGGTGCGGTGGCGCTGCTCGCGGCAGCCGGAGCCGGCATCGCTGCGGGACTCGCGGGCTCGGGCACGGCCGGGCCCCGGAGGGGTGGGCCGTCCGTCCCGACGACCGCAGCGCACGTGATCGGATCGGCGCGATCGGCCACGACCGTGGTGTCCGCCCCGACGGCACCGACATCCACGACGACTACGACTACGACTACGACGACCGTACCGTCGGCACTTTCCGGTGCGGGCGCGGCGTTCAGCTCCGCGTTGCGCGCCGGGATCGCGGACGGCGGCGTGACTCCCGTCGCCGCCAGCGTTCTCGCGTCCGGCCTCCGCTCGGTGCTCGCCTCCCCGACCGGCCAACCTGCGACCGAGGTCGCAGCGTTCGAGACGCTCGTGCAGACCTACGACGCCGCTGTCGCGCACGGGGACATCGCAGGGCCGTCCAACATCACGGCTCTCGGCGCCGCTCTCGGGGAGATCGCGGCCGCGCTCGGGACAGCCGCGCCGACACCGGGCCCCGTCGGTCCGGGTGCTGGCCCGCCCGGCCAGGACAACGGCCACGGCCACGGCCACGGTCCTGGCCATGGCTCTGACGGCTGAGCCGACCTGTGCGCGTTGGCGTCGGTGTGTCCGCCGAGCAACGACGGTCGGTGCCGGGGCGTCGGCAGTGCATGCGCAGCATGTCCCGACAGCTGGTGCCCTCCCATCAGTGCACCGGCTGGCCTATCAGTGCAACGGGCGACCGACTGCGAGCACGCGGCTCGCGTTCGCGAAGTCGTCGTCGACGAGGACCACCGACCGACCCGCGCGGTCGAGGAGGCTCGCGGCTATGGCCGCCCTCGTCCCAATCGCGCAGTGCACGAACACGGTGCGCTCCTCGTCGAGATCTCCGATGCGTCCGGCGAGCTCGTGCAATGGGATGTGCGTCGACCCGGCGATCGCGCTCGCCCTGCGCTCGTCCTCGCGCCTGACGTCGAGCACGAGGGGTTCGATCTCGCGCGCGACCTGCGCGAAGGTCGTCGTCGCGTAGCTGCGGAGAGCGTGGCCGTTCGCGAGCTCACGAACCGCCCCGACGGCCGCGCCATCCGGCCGGTCGATGCCGATACGCGCGAGCTGGCGCTGAGCTGCGCGAATGTCCTCGCCGGACTCGCCCACGAGCGTGAGTGGCGCCCCCTCGGGCACGAGCCAGCCGGCGTAGACCGAGAACTGGTCGTCGACGGCGATGCCTACGGTCCCACCGAGGTGCTCCTTCGCGAAGGCAGTGCGTGAGCGGAGATCCACGACCCATTCGCCCGCGGCGATGCGCCGGCCGAGGTCGGTCGCGTCGACCGCCGTCACGGGGGAGAGGTCGGCCGCGCTCGGGCCCAAGCGGTTGAGCGGCCCCATGCGTGCGTAGTACGCGGGGTACGCGGTGAGGCCGGCGAGGAGTGTCGCGACGAACGCGTCTTCGTCGCCGGTCGTGAGCGCGTCGTTGCGCGCTCGCTCCGCGTCGATCGTGCTCGCGCTCGCGCCTGACGTCGCTCCCGAGCTGCAGAAGCTGCCGAAGCCGTGGGTAGGGAAGACCGCGCTCTCACCGGGGAGAAGCGCGACGAGCCGTCGCACGGAGCGATACTGCGCGTGCGTCAGCTCGTCCGTCCGTGCGCGATCGACGAGGTCGGTGCGACCGACGCTACCGTAGAGAAGGGATCCGCCTGTGAAGGCCGCAGGCGGCCCGGATCCGTCGCCGACGACGAACGCGAGATGGCCGACCGTGTGCCCGGGGGTCGCGACGACGGTGATGCGCAGCGCTCCGAACGTGATCTCGTCGCCGTCGGCGACCGCGACACGGTCGAACGCGACGTCGTCGGCCCCGGCCAGGAGGTAGGAAGCGGCGTGCGCGCGGGCGAGGGCATAGCCGCCAGTCACGTAGTCGTTGTGGAGATGCGTCTCGAGCACCGCGACGCACTCCACGGCGAGGCGTGCGAGCACCGCCTCGACCCTGTCGAGATCTCGTTGGGGGTCGACGACGACTGCGACCTTCCCGTCGTGGACGACATAGCTCCGATCCCCGAGGTCCTCGGTGGCGATCGTCTCGACGTCCATCACGGCGCGCCTCCTGCTCGAGCGACCACGCTACGGCGCAGGGCAGGCGCTCGCTGATGCGCTGATGCGCTGATGCCGAAATGTTGGTACATTCAGAGCATGCGCGTTCACATCGCCGCTGCCCGTGCCGCGCGGCCGCGGTCGCCGCGGTCGCCGCGGCGCCTGCGGTGAGCGCGATGAGCTCGGGGACTGGCGCCCTCGACCGGTCGAGCACGATCCCACTCTGGAGCCAGCTCCACGACGATCTGCGCCGACGGATCGAGTCCGGCGAGCTCGTCGGGACGTTCCCGGGAGAGCTCGAGCTCGGCGACGAGTACGGCGTGAGCCGCAACACGGTCCGCGAGGCGCTGCGCGAGCTGCGGGCCGGCGGACTTGTGATCGCGGGCCGTGGACGGCGCTCACGTGTCGGTCGCGCCGTGTCCATCGAGCAGCAGTTCGGCGCGCGATACAGCCTCTTCAGCTCGGTCGAGGCGGCGGGGATGGAGCATCGCAGCGTCGTGCGCGCGCTCGACATACGTCGCGACGAAGCGGCGGCGCGCGCACTTCGGCGCGACCCGGCGTTGCCGCTTCTCCACCTCGAGCGACTCCGACTCGCAGACGGTCAGCCGCTCGCGCTCGACCGGGTCTGGTTTCCCGCGGACCTCGCGGCGCCATTGCTCGACGCGGACTTCACCCGGGTGGGCTTCTACGACGAGCTCGCGAGTCGGACGCAGGTCCGCCTGACCGGCGGCTTCGAGCGGCTGCGCGCGGTCGTGCCGGACCGTGTCGAGCGAGCGCTGCTCGCCGTGCCCGCGGGCGTCGCCGCGTTCCGCATCGAGCGCGTCGGCTGCGCGGGCGACGAGCGGGTCGAGTGGCGGACGACGCTCGCCCGCGGTGACCGCTTCGACGTCGTCACGCGCTTCTCGGCGACCGACGGCTACCACCTCTCCTCGTCCGGCGCTCCGGGCTCGCAACGGTGACGTCGCGATGAACGCGCGCCCGCGCCGCGTCGAGAGCGAGCGGGTGCGATCGCCGCAGCCGCTGATCCGGCGGCGAGTCCCATCCGGCCGCGGCGCGACCGAGCAGCCAAACGTCACGGGCGACGGTGATGCTGCGCTCACGCCGGCGTTCTGGCTCGCGGTGATCCTCACGGGGATCGGGGCAGGTCTCTTCGGCGACGCGCTCATGGCACTGCTCTTCGCGGCGCAGCACCTCGCGTTCGACTACCACTCGGGGAGCCTGCAGTCGGCCGTCGAACACGCGTCGGGGGTCCGCCGCGTCGTGTCGCTCGTCGCGGCCGGAGCGATCGGTGGCGGCGCCTGGTATGCGTTACGCCGCGCGACGCCTGGCGAGGAGTCCGAGATCGACGACGCGATCTGGACTGGCGACGGTCACCTCTCCCCCCGGCGCAGCATCGGAACCTCGGTGATCTCGGAGGTCGTCATCGGGATGGGGGCGTCGATCGGCCGCGAGGCCGCGCCGAAGCTCATGGGCGGCGTGTCGGGGAGCATGGTGGCCGGCCTCCTGCGCCTGTCGCCAGCGCAGCGCCGGCTCCTCGTCGCGTGCGGCGGGGGCGCCGGGTTCGCCGCCGTCTACAATGTCCCGTTCGGCGGCGCGCTGTTCACCGCGGAGGTCCTGCTCGGGAGCATGGCCCTCCCGGTGGTGCTCGCCGCGCTCGCGTGCTCCACCATCGCGACCGCGACCGCGTGGCTCTACCTCCCCACCCACGCGACGTACCTCAACGTCCCGTCGTACCACTCCAGCGCGTCGCTGATCGTGTGGTCGATCGTCGTCGGACCAGTCGTCGGGCTGCTCGCCGCGCTCTACATCCGGCTCATCGGCTGGGTGTCCCACCACGCCGTCGCTGGGCGCTGGGCGCTCGTTGCTCCGCTCGGCGCGTTCACCGTTCTCGGCCTCATCGGGCTCGCGTATCCGCAGCTCTTCGGCAACGGGAAGGATATGGCCCACTCGGTCTTCCTCGGCCAGGGCAGCCTCCTCCTCCTCCTCGCACTCTTCGCCCTCAAGCCATTCGTCACCGCACTCTGTCTAGGGAGCGGGGCGTCCGGCGGGCTGTTCACGCCGTTCCTCAGCACCGGCGCGGTCCTTGGAGCCTTCCTCGGCCTCGCGTGGCTGCACGCGTGGCCGGGTGCCCCGGTCGGGGCGTTCGCGATGATCGGCGCGTCCGCGATGATCGGGGCGTCCATGCAGGCGCCCCTCGTCGGGATCGCGCTCGTGTTCGAGCTCACGAACAGCGGATTCGAGCTGCTCGTCCCAATGGCCGTCGCGACGGTGGTCGCGACGGGGGTGGCGCGCCATGTCGACGGCTACTCGATGTACACCGCCCGGCTGTCGGCGCGTTGACGCAGCGTCCCGGCGTGCCGCACGGCGCGTGCCAGCGCGCCACACTGGTCCGATGACGGCTCAGTACATCTACACCATGCGCGACCTCAGGCGCTTCTATCCGCCGGACCGGGAGGTGCTTCGGGGGATCAACCTGTCCTTCTTCCCCGGAGCCAAGATCGGTGTCATCGGATCGAACGGCTCGGGAAAGTCATCGTTGCTGCGCATCATGGCAGGTGAGGACGATGGTTTCACGGGAGAGGCGCGCATGACGCCCGGCTTCACGGTCGGCTACCTCGCCCAGGAGCCTCATCTCGACGAGACGAGGGACGTCGCGGGCAACGTCGCCGACGGCGTCGCGTCAACGGTCGCGCTCCTCGAGAGATTCGAGGCGGTGTGCGCCGCGATGGGTGAGCCCGACGCGGACTTCGACAGGCTCATCGCGGAGCAGTCCGAGCTCCAGGACCGGATCGACGCCGCGCGGGCGTGGGACCTCCAGCGGAATCTGGAGATCGCTATGGACGCGCTCCGTCTCCCTCCGGGCGATGCGACAGTGACGACACTGTCGGGCGGGGAGCGCCGGCGCGTCGCACTCTGCCGCCTGTTGCTCTCGGCGCCCGATCTGCTCCTCCTCGACGAGCCGACGAACCATCTCGATGCCGAGTCTGTCGCATGGCTCGAGCGCACGCTGCAGGAGTATCCAGGGACCGTCGTAGCGGTCACCCACGACCGCTACTTCCTCGACAACGTCGCGGGCTGGATCCTCGAGCTCGACCGCGGGGCGGGAATCCCCTGGCAAGGCAACTACTCGTCCTGGCTCGAGCAGAAGCAGGCACGCCTAGCTGCCGAGGATAAGGCCGACAGAACACGCGAGCTCGCTCTCCAGCGCGAGCTCGAGTGGATCCGCATGTCGCCGCGTGCCCGTCAGAGCAAGGGAAAGGCGCGCGTCAACTCCTACAACGAGCTCGTCGCCGAGGCAGAGGCGGCCGAGCGGCGCGCCGAGCGGTTCGAGATCACGATCCCCCCCGGGCCGCGCCTCGGGGACACGGTCGTCGTCGCGGAGGGGATCGTCAAGGGATTCGGCGACCGTCTGCTCGTCGACGGGCTCTCGTTCTTGCTCCCGCCCGGCGGGATCGTCGGCGTGATCGGCCCGAACGGCGCGGGCAAGACGACCCTTTTCACGATGATCGTCGGCGCCGACGCGCCGGACATGGGGACTATCACCATCGGAGCGACCGTCGTCCTCGCGTACGTCGACCAGTCACGCGACGGGCTCAGCCCGCACGCGAGCGTATACGACGAGATCACGGGCGGCTCGGACCGGATCGCGCTCGGCAGCCGCGAGGTCCACGGCCGAGCGTACGTCGCGAGCTTCGGCTTCAAGGGGAGCGACCAGCAGAAGATGGTGGGGGAGCTGTCCGGAGGCGAGCGCAACCGTGTCCATCTCGCGAAGGTGCTGAAGAGCGGCGGTAACGTGCTGCTGCTCGACGAACCGACCAACGACCTCGACGTCGACACGCTCCGGGCTCTCGAGGAGGCGCTGCTCGGGTTCCCCGGATGCGCGGTCGTCGTCAGCCACGATCGGTGGTTCCTCGATCGCGTCGCCACCCACATCCTCGCGTTCGAGGGCGACTCCGAGGTGCGATGGTTCGAGGGGAACTTCTCGGACTACGAGGCCGATCGCCACAAGCGGCTCGGCGCGGAGGCAGACCAGCCGCACCGCGTGAAGTACAAGCCGCTAAGCCGCAGCTGACCGCTTCTCTCGGGACGGCGCTCGAGCAGGCCCCGCGCCCGTGCAAGAGCCGCGACGTGCTGCCGTCAGGCGGCGATCTCGGTCAGCGCGTCGCCGCAGCGCAGGCAGGCCGCCGCGCGGAAGTCGTCCTTCGCGAAGCCGATGAAGTCCCGGTCTTCCCACGGCCGGACCTCGAGGACCTCGTCGTCGAACTCCCGGTGCCCGATGAGCTTGCAGATCACGTGTGTCATGCGGTCAGTGTACCGGACTATGCATCGAATAGTGTCGCGGAGGAAAGCTATCTCTTTAGAAGATGTTGCTGTGCGCTCGGCGCGATGGTCCGCGCCATGCGCCGGCGAGCTCCCGGAGGGCGTCGTTCGCAGCCGCTACTGTGACGCGGTGCAAGAAGACCTGCGACAGCCGGTGATCGCCGACGGGAGACGGGCACGTGGCGAGCGGACGCGCCTCGCGGTCATCGAGGCGCTGCTCGCGCTCGTTGCCGATGGAGTCGCGCACCCAACTGCCCGCCAGGTCGCCGACCGGGCCGGGGTCGCGCTCCGGACCGTCTACCACCATTTCGAGGACGTCGAATCGCTTCGCGGCGTTGCGTTCGAGCTTCAGCTCGACCGACATAAGGAGCTGCTCCAGCCGATCCCCGCGAGCGCTGACCTCCACGAGCGCGTCGCGGTTTTCGGGCGCCAGCTCCGGACGCTGTTCGAGGCGATCACACCGATCCGCAGGACGGCACTCCTCGACGAGCGCGGCTCGGCCGAGTCGGCGGGACGGCTCGGAGAGCTCCCGGCGATCCGGCGTAAGCACCTCGAGCAGACGTTCGCCCGCGAGCTGTCAGGGCGGCCGGACCGCACGCGGCTCGTCGACGCGCTCGACGCGGCGACGTCATGGCACGCGTGGGAATTCCTGCGCACCGTTCGCTCGCGGGGCCCTCTCGCGGCGGAGCGGGTCCTCGCGTTCACCGTCGAGGCGTTGCTCGACTGATTTCACCGTCGAGGCGTTGCTCGACTGATTTCGCCGTCGAGGCGTTGCTCGAGCGAGATCCGCGAGCGGACCGCTCAGGTGCCGCCCGAGGACCAGGACACCTGGACGTCGGCGCCTCCAGTGCGCGCCGCGCCGAGGTGCCAGCGCCCCGAGGTCGCACGCACGATCGTGTCCGCGATCGCGAGCCCGAGTCCCGCCCCGCCCGGCACGGTACTCACGCGCCGAAACCGCTGGAAGATCTCGTCGCGGTCCTCGGGCGCGATGCCGGGGCCCGTGTCGGAGACAGTGAGAGTCGGCCTGCCGTCGACGACGAGCACGGCGACCTCCACCAGCCCGCCTGCGCTCGTGTAGCGGCACGCGTTGTCGACGAGGACCGACACGAGGCGGTCGAGCCACTCGGCGGGTGCGGCGACGACAGCGGGAGTCGGGTCCACCGAGACGCGGAGCTCGACCCCGCGCAGGGCGGCGACGGGAGTGAATCGGGACGCGCACTGCTCGACGAGCGGGCCGAGGTCGACGCGAGTATCAGGTGGTGCGCTCGGGATCGCGTCGAGCCGCGCGAGCCAGATGAGGTCGTCGACGATGCCGCGCAATCGTCCCGACTCCTCGGAGATTCGCTCGAGCGAGTCGCGGTAGGCGGGTGCGGCGCGCTCGGTGGACAGCGCGAGGCCGACCTCGGCCTCGATGACGCTGAGGGGCGTACGCAGCTCGTGGGACGCATCGGCGGTGAAATCGAGCTGCTGCTGGCGGGCGCGCTCGATCGGCGTCGCGGCGCGGCGCCCGATCACGGTCGCGACGAGGAAGAACGTGAGGAGCATCACCGGGAGCAGCGAGCCCTCGATCACGAGGAGCGTGGTCCGGACGTCGAGGACCTGCTCGATGCTCGTCGCTGCGACGAGCCGGCCCCGCGCGAGCGCGACGCCCGCGACCGTGAAGTGACGGCCCGCGATGGTCGCGCTTGCCGGCCGGCCCGTCCGCGTGCTCGACGCGGGGAGCGAGGGACCTGGGCCGTCGAGCAGCGTCGCCGTGCGCGAGCGCTCGGGGATCCACCAGAGGAAGATCGGGGCGTCGTCGAGGTCTCCTCCGCCACCGCGCGACGCGGCTGCCGCGCCGAGCGCCGTTCCCGTGGTCGGTGCGGGCGCGGGGACTCCGTCGTTACCGACGGTACGCGCCGCGACCGAGAGGCGCGTCGCGAGCCGCTCGTCGACGCTGTCCTGCAAGTGCCGGAACACGGCGAGGTCGGCGATCGCCGCACTCGCGAGGTACACGGCGAGCGCGACGAGTGTCGCGCTGATCGCCACGTCCCGGGCATGACGGCGGACCGTGCGGGCGGAGCCGGCGGGCTCGCGCCGCGACGAACTGCGCGCCGTCCTCGTCATCGGCCTCGCACCCTCACGGCCCGACCAGGCGATAGCCGACGCCGCGAACGGTGTCGATGCGCGCGTCGCAGTGGGCGATCTTGCCGCGGATCCGAGCGATGTGGACGTCGATCGTGTTCGATCCGACCGCGTCCGACTCCTCGGGCCACGCGTTGAGCGCTATCGACCGCCGCAGCACGACGGCGGGGGCTCGCCGCGCGAGGATCTCCACGACGGCGAACTCGCGTGCCGTGAGCTCGACGGCGACTCCCGCGGCGCGCACCTCTCTCGTCGTCGGGTCGACGACGAGAGAGCCGCAGACGAGCTGCGGGCTTCGGTCTCCGGCCGGCCGCCGGAGCAGGGCCCGCAGCCGGGCGAGCAGCTCGCCGTAGTCGAACGGCTTCACGAGGTAGTCGTCGGCACCCGAGTCGAGCGCCTCGACGCGATCTCCGGGAGCGTCCCTCGCCGTGAGCATGAGGATCGGGGTCGAGATGTTGCGAGCGCGGGCCCACGCCACGACGTCGACCCCAGAGGGCCCCGGGAGGCGCCAGTCGAGCACACAGACCCCGTATTCGTTGACCGCGAGATAGGCGAGAGCGTCGTCCCCGTCTACCGCGGCGTCGACGACGTACCCGGCCTCGCGAAGGCCCCGGACGAGCACGTCGCGCAGGCCGCCGTCGTCCTCGGCCACGAGTACGCGCACGAGACGAGTGTGCCAGCTCGGCAAGGCGACCGCGCCCGCGCCCTCGTCGTGTGCCCGCGGTCGCCCTCGGGCGCTGGACGAGGGCGCGGACCGTTCACCCCGCCGTCAGGGTGCATCCCTACACTGGCCATGTGAACTCTGCCCGTGCCCGGCCGACGAGGGCACGCGGCGCGCCGGACCAGGGCCGCGCCGGCCCTGTCATCTCGCGGCCCGGCGCGTCGCCCGGCCCTCCCGCCGGGCCGGCGCAGGCGGGCACGTCCGCCGCCGGCCCGGAGCCCGGACGGCTCGACGCGGTGCACGCACACACCGCACGCGCTCTGCTCATCGCGACGCGGCCCCGCCAGTGGTTGAAGAACATCCTTGTATTTGCCGCGCCGGGCGCCGCTGGCCTTCTCGGGCACCCGGCGGTCCTCGCCCGGACCGCCGCGGCCGCGGCGATGTTCGTGCTTGCGTCGTCCGGCACCTACCTCGTCAACGACGCTCTCGACGCATCGGCCGATCGGGTGCACCCGGAGAAACGACACCGACCCGTCGCGTCCGGCGCACTGACCGTGCCAGCTGCATTGGGCGCCGGCGGTGCGCTTCTCGCCGCGGCGCTCGGCTCCGCCGTGCTCGTCGGGGGCGCCCGGCTGCTTGGGGTCGCGGCCGCCTACGTCGGCGTCAGCCTCGCGTACACGCTCTGGCTGAAGCGGGTGCCGGTCGTCGAGCTCGCATGCGTCTCGTCGGGCTTCGTACTGCGCGCAGTCGCGGGTGGCGCGGCCGTGAGCATCCCGATATCGCACTGGTTCGTCATCGTCGCCTCTGCCGGCGCCCTGCTCGTCGTCGCGGGGAAGCGCAGCGCCGAGCTCGCGACGCTCGGCCCAGCGAGCCGCGCTCACCGGCCGGTGCTCGAGCGCTACCCCGCGAGCTTCCTTCGTTCGGTCCAGGTGCTCGCGGCGACGGTCGCAGTGGTCGGCTATGCGCTGTGGGCCTTCGAGCGCGCGAGCCTGCTCGACGTCGGCCGCAGCGGCGCCGACGCGATCGTCTTCCAGCTGTCGATCGTCCCGTTCGTCCTCGGTGTGCTCACCGTCGAATTGGCCATCGAGGCGGGAGACGGCGGGGCGCCAGAGGAGCTCGCGCTGCACAATCGCGCGCTCCAGGCGCTCGCGCTCGCCTGTCTCGCGTTCGTCGCGTTCGGGATCTACGCGTGAGCGCGACCGCGACGCGGTCCGTTCTGCCGCCTCCGCTTCCCGCGAGAGGTCTCCTGGCAGGATTTGGTCGCGCCGCTGGTACGGTCGCGACCGTCCACGACGCTCGCGATGCGCGCGACGTCGAGCGCATCGTCGCACACGCCCGGAGCTCCGGACGTCACGTCGTCGCCCGAGGGCTCGGGCGAGCGTACGGCGACGCTGCCCAGTGCGCGGGCGGCGACGTCGTCGACTGCACGGCGATGGACCGCGTGCTCAGTCTCGACCTCTCCCGGGGTATCGTCCGGGCCGAGGCGGGGGCCTCCTTCGACTCGCTCCTGCGCCAATGCGTCCCACGCGGCTGGTTCGTGCCCGTGACGCCGGGGACTCGTCACGTGACCCTCGGCGGTGCGGTCGCCGCCGACGTGCACGGCAAGAACCACCACCGCGACGGTTCCTTCGGCTCCCACGTCCTCGCATTCACCCTCGTGGGCGCCGGTGGCCCGCGCCCGCTCGCCCCGACCGTGGAGCCCGACCTGTACTGGGCGACGATCGGCGGCATGGGGCTGACCGGGGTCATCGCGGACGTCACCGTGCAGATGCGCGCCATCTCGACGTCGCGCCTCGTCGTCACGACGGAGCGCGTACCCGATCTCGAGTCGTGCATGGCGCGCCTCAGCGAGCTCGACGCGGACCACGAGTACAGCGTCGCGTGGGTCGACGGCCTGTGCACCGGGCGGCGTCTCGGCCGAGCGGTCATCACCGCGGGAGACCACGCGGAGCCGGGTGATCTCCCCGACGGGCGTCGCGTCGGCGCGCTCGACTACGAGCCGAGAGCCCGGCTCGTGGTGCCGTTCACGCCGCCGCGCGGGCTCGTCGGACCTGCGACGCTGCGCGCGTTCAACGAGGCGTGGTATCGCAGGGCGCCGCGCCGTCGTGTCGACGAGGTCCAGACCATCGCGCAGTTCTTCCACCCGCTCGACGCGCTCCGGGACTGGAGCCGTCTCTACGGCCGCTGCGGATTCACCCAGTACCAGCTCGTCGTGCCGTTCTCGGGCGCCGACGTCGTCCGCCGCGCGATCGAGCTGCTCCACGGCGCGGGGGTGCCGCCGGCTCTGTGCGTGCTCAAATCCTTTGGTCGCGCGAGCGCGGCGCCGATGTCCTTCCCGATACCCGGGTGGACGCTCGCGGTCGACCTCGCGCTCGGCTCCGCGGCTGTCGCGGGTGCCCTCGACGAGATCGACTCGGCGGTCGCCGCCGCGGGCGGGCGCGTGTACCTCGCGAAGGACGGGCGGCTCCGGCCGGAGCTGCTCCCGGTGATGTACCCGCGGCTCGCGGCGTGGGACGCTGTGCGGGAGCGCCACGATCCCGACCACGTGTTCGTCTCCGACCTGTGGCGCCGCGTCGCCGCGGGCGGCTGAGGGGCGGCGATGCAGACCCTGCTCCTGCACCACGGTTACGTCGCGCTAGCGGTCCTCGCGCTGCTGCAGGCCGCGTGCGTGCCGATACCCTCGGAGGTGACGCTCGGCTTCGCGGGCGTGCTCGCGGGTGAAGGCCGCCTGAACCTCGTCGCCGTGATCGCGCTCGGCACCATCTCCGAGCTCGTCGGATCCTACGTCGCGTACACGATCGGACGGCTCGGTGGCCGCCCTCTCGTCGCACGGTTCGGCCGGTACGTGCTCGTGAGCGCCGCCGATCTCGATCGTGCCGAGCGGTGGCTCGCGGGCCGCGGCGAGATCTCGATCGCTGTCGGGCGGGCCCTCCCGGTCGTGCGGGCGCTCGTGTCGGTCGTCGCGGGGACAGCAGAGATGCCGCGGCTGAAGTTTCTCATGCTCAGCTTCGCAGGCACTCTGGCGTACGTGTCCACGCTCTCGACGGTCGGTTACGCAGTCGGCCCGGCCTGGCGGGCGGTCGCACACGACCTCTCCGTCGGTGGCTATGCCGTCGCCGGACTTGCCGCGGTCGCCGTCGTCGCTTATCTCGCGCATCGCGTGCGGTCGGTCCGCGGGGACGAGCCCGCGATAGAGCGGGAGCGGGAGCGGGAGCTGGCCGCCGACACAGGAGGCCCGGAGCCGAGGTGAACGACGTGACCGGAATGCCGCAGAGCGTCGTCGTGCTCGGCGGGAGCTCGGAGATCGCGCGCGCGCTGCTCGTGCGCCTGTCCGGCCACCGGCTGCGGGCAGTAGTGCTCGCGGGACGCGACGACGCGGCTCTCGCCGCAGTCGGCGACGAGCTCACCGCGCTCGGCGTGGCGCACGTCGAGCGCGCGCGATACGACGCCCGCGATGTCGCCAGCCACGGCGCGCTCGCCTCCTCGGTGCGGAGGAGCATCGGCGACGTCGACCTGCTCGTCGTCGCCGTCGGGTCCCTCGGCACGGCCGAGCTCGACGAGCTGTCTCCGGAGAGCGTCGCCGAGTCGATCGGGACGAACTTCACCGGTCCGGCCGCTGCGACGCTCGCGTTCGCACGCGTCATGCGCGACCAGGGGCACGGGAGGATCGTGATCATCTCGTCGGTCGCGGGCGTACGTGTGCGGCGGGCGAACTTCGTGTACGGGTCGGCGAAAGCCGGCCTCGACGGCTTCGGCCAGGGCCTTGCGGACGCGCTCGATGGCTCGGGCGTGCACGTGATGATCGTCCGGCCAGGCTTCGTCCGGACCCGGATGACCGCTGGACGACCCGACGCGCCTCTCGCCGTTGACGCGGACGACGTCGCGGACGCCATAGTCCGTGGCCTCGCGCGCGGTGCCGACATCGTGTGGGTGCCCCCGGTGTTCAAGCTCCTCCTCGCGGTCGCCCGGCACCTGCCACGGGTGATGTGGCAGAAGGTCCCTGGCTAGCGCCAGTCCGCAGTCCGCAGTCCGGCTAGCGTCGCGAGCGGCGGTGGGGTCGAATCCTGCAG
This sequence comes from Acidimicrobiales bacterium, assembly GCA_035534715.1. Taxonomy (GTDB): domain Bacteria; phylum Actinomycetota; class Acidimicrobiia; order Acidimicrobiales; family Bog-793; genus JAJZBW01. The sequence continues at coordinate 4,052 of DATLRJ010000173.1, read as the reverse complement.
TGGGGCCGTCGTCGCGTGAGTTCGACGAGCTGGCGGCGCGCTGTGGACGCGGGCGGGCGCGCGATCGAGCAGATATGGAGGAGTCGTGGACGTAGAGCGGGCGGCGACGCTGGTCCGGTCGGAGCGCGAGCGGGTTCTCGGGCTCCTGCTCTCGACTCAGGCCGCAGCCGGCGAGGACCGGGAGGCGGTGAACGCTCGTGGCGACATCATCGATCCTGCGGGCTGGCTCACCGCCGAAGCGGCGGACGACGCCGTCGCCGCCGGTCTCGTGGACCGGCTCGACGCGCTCGACCGTGCCGAACAGCGTCTCGCTGCAGGTACTTACGGGGTCTCGCTTCGCAGCGGCGCGCCGATCCCCGACGAGCGCCTCGAGGCGGACCCCGCTGCGGAGCTCACCGTCGAGGAGGCGGCTGAAGGTCTCTGACCCCCTCCGGTACTCTCGCGAGGTGCGAACCTCCGTCGAGGACGACCGTCGAGCCGGCTCGGCACCGTCCACTCTCGTCGTGTCCCGACGAGCACGTGCGGTGCGCGTGCTCGTCGACGAGGCTCATGACGAGGCGTGGTCCGTTCGGCCCGAGATCAGCGCGGCGATGCGCCCGGAGCATCCCGCGGACGCGTCGTACGCGCTCGCCGCTTCGCTGCTCGCGGAGCGAGACTTCACCGTCGAGGTACGCGCTCGCGGGGAGCTCGATGACGCGGCGCTCGGCGCGTGCGACGTCCTCGTCATCGCCCACCCGTCCGATCCTAAGTGGGAGCGGACGACTGGAGTCGGGAGCGCTCGCTTCTCGGATCACGAGCTCGAGGCCGTGCGGCGCTTCGTCGGTCGAGGCGGCGGGCTAGTCGCTCTCGGCGAGACCGAGCAGGACAAGTACGGCAACAACCTCAACGAGCTGCTCGAGACCTTCGGCCTGTGCATCGGCCACGAGACCGTGTACGACTACAGCTCCTTCATCTCGACGCCGACGTGGGTCATCGCCTCGCTGCCCGCGGCGCCCGGCCTCGGTTTCTCGTCGCTCGCCCGCACGGCCTGCTTCTACCGCTCGGGCATCGTCCGCACGAGCGGGCCCGCCACCGCGCTCGTCGCCCTCGCCTCGCCCACCGCCGACCCGCGGGAGGCGGGGCTCGCCGCCATCGCGGCCTTCGGGCGCGGTCGGGTCGCGGTGTTCGCCGACTCCGACTTGTTCGGCGACGACTGCATTCGCGAGCTCGACCATTCCCGGCTCTGGCTCGACACGTTCTACTGGGTGGCGCGGGATGCGTTCGAGAGCGGCGGTGCGATCGCCAGCGCGCAGGCGACCGCACCCGCGGGATGGGCGGAGCTGCGCGATGCGATCGAGTCATTGCGGGCGCTCCAGGAGCCGGACGGATCGATCGACCGCGCGACCGCCGATCTTGACCTCGCGACCGCGGGTGTCGGCGCGGCGCGCCGCGCCGTGGCGAAGATCGCGACTGCCTACCCGCACGAGGCTGACTACCTCGCCGCCGTCGTCGACGACCTCGGGTCGTGGGCCGGGAGCGGATTCGTGAAGCCCGACTTCGCTCGATCGCTCGAGCTCTTCCACCCCGAGCGACGACGCTCGGACGGAGTGGAGCTCCTCGCGGTCTTCCCGATGTACACACCGAACGCGTCGACGGCGACGAGGTTCGAGGCCCTCCGGGTCGAGATCCCATGGCCGGAGTGGGTGTCGGAGCTCGAAGCTTCCCGCTTCGACAACGCGACATTCGTACCCCTCCACCTCCTGGATTCGACGAGCGGCTACGACAGCGAGTGCGCGGTCCTGTTCCCCGAGACCGTGAGCGTGACCGGACCTGCGTCGAACGCGTTCGGAGGCATCTTCTGCGACCGAGAGGCGTCACGGCTCCGCCGCGCCGTGCGCGAGGTCTCCCCGCTCCTGCACCTCGAGCTCCCGCCTGAGATCGAGGCGCTTCTCGCGTCGGAGGCGTTGCTGCGGGAGACCTATCTGCTCTGGGACCTCGTCCATGATCGCGCGCACAGCCACGGCGACCTACCGTTCGACCCGTTCATGGTCCGCAAGCGCCTCCCCTATTTCATGTACTCGCTCGAAGAGCTGCGTTGCGACCTCACGACGTTCCACGAAGCCGGCACCCTCGTCGCGGACGGCGTCGCGTGGGCGGGCCACGTACAGCACGCAATCGTGCTCGATCGGCTACTGCGCTTCCCGATCACCGGATCGCGCGTCCGCAACTACGACGCGCTCGCCGGGCAGGTTCTCTTCGGCAGCCTCCACGGCGCGGGCGTCGTGCGCTTTTCCGACAACCGGCTCGCTATCGACTGGGAAGCGGTCGCTCCCGCGGTGGAGGTCCTGCGCACCGAGGTCGACGCGCTGTACCGGTCGGGCATCACGTCGAGCCGCGTTGCGTACTGGGTCGAGGCACATGCGCTCGTCGCCCGGTATGTGCGGCCGAACGTCTCATCGACCTGGGCGCGACAGAGCGGGCGGTTCGCTGACGAGAACGACCCGCACGCGTGGGTCGCCGAGGTGCGTGACGACGAGTTCCCCCTCGGCGCCTTCTACGAGAACCTGCGCCGCCGGGTGCAGGCAGCGGGAGGCGCGACCCCGGCGCGGGTGACCGTCGCAGGCGGCGCGCCTGTGGGTGCCGCGACGTGACCTCTCCACGCGGCTTCGCTAGCGACAATTACTCCGGTGTGCACCCGGAGGTCCTCGAGCGGATCGCTGCCGCCAACTCCGGTCATGCTCCCGCCTATGGCGCGGACGCCGTGAGCGCTCGCGCCGTCGAGTGCTTTCGCGAGCACTTTGGCGCGACTGTGGAGGTCTTCTTCACCTTCAACGGCACAGGAGCGAACGTCACGGGGCTGCAGGCGCTGCTCACGCCGTACGAGCACGTGATCTGCACGACCAGTGCGCATGTGAACACGGACGAGTGCGGCGCCCCGGAGCGCTTCCTCGGGAGCAAGCTCGTCGATGTTCCGACCACGGACGGCAAGCTCACGCCGGACCTCGTCGCCGCAGTCGCGACCGGCTGGGGAGATCCCCACCACGTCCAGCCGCGAGTCGTGTCGATCACCCAGTCCACCGAGCTCGGCACCCGCTACACAGCGGACGAGGTCGCCGCACTCGCGGCATGGGCGCACGAGCGGGGCATGTACCTGCACATGGACGGCTCCCGACTGTCGAACGCGGCGGCGGGACTCGGTGTCGGGCTCGCCGCGACGAGCGGCGACGCCGGCGTCGACGTGCTGTCCTTCGGAGGGACGAAGAACGGCCTGCTCGGGGGTGAGGCGGTCGTGTTCTTCAGGCCCGAGCTCGCCGCGCCGTACCCCTACATTCGAAAGCAGGCCATGCAGCTCGCGTCGAAGATGCGGTTCACCGCCGCGCAGTTCGAGGCGCTGCTGTCCGGTGACCTCTGGCGACGCAACGCCGAGCAGGCGAACGCGATGGCGCTCCGGCTCGAAGCGGCGGTGCGTGACCTCCCCGGTGTGCAGGTCACCCGGCCCGTCCAGGCGAACGCGGTATTCGCGGTCATCGAACCAGTGGCGACCGTCGAACTCCAGGCCGAGCACGCCTTCTACGTGTGGGACGAGAGTACTGGGGAAGTCCGCTGGATGACGTCGTTCGATACCGAGCCCGGCGACGTCGACGCGTTCGCTGCGGCGATCCGCCGGGCCTGCGGCTGAGGTCGCACCCGGCGCAGAGCCCGGACCCGCGCGTCCCGTGCCGGACGGCGTGCCCGATCTACTGTTGGAAGTGCTCGACCACCGAGGCCGGGCGGACGTGAGCTTGCTCCGGGTCCTGTCCCGCTCGTCGACGCGCACGGCGCTGCGCGAGCAGGTCCCAGCACTGGTCGAGAAGCACCTCGAGCTCTTCCCGGCGCTTGAGCTCCTCGGCGGAGAGGCCGACGCCGACGTGAGCTCGCTCGATGCGGTGCTCCTCGTCGGTCAGCCGGCCGATCTCGGCGACGATGTCCTTGTCGTCCACGTGTCAACCTCCTCGCTCGCGCGGGCACGGCGCGCGCGCGAGCACTGCACAGCGTACGGGCTCGCCTCGACGCCTCGACGCCTCGACGCCTCG
>DATLRJ010000172.1:0-8276 GCA_035534715.1 Acidimicrobiales bacterium | reverse complement strand
GTGCGCGAGCGGGTCGCGACCCGCCGGCACACCGAGGAGATGCTCGCGCTCGCGGGCCGTGCACCCGTGATCGGCGACGAGGGCGGGGAGTACGTCGTTCGGCTCCGTCCCGGTCCGCTTGCGCCCTTCGCGCTCGACGTGCCCGGCGACCCGTCACAGGCCGCCTTCCTCGTCGTCGCGGCGCTTCTCGTCCCAGGGAGCGACGTCGTCGTCGAGAACGTATACGTCGGCCCGGGCCGCGCGGGCTTCGTCGACGTGCTCCGCAGGATGGGCGCGGATATCACGCTCGTGACGCGCGGCGCGACGACTGCGGACATCATCGCCCGTCACAGTGCTCTCGGCGCGACAGATGTGCGCGGCGCGGAGATCCCGGACTGCATCGACGAGATCCCGGTTCTCGCGGTCGCGGCGGCCTTCGCCGAGGGGACGACGGTCTTCGCGGACGCGTCGGAGCTGAGGGTGAAGGAGAGCGACCGGATCGCGACGATGACGACCGAGCTCGTTCGGATGGGCGTGGCCGTCGAGGCGACGGCAGACGGGATGGTCGTCCACGGGGGGCGCGCGTCGCCGGCAGGAGCGGCGAGCTCGCACGGCGACCACCGCGTCGCGATGGCTCTCGCGGTCGCGACGCTCGCCGCGGGCCGCGGAGCGACGGTCGAGATCGACGGCTTCGGAGCCGTCGCGACGAGCTGGCCGGGCTTCCTCGAGACCCTGGACGAGTTGCGGTGACCGTTGTCGCGATCGACGGTCCCGGCGGTGCGGGCAAGTCCACCGTCGCGAGGGAGCTCGCCCGCCGCCTCGGCGTCGAGCGGCTCGACACCGGCGCGATGTACCGGGCCGTGACGCTCCTCGCGATGCGCGAGGCGGTGTCCGCGGACGACGAAGGGGCACTCGCAGCTCTCGCCGTGGGCATGCGGCTCGAGGTCGGCGACACGGTGCTGATCGACGGCGAGGACGTGACCGCCGCGATTCGCGGCGACGACGTCGACGCGACCGTGTCCGTCGTCGCCGCGCACCCGCGCGTCCGCGCGGAGCTCGTCGCCCGCCAGCGCGCCTGGGTGGAAAGTCGGGGGACCGGGGTCGTCGAGGGGAGGGACATAGGCAGCGTCGTGCTCCCCGGGGCGGACCTGAAGGTGTACCTCACGGCGGATGCCGTCGAGCGTGCGCGACGGCGTGCCGGCGACAGGCAGATCGATCTCGCGGGCGCCCTCGACGGACCGGCCGGCATCGCCGCCTCGGCCCTCGATGCCACCGACGTCGCACTGGCGGGGGAGGCGATCGGGCGCCGCGACGAGCTCGACTCGGTTCGTCTCGCGTCACCACTCGTCGTCGCCGCGGGCGCGGTCGTCGTCGACTCGACGGGTCGAAGCGTCGAGGACGTGGTCGACGAGATCGTCTCGCTGCTGTGAGCGAGAACGACGCCGTGGCCGATTCGCCGCCGGCGGTGGGAGCTCGGCCGATCTCGGCCGCGGAGCTCCGCTTCTACGCGGTCTGCCGCTTCATCGCGGTCGGTGCGAGCAGGGTCTGGTTCCCGGGACGCGTGATCGGCGCCGAGCACCTCCCTGTCACCGGCCCCTACATCCTCGCTCCCGTGCACCGGTCGAACGTCGACTGGCTCGTGGTGGCCCGGGTCACGACCCGCCGGCTCCGATACCTCGTGAAGGGCGAGGTGTGGAAGGTGAAGTCGGTCGGTCGCCTGCTCGAGCTGCTCGGCACCTTCCCCGTGCACCGCGGCGCAGCGGACCGCGACGCGCTCAACCGCTCGCTCGAGGTGCTCGCAGCGGGCGAGCCGCTCGTGGTCTTCCCCGAAGGGACGCGCGGCTCGGGCCCGGTCGTCGGCGAGCTCCGGGAGGGCGCCGCGTACCTCGCGCTGCGTGCGGGGGTGCCCGTGCTACCGGTTGGCGTGTCCGGTCTCGAGCGCTCGATGCCTCGCGGCGCGAAGTTCCCGCGCCCGGTGCGCGTCCGCATCGTGGTCGGCGCGCCGGTCGTCCCCGACGAGGTGGTGCCCCGAGCCGGCGGACGGGCACGCGTGCCTCGCTCCGCGACCCGTGCGTTCAACGACCGCGTGCGCCAGGCTGTCCAGGCCGCGTTCGACGCGGCGCAGGCCCGCTCTGCGGCCGGACCGGAACGGCCCGGCCCGGCTGCGAGCCCCGGGGGGACGTCGTCGCAGTGACGGCACGGACGAGAGGATGGGTGCATTGCGGATCCTGGTGACGGGCGGTTCGGGCTTCATCGGTCGGCACGTCGTGTCGATGCTTCGCGCGCGCGGCGACGAGGTGCGCGTCGTCGACCTGAGGCCTTTCCCCGACGCCGAGGTGCAGTGCATCGTCGGTGACCTGCGCAACAGGTCGGTTGCCGAGGCTGCCGTCGTCGCAGGGCTCGACGCGGTCGTCCACCTCGCGGCGATCACGTCGGTGCTCCAGTCCGTGAACGAGCCGGACGCCGTCTTCCACACGAACGTCGTCGCGACCGAGTACCTCCTAGAGCAGTGCCGCCAGCTCGACGTTCCCCGCGTCGTCTTCGCTTCGACCAACGCGGTCGCCGGCGACGTCGGCCGGTCGATCATCGACGAGTCGCTCGTGCTGCACCCGCTCACGCCGTATGGCGCGACGAAGGCGGCCGCGGAGATGCTCCTCGGCGCCTATTCGTCGTCGTACGCGATGACGTGCGTCTCGCTCCGGTTCACGAACGTGTACGGCGCCGGGATGCAGACGAAGGACAGCGTGATCGCGCGCCTGATGCGCGCCGCGCTCGCGTCCGGAGGGATCCAGGTGTACGGCGACGGGGAGCAGCTCCGTGACTACGTGTACGTCACGGACGCCGCCGCCGCGATCGAGCACGGCCTCGGGATGGGCCGGCCGGACGTGCTCACGATCGGTGCGGGCGAGTCAGTCTCGATGAACGAGCTCCACCGGCTCACGTGCGACGTCACGGGCGTGGAGATCGCGAAGGAGCACGTCGCCGGCAAGCCCGGCGAGATGCCCGCGGTGATCGTCGACATCTCGAAGGCCGCGGCCTCGGGCTGGCGCCCCGCCTATTCCGTGCGTGATGGGGTCGCGGCGACCTGGGCGGATTTCTCGGCCGGCGAGCGGTGACCGTCGGCGCTCAGCGGCCGCTCGCGACCTTCCCGAGGCGCGCGGCTCAGCGGCCCCGGCGTGTGCGCTCCCGCCACCACGTGGCGAGGAAGACCTTGCCGTAGCGGTAGCCGTAGGCGAGGTTGCCGCCCTTCTTCGAGCGTCCGGAGGTGCGCGCGTGCATCGTCACGGGGCGCTCGGCGTAGCGCGCGCCGCTCATGATCGCACCGATGAGCAGCTCGGACGCCTGGTACTGGGGCTCCTCGAGCAGGAGCCGGGAGGTGAGCTCGGCGCGCATCGCCCGGATGGGGTTCGCCGTGTCGGTGACGCGCGTCCCGGTGAGGAGGCTGATGAGCTTTCCGAACAGCAGCACGCCGGTGTTGCGCACGGTGCCGGTCGAGTGTGTCGTGCCGAGTCTGCGGGAGCCGTTCACGAAGTCGGCCTCGCCGCGCACGACGGGTTCGAGCACGACGCCGAGGTCCTCCGGATCGGTCTGGCCGTCGGCATCCGCAGTCACGATGTACGTAGCGCCGTAGTCACGCGCGACCCGGTACCCGAGGCGCAGCGCGGCCCCCTGGCCGCGGTTGACCGGCGCGACGACCGCGAGGTGCCCCGCGGCGCGCACGATCTCCGCCGTGCCGTCCTCCTCGCCGTCGACGACGACGAGGACCGAGACGTCGAGGTCGCAGATGCGCTTCGGGATCGCGGTGACGACGGCTCCGATGTTCTCGCGCTCCCTGTACGACGCGATGACGACCGCGACGGGCGCGAGCTCCGGGTCGCCCTCGATCGCGACGAGGTCCGCGACGGCGACGTCGTCGACGAGAGCATCGAGCGACCGCCGCCGGGCGATCTCCCGGCTCTTCACGCGGGCTGCGCGAGCATGCGTGCAGCGGGAACATGGCGGTCCTCGGCGGACGGAGCGGGCCCGGTCGCGGGCCGGCCCACCGCCACCGACGCAGCGGTCGCCACTGCCCGGAGAAGGTCCCGCAGCTCCGGTGGCGGTGGGAAGTACTCCTCCTCTTCCACCGTGCGCACGATCTCGACGCCCGCTGCAGGGGCGAGGCGCGCGACGACCTCCTCTACGAGCCACTCGGGGGCGGAGGCACCCGCGGTGACGCCGACGGTCCCACCGATGTCGTCGGGGAGCTCGCTGGCCGAGTTCACGCGCATGACCCGCCCGCAGCCCGTCGCCGCCGCGACGTGTGTGAGGGAGACCGTGTTCGAGGAGTTCGCAGATCCGATGACGACGACGACGTCGCAGCGGCCCGCGATCGCCCGGAGGGCGGCCTGGCGGTTGGTCGTCGCGTAACAAAGGTCGGAGCGACCGGGCATCCACAGGTCGGGGAAGCGCTCGCGCGCGCGCTCCGCGATCCCGGACCATTCGTCGTGCGGAAGTGTCGTCTGCGCGAGCAGCGCGACCGGCGTCCCCGGGTCGGACAGCGCGTCGACGTCGGCCTCGCTCTCGACGAGGCGGACCGCGGAAGGAGCGACGGCCATCGTCCCGATCGCCTCTTCGTGCCCCGCGTGTCCGACGTAGACAACCGTGTACCCCTTGCGGGCGCGCACCTTCATCTCGTGGTGGACCTTCGTCACGAGCGGGCAGACGGCGTTCACGACCGTGCGGCCGAGCTCCGCGGCGGCGGTCTCCACCTCGGGCGCGGAGCCGTGCGCCGAGAGCATCAGCGGTGCGCCTGCCGGGACGTCCGCGACGTCGTCGACGAACACGACTCCCTGGCTCGCGAAGGCCTCGACGACGAGCCGATTGTGGACGATCTCGTGGTAGCAGTAGACGGGGGGCTCGAACACCCGGACCATCCAGGCGAGCGCCTTGATCGCCATCTCGACGCCGGCGCAGAAGCCGCGGGGCTCGGCGAGCAGGACTCGTTCGACCTTCACGGCTGACAGGGTAGTAGCGGTAACATGGGCGTGTGCCGTTTCCGCAGGTCGTCGCCGTCGCGCCCGCGTCCCCGGCGGACCGGGCCGGCGTTGTCGTCGGCGACGAGATCCGCTCGATGAACGGTGCCGTCCCGCGCGACGTCATCGAGTACCAGTACCTCGCGGACGAGGCGGTGGTCGAGCTCGAGGTCGCACGCGGCGGGCTCGTGCTCGAGCTCGGCGCGCACAAGCACGCGGGCGAGCCGCTCGGCATCGAGGTCTCCTCGGCGGTCTTCGACAGGATCCGCACGTGCGACAACCACTGCGAGTTTTGCTTCATCTACCAGCTCCCGAAGGGGATGCGCCGGAGCCTCTACGTGAAGGACGACGACTACCGCCTGTCGTTCCTCTACGGGAACTTCACGACGCTGACGCGCTTCACCGAGCTGGACCTCGAACGCGTCGTGACCGAGCGGCTCTCGCCGCTCAACGTGTCGATCCACGCGACCGACCCCGACGTGCGCTCTCGGATGCTCCGTAACGGGCGCGGCGCGACGAGCCTGCGCTGGCTACGGGCGCTGCTCGACCACGGCATCGAGGTGCACGGACAGATAGTCGTCTGTCCGGGAGTGAACGACGGCGCGGTCCTCCACGACACGCTCGCCGGGGTCCTCGAGCGCTTCCCCGAGCTCGCGACGGCGGCCGCGGTGCCGCTCGGCGTGAGCCGTTACTCGAACGAATCGGCGATGCGTGCGCACACGACCGCCGAGGCGGCCGAGGTCATCGACACGGTCGAGGAGTGGCAAGAGCGCTATCGGGAGGTGCTCGGGCGCGCCCTCGTCCACGCGTCGGACGAGTACTACCTGCTCGCTGGCCGTGACATGCCCGCCCCCGCCTCCTACGACGGGTTCCCCCAGCACGAGAACGGCATCGGGATGGTCGCGGCGTTCACAGAGGCGTTCCTCACCGGCCGGTCCGTCGGCGGCGCCGGCCACGGCGGCTTCTTCCAGAGCGTCGACGGCGCGCCCGCGTCCGGCTACCGCGCGACGCGGGTGCCAGCGGATGCCCGTGAGGCCCGCGGGGTGAAGGGTGCACGGGGGGCCGTCTCGGGCACGCCCATCGCGCTCCGGCGGAGCGCCGCGGCGAGCCCCCGCCCGGTCACAGTCGTGACAGGAGAGTACGGCGGACAGGTCCTCCGCCCCCTGCTCGCCCGGGCGGGACGCGACGACGTCGAGGTCCTCGTCGTGCGCAACGACTTCTTCGGCGGCACGACCGCGGTCGCCGGGCTGCTCACCGGCGCGGATCTCGTCGCGGCGCTCGCCGGGGCGGACGAGGCGCGCCGTTACCTGCTCCCTGACGTCTGTCTCAACGAGGGCCGGTTCCTCGACGGGCTGATGCCCGTGGACCTGCCGGTGCCCGTCGAGATCGTCGAGTCCGACGGTGCGGCCCTACGCCGGGCGATCGGCTCGGGCCGGGCTGCCTCTCGAGTCCGGCTCGCGACGGCCGGGGCGGCGCGATGACGCCCGCCCCGCTCCCGCTCCCGCTCCCGCACCCGCGCGGCGCGGCGTCGGTTGCGTCGGAGCCACGAGCGCGCCTCCCTGTCGTCGTCGTCGCGGGTAGGCCGAACGTCGGAAAGTCGACGCTCGTGAACCGAGTCGTCGGCAAGCGCGTCGCGATCGTCGAGGAGCGGCCGGGGGTCACTCGAGACCGTCTCGAGCTCGCCGCGGACTGGCGCGGTCGCTCGTTCGTCATCGTCGACACCGGCGGGGTCGTCGAGCGCGGCGACGTGCTCGACGCGAAGGTCGCGACGCAGGCGCTGCGCGCCGTCGAGGGCGCGGACGTGGTGCTGTTCCTCCTCGACGCGACGACCGGCCCGACGGGCGAGGACGAGGTCGTCGCCGCGCTGTTGCGCAAGGTGTCGGACAAGGTCGTCGTCGTCGCGAACAAGGTGGACTCCGATCGCCAGGAGTCCGAGGCATGGGATCTCTACCGTCTCGGGCTCGGCGAGCCGGTGCTCGTGAGCGCGATCCACGGCCGCGGCGTCGGCGATCTCCTCGACCTCGTCGTCGCGCGGTTCCCGGACGAGGCCAGCGGGTCGCCAGCGGTTGCGGCCGGTCCGGTCGCCGCGGCGCAGGGCGAGCGAGCGCGTGCGGGCGACGGCACCGGCAGGAACATCCCCGGCTCGGCCGGGCGCCCCGAGATCGCGTCCGTCGCGATCGTCGGCCGTCCGAACGTCGGCAAGTCGACGCTGTTCAACCGCCTCGTCGGCGACGAGCGCAGCGTCGTCCACGACGTCGCCGGCACGACGCGCGATGCCATCGACACCCTCGTCGAGACCGACGAGGGCCCTGTCCGCTTCATCGACACCGCGGGGTTGCGCCGCAAGTCGCGCATCGGGTCCGGGAGCGAGTACTACTCGCTCGTGCGCTCCCTCGCGGCGATCGACCGGGCGGACGTCTCGCTGCTCGTCGTCGACTCGGTCGAAGGGGTGACGCACCAGGAGCAACGGCTCGCGGAGCGCGTCGACGCCGCGGGGAGCCCCATCGTCATCGTGCTCAACAAGTGGGACCTGTGCAGCACGGAGCGCCGCTTGGCGGTCGCGGCGGAGGTCGAGGACCGGCTCGCCTTTCTCAGCTACGCGCCGGTGCTCCGCATCTCCGCAGCCAGTGGCTCGGGCGTCCACCGGCTCGTCCCCACACTTCGCACGGCGGTCGACGCCTACCACGAGCGCATCCCCACAGGTCAGCTCAACGATGCCCTGAAGGCGGCACAGTCGGCGCACCCCTCGCCAAACGGGCGCGTCCTCTACGCGGTGCAGGGAGCGATCGACCCGCCGACGATCACGCTCTTCACGAGCGCACGGATCCACGCGAGCTACCTCCGCTACCTCGAGCACTATCTCCGGGAGCGGTTCGGGCTCGGGCCGACACCGCTCAAGCTGCGCGTCCGTCTTCGCGGCAAGGCGACATGACCACCTCGCGGGCGACACCGGACGGGGGCGCGCACTCCGGCGACGGCGAGGACGAGGACGCGCCGCCGCCCGCTCCATGGCACTTCAAGGTGCTCCTCGTCGCGACGGCGCTCTATCTCGTCTACCGACTCGTCTGGCTGGTCTTCTGGCTGACGGGGCACGCCTGGCACGGCTGACGCCGGCAGGTGGGCGCGTGGTGCGCGGCTACGATGCGCTCCGTACGGGCTGTGGCGCAGCTTGGTTAGCGCGCTTGACTGGGGGTCAAGAGGTCCCGGGTTCGAATCCCGGCAGCCCGACTCAAAAGAGCAGGTCAGGGCCAATGAAATCCTGGCCAAGGCACCGGGGATCCGGCG
>DATLRJ010000171.1:0-3004 GCA_035534715.1 Acidimicrobiales bacterium | reverse complement strand
CCTTCGTCGTGGTGGTGGTCGATGAGGTCCATCGCCTCCGCGTAGATGATCGGCTCGACGGCCTCCTCGATCGTCTCCTCGACGACGGCGACGACCTTGTCCCGCTCCCAGCCCGTCGTCAGCTTTAGGAGCGACTCCCGGATACGCGCGAGCCGCTCCTCGTTCGCTCCGAGGTGGAGGTAGACGAGATGGGTGAAGACGGCGCGCACGATCGAGCGCCTGTTCAACAGACCCTCCGCGTAGAGCGCGCCGCGGAACGCGGTCATCGCGGCCTTCGCGATGACCGTCTTGTCGAGGTCGAAGAACGCGGCCTCGACGCCGGTGCCGGTCCGCTCGCCGCTCGGCGTCCCCGGTGTCGTCACCGCGTCGTCACGGCCGGGTCGCGGTGTCGCCTCGGGGTGGTCACGGGGCGACGAGGAGCCTCCGCACCTCGTCCTCGGAGTCGCCCGTGACGAGGAGCAGCACCTCGTCGCCGACGTCGACCGCGGTGTCGCCACGGGGCACGACGACGTGGCCGTCGCGCACGACGGCGACGACGGTCGCCCCACGCGGCAGGCCGAGGTCCGCGATCGTGCCGCCCGAGGCCGGCGAGCCCTCGGCGAGCGTGACCTCGACGAGGCGAGCGTTGCCCCCCTCGAAGTGGAGGAGGCGGACGAGGGAGCCCACGGACACGGCCTCCTCGACGAGCGCGGAGAGCAGGTGCGGTGTCGAGACCGCGATGTCGACGCCCCACGTCTCGTTGAACAGCCAGTGGTTCTTCGGGTGGTTCACGCGGGCGATGACCCGCGGCACGGCGAACTCCTGCTTCGCGAGCAGCGAGATCACGAGGTTGTCCTCGTCGTCGCCCGTCGCCGCGACGACGACGTCGGCGGTGTCGAGCCGGGCCTCGAGCAGCACGTCGACCTCGCACGCGTCGGCGCCGCGCAGCTCGACGGCGGCCTGGCACGGCGCGCGCTCGGCGGCCTCGAGGTTCTTCTCGAGCAGGAGGACCTCGTGGCCGCTCGCCGCGAGGTCGTCCGCGAGGAACGTGCCGACCGCGCCCGCTCCGGCGATCACGACCCTCATCTGGCCTCGCTCTCGTGGTCGCGTTCGTCGCCCGGCTTGCCCTCGAGCACGTCGTCGAGCCGCCCGCGCGCGGCGAACGTCACCGCGAGGTACACGACGTCGCCCTCCTGGCCGATGAGATCCCCGGGCCCGAGCTGCGGGACGCCGCCGCGCACGACGGTCACGATGCGGGCGCCGGTCTCGGACTCGAGGAGCGTGAGCTTGCGCCCGCACCACGCGTTCGGGATGGCTCGCTCGATGAGCCGGACGCGCCCGGTCGGGTCCGACCACTCGGCGACCGTGTGCTCGGGGAAGAGCTTGCGCATGACCTGGTCGGTCGTCCACGTGACCGTGGCGACGGTCGGGATCCCGAGCCGCTGGTAGATCTCCGCGCGCCGCGGGTCGTAGATGCGGGCGACGACGTTCGGGATCTCGTAGGTCTCGCGCGCGATGCGCGCGCACAAGATGTTCGAGTTGTCGCCGCTCGTGACCGCGGCGAGCGCGGCCGCGTGGCCCGCCCCGGCCTCCTCGAGCCGGTCGCGGTCGAATCCCGCGCCGACGATGTTGAGCCCTCCCCAGGCCTCCGGAAGGCGCCGGAACGCGGTCTCGTTCCGGTCGATGACCGCGACGCTGTGACCGTCGTGGACGAGCTCGAGCGCGAGCCGTGAACCGACGCGACCACACCCGACGACGATGACGTGCACGCCCATATCGAACACGCCTCCCGTCACGGACACAACTCGCCCGGTCGCCGCGCGCTGCAGAATTGCATCGCGCCCTCTCGTTACAGGCAGACTACGGGCATGAGCTCCCCGCCGGTGCCGCCGGTGCCGCCGGTGCCGCCGGGCCTCGCCGGCCCCCGTGCCGCGACCGCGAGCCTCGACCTGCCCGAACCGCTCACGTACCGGCTGAAGAAGCGCCTGCTCGGGCCGCCGATCGTGTCCGAGCGGCTCTCCGAGCAGCGCCTCGGCAAGCCGACCGCGCTCGGCGTGCTCGCGCCGGACTGCATCTCGTCGACCGCGTACGGCTCCGAGGAGATCCTCACCGTGCTCGTGCCCGTCGTCGGCGCGGCCGCGTTCGCCCTCCTGCTGCCCATCACGTTCGCGATCATCGGCGTGCTGTTCTTCGTCACGCTCTCCTACCGCGAGGTCGTGATGGTCTACACGCGCGCGGGCGGAGCGTACGTGGTCGCGCGCGAGAACCTCGGCGTGAACGTGGCGCAGGTCGCGGCCGTCGCGCTGATCATCGACTACATCGTGACCGTCGCGGTCCAGACCGCGGCGGGCACCGACGCCGTGACCTCGGCCTTCCCGGTGCTCGCGCCGTACAACGTGCCGATCACGATCGGCGTCGTGCTGCTGCTGCTCTACGGCAACCTCCGGGGCATCAAGGAGGCGGGGCGGACGTTCGCGCTCCCCACCTACCTGTTCGTCGGGAGCGTCGGGCTCGTCGTCGTCCTCGGCGTCGTCCGGTCGCTTCTCGGCCAGCTCCACGTCCACTCGATCCACCTGCCCGGCACGTACTCGCTCGCCGCGGCGCACCCGGGTGGCGGCCTCCTCTACGGCGCGTCGCTGTTCGTCGTCATGAAGTCGTTCGCGAACGGCGGCTCCTCGCTCACCGGCCTCGAGGCGATCTCGAACGGCGTTGCGACGTTCAAGGCGCCCGAGGGGCGCAACGCGCGCCGCGTCCTCGTGCTCACGTCGATGACGCTCGGGACGCTCGTGCTCGGCGTCTCGTTCCTCGCGTGGCGCACCCACGCGGTTCCCTACGTCACGGGCAGCCCGACGGTGCTGTCGCAGGAGGCCCGGTACGTCTTCGGCGGCGCGCTCGCCGGCAAGATCGGCTACTACGTGGTCCAGGCTGCGACGATGCTCATCTTGTACACCGGGGCGAACACGAGCTTCAACGGCTTCCCGAACCTCGCGAGCTTCGTCGCGAAGGACGCCTTCCTCCCGCGCCG
>DATLRJ010000170.1:0-13408 GCA_035534715.1 Acidimicrobiales bacterium | reverse complement strand
CAGGAACTCCGTGCCATCATTGGGAGGGGGGCTACATCCGCCACTGCCGTTGGTCGTACACGATCCGACGTCACTGCCAAATGCACCGGATCCCTTCGCATCGTATTTGAAATCGAACGTGCCGCCTGCAAGCGGGCTATTGCTTGAGGAGTCCGCGGCAGACACTGCAAGGGACCCTGGAATCGCCGTGTTCTCATTTGCGCCAGTGAAGTGCGCGGTCACGTTGCCCCCGTCGATGACGGTCACGCTCTCGTCCGAGGCGGCGGCGTAACCCGGGGGCGGCGTCTCCTCGTGCACCGTGTAGGTCCCCGTCGGAAGCAGCTGGCTCGGGCCCGCGGCGCCGTTGCCGTCCGTCGTGAGCGTCGCGACGACGGACCCTTGCGAGTCGACGACCTGGTACACGCCGCCCGCGAGGCCGAGGTACGCGACGTCATCCCCACCTTCGTCGATCGACACGGTGCCCGTCGCCGGCGCGCCGCCGGTCGGGGAGATCGTGTCCGAATTGGCCGCGGCCACGGGGGCCTCGGGGCCGACGATCGCGGCGCCGCTTCCGGCGGTGTCGTAGTACTGGAGCCCGAGCGCGCCGACGGTCGCCGTCGCGCTGATGCTCACGGCGGTCGACGCGCTGTTCGCGTAGATCTCCGCGCTCGCCTCGCCGAGCGAGTCGGTCGTGAACGCGGCTGTCGTCGCCCCACCCGCGAAGGTGCCGCCCTGCGCGCTCAGCGAGACGGACTGGTCCGCCGCCGCAGTACCCGAGCCAGGGAACACGACTCGCAGCTGGAAGATCGCACCAGCCGTCGGCACTGACGAGATCCCGGTCGTGTTGAGGTCGATCGTCGGACTGCCCGTCGCACCGCTGGCCTGCGAGTACCAGGTCTCGAGCTGGTCGTACGCCGCGAGGAGGTTGCCGCTCGTCGGCACGGGCGGCGCGCCCCAGGCAGCCTGGTCGTAGAGCAGCTGCGCAGCCTCAGCGATGTCGTCCGCGCTGTACTGGGCGGTTCCATCCCACGACCCGGTGGCGTCGGCCTCGCTGAACGCGAAGCCGATCGCGGCGAGCGTCGAGGAGTCCGCCCCCGTCGGCGCGCCGCCCGGGGCAAAGGCGAGCGTCGGATCCGGCGACACGGGCGCGCCAGCCGCCGCCGCCTCGAGCGCCCAACCGGTCGGGGTGGGGAATCCCGGGCCGTACGTCCCGTACCACCCCGACGACCCGTCGTAGTTGCCACACGCGCCGTGGAACGCGTAGGCAACGGAGGTCGATCCGCACACCGTCGCGGCGGACGCGGCCATAGACGAGATCGCGGCGCTCACGACGATGGCACCCGCGGTCGCGGCAGCGAGCACCGCAGCGCGCCACACGATCCTCGCCACCGGTCCACCTCGCATATCTCGAAATCAGTCCTCGTCTAGCCGTGATCTTCCACGGATTCATTTGCTCGTGTAAGTAATGGGCGCGCGACAAGCGGGATCTGTGAAACCTTCTCGGCCGGGCCTGCGTCCGGTGGGTGCTGGCTCCTGCCTACATCGATGTGCTGCGAGAACAGATCGCATGGCTCGGGACGCCGCGCCACATCCGTCATGCTTCGAGAAAACGTGAGGTGTGGCGTGAACGAGCGACTCGCGACGAATCACTCTGGATTGGAACGTGAATACCAGCGTGATGCGGAGCGTGAATTGGACGTGGCAGAGTCGGCGTGATGAACCGACGCGCGCTCGACGCGATCCGGCTCGAGTGGGAGCTCGTCGCGGCGTCGGACCGCGCCCGGCGAGTGCTCGACGACCTCGCACGCCTCGAGCCGGCGATCGGCCGGCTCGGCGTCACGGACCTCGCCGGCGTCGTCGCGACGACAAGCGGTCGGCTCGGGCCGGTGCCGGCGTCGGTCGTCCGCGAGGTGGTCGCGGGACTCGTCCGGCAGTTCAGCGCGGACGAGCTCGTCGGCGTCACCCTGGTCCGTTTGCTGCTCCCAGGGCTCGCGTCCGTCGCACGCGGTCTTCGATGGGGAGTGGGTGGGCCGTGGGCCGGCAGAGACGAGTTCGAGACCGATCTGGTCGCCGCCGCATGGCACTCGCTCTATCTTCACGCCGGCGCGTCGCTCGACCACCCGTGCAAGGTGATCCTCGAGCAGGCGAGGCGGTCACTGCGAACGGACCTCGAGCGTCACCGGCGGCACTTGGCCCGCAACCGTTCCGGCGAGGATCTGGACGACCTCGCCGCGCCCGGGCCCGACCGCCTGAGCGAGCTCGCCCGGGCGCTCTCGCTCGTCTCGGGCTCGCTGATCACGAAACGCGACGCGGCGCTCCTGCTCGCGAACCGCGTGCACGGCTACCGGCTGTCTGAGCTCGCGGAGCTCACCGGCGAAAGCGTCGCCCAGCTCAGCTATCGGAGGCGCCTCGCTGAGCGAGCGGTGTGCCGGTGACTGCCGGTGCCCGTGCGCGCCCGCAGCCGGCGCGTGCACGGGTCCGACCGCGCGCTCCCGAGCCGGGCGGACACCGACGGGAGTACGCCTCATGGCTCACGCTCGGCCTCGTCGTCGCCGCGATCGTCGTCCTCACGACCTCACCGATGATCCGGCCACCGCACCCGGACGCCAGTCGCTCGTCGGCGCCCCGCCACGCGCGGGCGGTGCGCGACGCGGCGGCCACTCGACGCGCGACGCCAGACGGGCCGGCGCGCGTAGTGCGCGGCGGCACCGACGCGCGACGCCCGAGCCCGAGCGGGTCGGCGAGCGCGCCCCGGGTCGGGCCGAGCGCGCCGATCGGGACAACGACGACCACGGCCACGCCACGAGCGGCGGCCCCGTCCACCGCGCCACCGGCCGTGGCCCGCGCGCCGGCGGCGACCGCGGCACCACCGCCCACGACCGTCGCCTCGACGACCTCGACGACCTCGACGACCTCGACCGTGCCACTACCTGCCCTGACGACCACGACCAAGCCGGTACCGGCAGGCGCGCGCGGGCAGGGATCCCCGCCGCGCGCGCCGGCGGTCGCGAGCGTCGTCTCGCAGTCCTGGCCGGGCAACCTCGAGTACCCGGACGACGTCGCCGCGACCTTCGCGCTGCGCACCTCCGGCGGGGTCGTGTCCGCGACCGCAGCCTGGTCCGGGACACCGGCGCTCAGCATCTCCGTGCGCTGCGACGGCGCGCGGCGCACCGCGACCGGGACGACCGGCCTGTACGTCGCGGCGGTAGCCGGACCGGGAACGTGCGCGGTCACGATCGCCGAGCCGGCCGGCACCGATGCGGTCGTGTCGTACTCGCTCGTCACCCACTATCCGGCCGTGCGGAGGTAGTCGACGTTGACCAGCCGATCGAGAACGCTCGTGGCCGGCATCGGCGCGCTCGCGAAGTGTGCGCTCCTGCTCCTCGGCGTGCCGCTCGCCGTAGCCCGGCTCTGGACGCTCGCGCCCGGCCCGAGCGTCCTCGCACGGCCCGAGAGCTGGCTCGACCGCGCGACCGTGGACCACGCGGTGCTCGGGGTCGTGGGCGCGCTCTGGGCCGTCGCGGCCGCAAGCCTCGTCCGCGACGTCGCGAGGGTGCTGCGCGGCCGGCTCGTCGCGCCGCAGAGCTCCTGGTCCGCACGGTGGGCCTCCCGCGTCGCCGGACTGCTGCTCCTCATCTCGACGGGCTCCGCGATCGCAGCGACCGGCGCGGCGGCGACCGCGCGTGCGTCGCACCAGGTCCCTGTCGTCGCCGCGCGACCCGTGGACGCCGGCACACGCCCGCCTGACCCGCATCCCGGCACCGACCGAAGCGGGCCGGCGGTCGCCGCCGGCGGCGCGACCAGCCGGCCCGATCGCACGGCGACCAGGTCGTACGTCGTGCGCGCCGGCGACTGCCTCGCGAGCATCGCCGCCCGAGAGCTCGGCGACGCATCCGAGTGGACCGTGCTGTCGCGCCTGAACATGGGCCGCGTCCAGCCGGACGGTCGGCGGATGGTCGACCCGAGCCTCATCTACCCCGGTTGGGTCCTCGTCGTGCCCGCGTTCCCGTCCGGAGAGCCGCTGGTGTCCGGACCCTCGTCCGCGCCGCGACCGGCGACGGCTCGCGACACGGCGCCGCGACCTGGCGGCTCGCTCCGGCCGGCCGGCCGTGCCGTGCTCCGACACCCGGCTCCCTCTGCACGTGGCCCTCGCGCGTCCGGGCACGTCATGGCCGGTCCCGAGGCGCACCACGCAGTCGACACCCCGACCGGCGAGCCTGTGCGAGCACTCGCCGAGCTCGCGATCCTCGGCCTCGGTGTGCTCACGACCGCGTCGATCGCCCGCCGTCTTCGCGCGTCACGGCGGGCGGCCGAGTGCCTGCGAATGCCCGGCGAGCGCGCGGTCGGTCGACCCGGTGCGACCGCGGCCGCTGCGGCGTCGATCGACCCGCTCGCGGACAGCGCGCTGCTCGACTGGGTGGACGGAGCGAACCGTCTCCTCTGGCGGGCGTGCCGCGACCGGCGTACGAGCGCGGAGCTGCCGGTCGTGCGCCTCGTGCGCGCCGGGCCCGGTGGGGTGCAGTGCGTGCTCGAGAAGCCGATGCCCGCCGCACCCGAGGGGTTCGTCGCGACCGGCGGCGGACGTGAGTGGACGCTCGCACCGGGCCTCGACCTCGACGAGCTCGCCGCGCTCACGGCCGGTTGCGGGCGCTACGTCCCCACGCTCGTCCCGCTCGGTGACGCCGCGGACGCCTCGTACCTCGCTGCGGTCGGTCCGGGACACCACGTGACGCTCCTGCCGGACGGCGGCGACGCCGTCCGCGCGCTCGACGCGCTCGTCGTGGCGTTGCGGACGCTCCCGTGGGCGCACGAGGTCCAGGTCGAGCTCCTCGGGGTCGCTCCCCCGCCCGTGTCGCACGGGTGCCACTTCGTCGCTCGGACGACCGGGGCGGAGCTCGCCGAGATCGCGCGCGCTCCGCTGCCCGACCCGCGGCAGCGGCTCGAGGACGCCTGGTCCGACGACGTCGTCGTCGTGCTCGGCGACGAGGCGACGCACGAGCTTCCAGAGCACGTCCTCGCCGCCGTCGGCGAGCGCGCCGGCATCGTCTCGATTGGCGGGCCGGGAGCGGTCTCGCTCGTCGTCCGCCAGGATCGGCTCGTCATCCTGCCCGACGGCGTCGAGCTGGACCGTCGCGAGCCGACGCCGAGCCAGGCGGCGCTCGCCGAGGACCTCCTCGAGCTGCCGGTGCTCGTGGCGGCGCCCGAGCCGCCCGACGCGGTGGCGCGCGCTGCAGCGCCTGCCGCGCGCGCGACGCGCGCCGGGCGGGTCGAGGTGCGCGTGCTCGCGCCGGTCCCGTCGCTCGACGGGCTCACCGTGCAACCGTCCAACAAGGACCACGGCCGGGTCGTCGAGCTCGTCGCGTACCTCGCGCTCTCAGGGCACGTCGCGACGACCGACTCCATCCGAGAGCAGGTCTTCGGCCGCAGTGACCGCGTCGCCTCGCTCGGCAGGGTGCACAACGTCTGCTCGGCCGCCCGCGCCGCGCTCGGATCGACCATCGACGGTCGCAGCCTGCTCCCCGCTGGCGCCGGCGGGCGCTACCGCCTCGACTCGGAGGTCAGCTGTGACTGGCTCCGTTTCGAGTCCATGCGCTCCGAGGCCCGGGTCGCGGCGGTGCCCGACGCGATCGCCCTGCTCGGCGACGCGCTCCGTCTCGTGGACGGCGCTCCGTGCGCGGACGTGGCTTCGGGGTGGGACTGGCTCATCTCACGGGGCCTTCTCACCTCGATGATCTCGGCGATCGTCGACGCGGGCCACCACCTCGCCTCGCTGTCGATCGCCGGGCACGACCTCGAGCTCGCGAGCTGGGCCGTCGCGAAGGGGCGGCTCGCCGAACAGTGCTCCGAGATGCTCGCGCGCGACGCGATGATCGTCGCGGACCTGCGCAGCGACCCGGACACGGTCCGACGCGAGTGGCGCGACCTCGAGCGCGGGCTGGCCCGCCTCGACGGCGACGAGCCGTCCGCCGAGACCCGCGCGCTCTACGAGGAGCTCGTCGCCGGTCGGACGGGCACGGCGGCGCGCTACCGGTCCGCGAGGAACGGGTAGCGCGACCGCACCTCACGGATCCGAGAGGCGTCGACCGTGGCGACGAGGAGCTCCGGCGCGCCCGCCGCCTCCGCCACGACGCCCCCGAACGGCTCGAGCACGACGCTTCCACCCCGGTAGTCGATCCCGCCGCCCGAGCCCGTGCGGTTCACGCCGACCACGTACGCCTGGTTCTCGATCGCTCGCGCGATCAGCAGCGCTCGCCAGTGCGATTGGCGCGCCGCGGGCCAGCTCGCGACGACCACGTAGCAGTCGGTGCCCGCCGCGGCGCCCCAGAACGAGTCGGCGAAGCGCAGGTCGTAGCAGACGAACGGCGTCACGCGCACGCCGTCGACGACCGCGGTCACGATCGTCGAGCCCGCAGCGTAGTGCTCGTCCTCGCCACCGTAGGAAAATGGGTGGACTTTGTCGTAGACAGTAGCCTGGCCACTAGGGCCGACCAGGAGGAACCGATTCACGGGGAGCGGAAAGTCCGGCGTTCGGCAGGCGAATGATCCGCCGACCCAGAGCCCGAGCCCGCTCGCCTGCTCGTGGAGGAACGTCGCCGTCGCCGCCTCGGGCCCCTCCGCGACGACTTCGGTGCGCATCGAGAAGCCGGTCGGGAACATCTCCGGGAACAGCACGAGCCGTGCCCCCGCGGCAGCTGCGGCGGCGACGTCCCGGGCGGCGCGGGCGAGGTTCGCCGCGCGGTCCTCCCACTCGATGTCGCACTGGACCGCGGCCACCGCGAGCCGGGGCGCGGCGCCCCCGTCCACGCCCGCGTCCCGTCCCACGCGCACGCCCCCGGCTTCGCCCGAGCTCACGCGGTCAGGGCCGAGAGTCGGCCGAGCGCTTCGTCGATTACCTGTTCGCTCTTGCAGAATGCCCAGCGCACGAGCGTGCGGCCGGCTTCGGCGTCGTCGTAGAACACGGAGCTCGGGATAGCGACGACGCCGCAACGCCCCGGGAGCGCCGCGCAGAACTGCGCGCCGTCACGAAACCCGAGCGAACCGACGTCGGTGGTCACGAAGTACCCGCCCTGCGGGCGTGCGACCTCGAACCCGAGCGCCTCGAGCCCGTCGGCGAGCTGGTCCCGCCGCGGGCGCAGCGTCGCCGCGACGCGCTCGTGCCAGTCGCCGTCGTCGAGCGCGCGTGCGATCGCGTGCTGGAAGGGCGCCCCGCTCACGTAGGTGAGGAACTGCTTCGCGGTCCGCACGGCGCCGAGCAGTGGAGCGGGCGCGCACGCCCACCCGATCTTCCAGCCGGTGAGCGCATAGGTCTTGCCCGCGGACGAGATCGTGACGGTGCGCTCCCGCATCCCGGGCAACGTCGCGAGCGGGACGTGCTCGCCTTCGTAGACGAGGTGCTCGTAGACCTCGTCGGTGACCGCGAGCAGGTCGTGCTCGACGCACCGGCTCGCGACGACCTCGAGCTCGTCGCGCCCGAGCACGCGCCCGGTGGGGTTGTGCGGGCTGTTCACGAGCACGAGGCGCGTCCGGGGCGTGATCGCAGCGTCGAGGTCGGCGGGGTCGAGGCGCCAATCCGGGTAGCGCAGCGGCACGACGCGCCGGGTCGCGCCGGCCATGGCCGTGCACGCCGCGTACGAGTCGTAGTAGGGCTCGAGCATGACGACCTCGTCGCCCGGCTCGCACAGCGCGAGCAACGCGGCGGCGATGGCCTCGGTCGCTCCCGAGGTGACGAGCACCTCCTCCTCGGGGTCGTACTCGAGGTCGTAGCAGCGGCGCTCGTGACCGGCGACGGCGCGCCGAAGCTCGGGGATGCCCCTGCCCGGCGGGTACTGGTTGTGGCCGGCGAGGATCGCGTCCACCGCCCACTGCTTCACCTCGTCCGGGCCGTCCACATCGGGAAATCCCTGGCCGAGATTGACCGAGCGCGTCGCCTCGGCGAGCGCGGACATCTCGGCGAAGATCGTCGTCGAGAAGCCCTGGAGACGGGAGCTCAGATCGGGCGCGCGCCGGGCCATCGCGCGGGATCGTAGCGGCGCGCCGGGCGACCGCGCGACCTCAGCCGAGGACGTCGGCGAGCTGCACGGCCTCGAGCCCGTGGGCGTCCGCGACCGGCGCGTAGGTGACGGAGCCCTCGACCGTGTTCACGCCGAGCGCGAGCGCGGTGTCGAGCCGGGCGGCCTCACGCCACCCGTGCGCGGCGATCGCGGCCGTGTAGCGGAGCGTCGCGTTCGTGAGCGCGTGCGTCGAGGTGTGCGGGACCGCGCCGGGCATGTTGGCGACGCAGTAGAAGACCGAGCCGTGCACCATGAACGTCGGGCTGGAGTGCGTCGTCGGGTGCGTCGACTCGAAGCATCCGCCCTGGTCGACCGAGATGTCGACGAGCACCGACCCGGGTCGCATCCGGGCGACGAGGTCGTCGGTCACGAGCCGCGGCGCCTTCGCCCCGGGGACGAGGACGGCACCGATGACGAGGTCGGCCTCGAGACAGGCCTCCTCGATCGCGTGCTCGCTCGATGCGACCGTCGTGAGCCGGCCCTGGTAGTGCGCGTCCACCGCGCGCAGCTTCGTCAGGTCGCGGTCGAGCACCTGGACGTCGGCGTGCATACCGACGGCGATCATCGCCGCGTTCACGCCGGACACGCCCGCGCCGATCACGACGACCTGCGCGGGCCGGACGCCCGGCACGCCGCTCATCAGCACGCCCCGGCCGCCGCCGGGCCGCTGGAGGTGCTCGGCGCCGGCGAGCGGGGCCATCCGCCCGGCGACCTCGCTCATCGGCGCGAGGAGCGGCAGCGATCCGTCACGGACCTGGACGGTCTCGTAGGCGATGCCGACGGTTCCCGCCGCGAGGAGCGCCTCGGTGCACTCGCGGGACGCGGCGAGGTGCAGGTAGGTGAACAGGACGAGGTCGCGCCGGAGCCGGTGGAACTCCTCGGCCACGGGCTCCTTCACCTTGCAGACGAGCTCCGCGCCACCCCACAGCTCGTCCGCGTCGCCGACGATCGTCGCGCCCGCGCGCTCGTACTCGGCGTCCGTGATCGACGAGCCGACGCCGGCCGCGCGCTCGACGCGCACCGTGTGACCTGCGGACACGAGCTCGCGGACGCCCGCGGGTGTCATCGACACGCGGAACTCGTTGTCCTTCACCTCACGGGGGATCCCGATCCTCATCGCTGCTCCTCGCTTCGTGCCAGGTCGCGACGACCGCGACCGACCGACGCGGCTCTGGCCGCACGTTCGCTGCGAATCGTTGCAGCCCGTACGTCCGCCTGCAAGCGGATCCGTCGTCTCAGCGTGCGTTTGCGACGGTATCCTCCAGCCCCGGCCCCGGCGGTCACGAGTCGAAGCCGAGGCCGAGACGGTCGAGGAGCCGTAGCCACGCGCCGCGGCGGCCGTCGGCTGCGTCCGCGCGGGCGATCGCGTGCCGCGTCATCGCGACGACCGCGGACCGCAGGGGCTCCGGCGGGAACGGGACCGGCATGGACCGCACCATCTCGAGCGACGTGCGCTCCGTCTCGGCGCCCGAGAGCAGGTCGAGCAGCACGTCCGCCGCGAACCGGGAGGCGCCGACGCCGAGGCCGGTGAACCCTGCCGCGTACGCGACGCGCCCGTTGTGCGCGGTCCCGTAGAACGCGCAGAACCGGGAGCAGGTGTCGATCGCGCCGCCCCAGGCGTGGGTGAACCGCACACCGGAGAGCTGCGGGAACGTCTCGAAGAAGTGGCCCGCGAGGAGAGCGAACGTCGCGGGGCGGACCTCCCGGCGCGGACCCATCGCACCGTTGAAGTAGTAGAGCGCGTCGTAGCCGCCGAACAGGACGCGGTCGTCGGGCGTGAGCCGGTAGTAGTGGAACTGGTTCCCCATGTCGGAGAGCCCCTCACGCCCCTGCCAGCGAAGCGCGGCACGGCGACGCACGTCGAGCGGTTCGGTCGCGAGCACGTAGTCGTACACGGGGATGACGTAGCGGCGCACCCTTCGCACGAGCGGCGGGAACGCGCTCGTCGCGACGACCGCGCGGTCGGCAACGACCGTCCCGCGCTCGGTGCTGCAGCGCACCGCGCCGTCGACGGCCTCGAGCGAGGTCACGGGCGAGCGCTCGAGCACGATCCCGCCGCGCGCCTCGATCGCGGACGCGAGCCCCCACGCGAGACGCGCAGGGTCGACGAGTGCGGTCGTGCGGCGGTGGAAGACACCGCCCAGGTAGGTCGGCGAGTCCACCCGGTCACGGAGCGCGCTCCGCTCGAGCACCTCGACGTCCTCGCCGTGGGCGAGCGCGAGACGTGCGGCGTCCTCGACCGACGCGGCCTGCCACGGCGCGGTCGCGACGTCGATCGACCCGACCCGCTCGAAGCCGCAGTCGATGCGCTCGCGCGCGATCGTCGCCTCGATCCCGTCGAGGTTGTCCGCGCCCATCGCGACGAGCCGGTCGATCTCCGATGCGAAGCGAGAGACGCCGTTCTCGAGCCCGTGGGTGAGGCTCGCGTCGACGAAGCCGCCGTTGCGCCCGGACGCCGCCGACGCGATCCGCGCGCCTTCGACGATCACGACTTTGCGCCCCGGGTCGCGCTCGAGCGCCCGGAGCGCGCTCCACAGGCCGGTGAAACCCGCGCCGACCACGACGAGGTCCGCGCGCCGCGCGCCCACGAGGGCGTCGCGAGGGTCCGGAGCGGCGCTCGAGTCGAGCCAGAGCGGGACGTGCGCCGCGCCGCGAAGTGCGCTTCGGGCCCCGTGGGGCACGACGCCGTTCGTACCGGCCGGCTGCGGATTTCGCAACGAAACTCCTGATTGCTAGGCGGATTAGTCGGCCGTTCACAATCGAGCTATGGAAAAGCTCCTCGCCATGATGCAAGCTACCGGAGTGGCCCGGGTCGTGCCGGGTGCTGACCGCGGTGGCCGGCGGACGCGTCCCGAACACGGGTGAGTCCCGCGCACCGCGAGTGGGGGCGCTCGTCGGGCCGTTCAGCGGTCCGGGGGAAAGGATCGAGAGACGGCTACGTGGGACCCGCTGTGGTAACCGAAGGAACCTCGTCGGACGGGCGCGCGACGGCGCCGGCCGTGCTCGGCACGGCGATCGAGCTCGTCGGCGTCGCGAAGGACTACGGCGCGCGCACCGGCGACGCGCCCGCCGTGGAGCGGGTCGACCTCGCGATCGGCGCGGGCGAGTTCTTCTCGCTGCTCGGGCCGTCGGGGTGCGGCAAGACCACGACGCTGCGCATGATCGCGGGCTTCGAGGAGCCCACGAGCGGCCGGATCCTGCTCTACGGCAAGGACGTCGTCGGGGTGCCCCCCCACCACCGTGACGTGAACCTCGTGTTCCAGAGCTACGCGCTCTTCCCGCACATGAACGTCTACGACAACATCGCGTTCGGCCTGAGGCGACGGCGGGTCGCGAAGGACGAGATCGACGCGCGCGTCCGGCGGATACTCCACCTCGTGGGCCTCGAGGGCAAGGAGCGCAGCCGGCCTCGGGAGCTCTCCGGCGGCCAGCAGCAGCGCGTCGCGCTGGCGCGCGCCGTCGTGAACGAACCCCGCGCGCTGCTGCTCGACGAACCGCTCGGTGCGCTCGACCTGAAGCTCCGCCAGGCGATGCAGCTCGAGCTCAAGCGGATCCAGCGCGAGGTCGGGATCACCTTCGTGTACGTGACCCACGACCAGGGCGAGGCGCTCACGATGTCCGACCGGATCGCGGTCATGAACCACGGGCGCGTCGAGCAGCTCGGGACGCCGCGCGAGATCTACGAGACGCCGGCCACGCGCTTCGTCGCGGGCTTCATCGGCACGTCGAACCTGCTCACCGCGAAGGTCGAGCGCGTGGACGGCCGAGTCGCGGTGCTCGGCTCGTCGGCCGACGAGCGGCTCGTCGTCGTCACGCGGCGCGCCGTCGCGCCGGGAGACGAGGTCGAGCTCACCGTGCGGCCCGAGAAGATCACGCTCACCGCCGAGCGTCCGGAACCCGGCTCGTGCGCGCTGCGTGGACGGGTGACCGACGTGGTCTATCTCGGGACGTCGACGAGCTTCACGGTACGGACCTCGGCGGGCGCGGACATCGTCGCCCACCGACAGAACTTGTCGAGCGCCCCGGCGGGGATCGGCGAGGGAAGCGCCGTGTGGATCTCCTGGGACGACGACCACTCGTACGCGCTCGACCGGGTCGAGCCGTGAGCCCACGCGCCGGCAGTCGGGACGGAGGCGGTGCCGAGCTGCGCGCCCGGGTCGCGCGCGTGACCGCTATCGCCGAGTGATGCACCGCCCGCCACGACGGGCGGGCACGAGACAGGAGGGCCGCGAGATGGACGAACACGAGGCGTTGATCGACCCCGCGATGCTTCGCGGGCTGACCGGACGCCGCTACTCGCGGCGCGACGTGCTCAGGCTCACGGGCGCCGGTGCAGGCGCCCTCGGCGTCGGTGCGCTGCTGTCGGCGTGCGGCGTCTCCGGCGGCGGGAAGAAGGTGAACACGTCGAAGGACGCGGTCGCGGCGTTCTGGGACAAGCAGAAGGCGACCGGGCAGTTCAACTTCGCGAACTGGCCGCTCTACATCGACGTCGGCTCGAGCAAGAACGACCATCCGACGATCGACATGTTCGAGAAGAAGACGGGCATCAAGGTCAAGTACTTCGAGGTCATCCAGGACGACGGGCCGTTCTTCGCACAGGTCTCCCCCGCGCTGAAGGCGCACCAGTACTCGGGGTACGACCTCGCGGTCATCACGAACGGCGTGTACCTCTCGGACTTCATCGACCTCGGGTACCTCGTCCCGCTCGACCACGCGAAGCTCCCGAACTTCTTCAAGTACGCGAGCGCGAAGTACCAGAACCCCACCTACGACCCGGGCAACAAGTTCTCCCTGCCGTGGCAGTCGGGTATGACTGGCATCGGCTACAACCGCAAGCTCGTCGGGCGGAAGATCACGAGCTTCTACGACCTGTTCGACCCGGCGTTCAAGGGCAAGGTCGGCATGTTCGCCGACAACGAGGACCTGCCGAACGCGATGCTCGTCGCGATGGGTCTCGACCCGGCGAAGACGACCGAGAAGGACTGGCGCAAGGCCGCGACGAAGCTCGAGGCGCAGAAGAACGCGGGGATCGTCCGCAAGTACTACACGCAGGACTACATCACCGCGCTCTCCAACGGGGACACCTGGATCTCCCAGGCCTGGTCCGGGGACATCTTCCAGGCCAACGCGTCGGGCGCGAGCGACCTCGAGTTCATCATCCCGAAGGAGGGTGGCCTGCTCTGGACCGACAACATGGTGATCCTGCAGCAGGCGAAGAACGCGCTGTCCGCGATCGAGTGGATGAACTTCGTGTACCAGCCCCGGATCGCCGCGCTGCTCGCCGAGGGCATCAACTACGTGACGCCGGTCCCTGGAGCGAAGGCCTACATCGAGCGTGACGCGGCCGCGTCGACGGGGTCGACGAAGGCGGGACTCCT
>DATLRJ010000169.1:0-5570 GCA_035534715.1 Acidimicrobiales bacterium | reverse complement strand
AGGTGTCCGCGGACGCCGACCGGTCCGACCCCGGGGCCCCCGCCGCCGTGGGGGATGCAGAACGTCTTGTGTAGGTTGAAGTGCGAGACGTCGCCGCCGATGTCGCCGAGGCGCGCGACCCCGACGAGCGCGTTGAGGTTCGCCCCGTCGATGTAGACCTGGCCGCCGGCCGTGTGCACGCGGGCGCAGATGTCGCCGACGGTCTCCTCGTAGACGCCGTGCGTCGAGGGGTACGTGAGCATGATCGCCGCGAGCTCGGGGCCGTGCGCCGCGAGCTTCGCGTCGAGGTCCGCGAGATCGACGTTGCCGTGCGCGTCGCACGCGACGGCGACGACCCGGAGTCCCGCCATGACCGCGCTCGCGGCATTCGTCCCGTGGGCGGACGTCGGTATCAGACAGACGGTCCGATCTTGGTCGCCGCGGTGGCGGTGGTAGCCCCGGATCGCGAGCAGGCCCGCTAGCTCACCTTGGGATCCGGCGTTCGGCTGGACGCACACCGCGTCGTAGCCGGAGATCTCGGCGAGCCACGCCTCGAGGTCGCCGACGAGCGCCGTGTACCCGGCCGCCTGCTCGAGCGGCGCGAACGGGTGGACGTCGGCGAATCCCGGCCAGCTCACGGCTGCCATCTCGGCGACCGCGTTGAGCTTCATCGTGCACGAGCCGAGCGGGATCATCGTGCGGTCGAGCGCGAGATCCTTCGCTGCGAGCGCCCGAACGTAACGCAGCATCTCGGTCTCCGAGCGGTAGAGGGAGAACACGGGATGGGTGAGGTACGGGCTCTGGCGAAGGTACTCCGGCGCGAGCGGGCTCGTCGCGATCGCGTCGAGCTCCGCGACTGTCGCCTCGACACCGAATGCCGCGAGGACCGACTCGACGATCGCCGGAGTAGTGCGCTCGTCGAGGGCGATGCCGACCGCGTCCGGCCCGAGATCGCGCAGGTTGACGTGCCGGAGCGCGCAGCTCGCGTGGACCTGCGCGGTGCGAGCGCCCGTACGGACGGCGATCGTGTCGACGTAGCGCGCCGTCCCGATCTCGAAGCCGCCTCGCCGCAGCCCTTCGGCGAGCACGACCGTGAGGCGGTGCACTCGCTCCGCGATCGCCCGTAGCCCCTCGGCTCCGTGGTAGACGGCGTAAAGCCCGGCGACGACCGCCAGCAGCGCCTGGGACGTGCAGATGTTGCTCGTCGCGCGCTCTCGCCGTATGTGCTGCTCGCGCGCCTGGAGCGCGAGACGAAGTGCCGGGCGACCCTCGGCGTCGACCGACACGCCGACGATCCGCCCGGGAAGCAGGCGCTGGTGCGCCGAGCGGGTCGCGATGTACGCGGCGTGCGGGCCCCCAAACCACAGCGGGACACCGAAGCGCTGCGCGCTCCCCACCGCGATGTCCGCGCCGGCGTCGCCCGGCGGGGTGAGAAGGGTGAGCGCGAGCAGGTCGGCGGCGACGACGACGAGGGCACCCGTGGCGTGCGCGGATTCGCAGACCGCCGCGAGATCTCGCACCTCACCTGTCGTCGACGGGTACTGGACGAGCACGCCGCATGGCGAATCGACGCCGGACGCGGCGAGTTGAGCCGGGTCGCAGACGACGAGCTCGACACCGCGAGCGGAGGCCCGCGTCGTGAGGACCTCGACCGTCTGGGGGTGGCAGCCCTCGTCGACGACGAAGGCTCCGCGGCCCTTCGCCGCGGCGTGGCACATCGCCATCGCCTCGGCGCACGCCGTCGCCTCGTCGAGCAGCGACGCGTTCGCGACGTCGAGCGCGGTGAGGTCGGCGACGACGGTCTGGAAGTTGAGCAGCGCCTCGAGCCGGCCCTGGCTGATCTCCGGCTGGTACGGCGTGTACGCCGTGTACCAGCCCGGGTCTTCGAGGACATTGCGCAGGAGGACCGGCGGGGTCACGCTCGCGCCGTAGCCCATGCCAATGAGCGAGGTCCACGTCGAGTTGCGCGCCGCGAGGTCGCGCAGCTCGTCGAGCACGCCCTGCTCGTCGGTCGGCGCCGGAAGCGCGAGCGGGCGGGATGTACGGATCGCGTCCGGAACGACACGCTCGATCAGGTCGTCGAGGCTCGCGAGCCCGAGCGTCTCGAGCATCTCGAGCTGGGCGTCCGCGTCGGGGCCGACGTGGCGGCGCTCGAACGCTCCTGGGTCGACGAGCTCACTCAGACGGCGCAGGGTCATGGGGTTCCCTTCGGGGTTCGGGGTCGCCTCGCGCACGGGTAGCCACGCGCGAGGGCGACGTCGTCGAGGTGCGCGTCGTGCGCCCGTCCCCCTCTGTCCTTGCACCTGAGAGCTTCGCCGGCGCCGTGCCGGCTTGGTCCTTCGGTGAGCGACCGTGGCCTCCCTCGGGGGGTGGCCAGAGGTGCGCTGCTCTCCAGAGGCGACCTCGCGCTGCAGTCCCTGTGCCTGAGAGTTTCCGGGGAGGTTGCTCCTTCGGCGCCCCAAGGGGCTCTCCTGCAGCGTTCTGCGGTCAGCCGCCAGAGACTACCAGTGCGCCCGGCGCGCGAGCCGCCGAGCCGGTACGCGAGGATGCTCGCGTGGGCGACACGGTACGCGAGACGCGGGTCCGGACCGCCGGCCGGCTGCTCCTCGTCGACTCGCGCGAACGGCTCCTCCTCTTCTCCTGCTCGGACCCGTCTCGACCAGAGGACGGCACCTGGTGGTTCACCCCTGGAGGAGGCGCCGAGGACGGCGAGAGCGTCGAGGACGCGGCGCGGCGCGAGGCACGGGAGGAGACCGGGCTCGAGATCTCGGCGCTCGGAGCTCCGGTCCACGGCCGCCACGCGTCGTTCGACTTCGAGGGCGTCCATTACGAGCAGGACGACGTCTTCTTCCTCGTGCGGATCGAGTCGCACGTCGTCGACGACAGCGCCTGGACCGACGACGAGCGGCGCGTGGTGACGGGTCACCGCTGGTGGTCAGAGGACGAGCTCGCCTCGACGGTCGAGACGATCTATCCTGCCGGCCTCATCGACGTGCTGCGCGACGCCGACGCGTTCGGTCGCGGATGACCCTGAGGCGCTGCGGTCCGCGTCGCCCCTAGCCTTCTTCGCCCGCGGCGTTGCGCTCCCCGACGAGCTGGTGAAGAGCGCGATACAGCAGATCCCAGGCGCCGAGCTCGCGGCGCGGGAAGCCGCGCACCTCGGTCTCCAGGGTGACGCCGGCCCACGGGTTGTACGCGGGTGGATCGTAGAGCTCGACGCCGTAGTTCCCGTTCTCGTGGGTGCCAGATCGGTCGTTGCGGATGACGGCCCGCGCGATGTCGGTGTGCGGCCGGTGCTTCTCCTGGGGGTCGTCGGGATCGACCTGATCGGGCCAGCGTTCGATCTTCACGATGATCATGTCGGCGTCTCTCCGGTCTCGCTCTCGATGTCCCCGCGTCGAGCATGCCCCATATCGGCGCCGCGCGCGGGCCTCTCCGGGCACGGAGGCGGCCGCGAGATCGCGACCCCCGCGTCGGCGAGGGGCGAGCTCGGGCCGCAGGGCCGCGACGTTCTCGACGATCGGCGATGCGCCGGCCTGCTCGAGCTCACCCGTGGCCGCACACCCCACGCCGCGCCGAAAGCCGCGCCGAGATCGAGCAGGGCGTCGGACGGACTCACGGCCGACGAGCGTCGCTACGGGCTGTTCTCCGCCCGCGGGCGCCGCCCCTCGTGCAGGCGCGCTGCACGGGGGCGCCCGTCGCCGTAGCGTCGTGCCGTGCGCGGTACGTGGCTCTCGGCGCGGGCGATCGGGATGCACGCCGCGCTCGTCGTCGCGCTCCCGCTGTTCGCCTGGGCGGGCTGGTGGCAGCTCCACCGCGCGCTCGCAGGTAATGGTCTCAGCTGGGCGTACACGTTCGAGTGGCCCTTCTTCGGCGCTTACGCGATCGTGATGTGGTGGCGTCTCGTCCACGACGTCGCGGCTGATCGCGCGGCAGCGGCACGTGACGCCCGTCCGACGGACAGGGCGTGCGGCCCGAACGAGCCGGCGGGGGACGAGGCACCGGACAGGTCCGCGAGCGCCCCGGCTCGTGACACCGGGCTCAGGTCCGCCGAGACACTCGCGGGCGCCGACTCCGAGCTCGACGCGTACAACGCCTACCTCGCGGGCCTCGCCGAGAAGACGAGGCGCGGCCGCAGCTGACCCCTCGTCACGCGACGCGCGGTTCCGCCCGAGCACCCGCTAGTCGCACGCGCGGGCGGCACTCCCCGCGTCGAACCCGAGCGCAAGCGAATTTATGCAGTAGCGCTTGACCCCGGCCCCCGGACCATCGTCGAACACGTGGCCGAGGTGCGAACCGCACGCTCGGCAGAGCGCCTCGACGCGTACCATGCCGTGGCTTCGGTCCTCGCGGAGCTCGACGGCGTCCGAGACGGCGGGCTCGGTGAAGCTCGGCCATCCCGAGCCCGAGTCGAACTTCGCGTCGGAGGAGAAGAGCGCGGCACCGCACGCCGCACAACCGTAGGTGCCGTCGTCGTGGTGATCGACGTACTCGCCGGTGAACGGCCGCTCCGTCGCCGAGTGCCGGAGCACCTCGTACTGCTCAGGTGTGAGGCTCGCTCGCCACTGCTCGTCGGTGCGCTCCGGTGCGTCGCTCATCTGGCCTCCCCGAGTGTGTACGTGCCACGCCCCACCCTACGGGGACGCCATGCGACAGCTGACGACGGCACGGCACCGCACACCTACGTCGCGGCGACCACGCGCCCGCGAGCCCGTCAGGGGTCCGGCCGAGGTGCGCCCTCCATCGGGAACAGCTCCTCGATCGTCGTCCCGAGCGCGCGGGCGACGCGCAGCATCGTCGTGACGCGCGGAATGCCGCGCCCCTGCTCGATGTACGAGACCGCCTGCTGGGTGAGGCCCGACCGCCGTCCGAGCTCGATCTGGGAGATCCGCAGCTCGAGCCGGCGGTCGCGAACGCTCCTCGCCCACACCGAGCCTGCCCGCTCGTGCTCTGCCGGTCGCCCCTGCGCCCCGGGGGGACCTGCGTGGGCTCTCATCCCCGCGGTGCTGCCCGCGCGACGTCCGCTCATACACGTATCGTAACGCACACCCGTGTACGAGTGTCTACGATCCGTGGAAATCCGCGCGTCGACGGCTCGGGAGGACGACTCGTGCCCGGGGACGAGCGGTGTCGACCTGCCGTCACGGAGCAGCTACAACTACGTGCGTGAGCACCGCCGCGTTCGCCGACTGGCTCCGGGCGCGAGCGGAGGCGAAGGGTTGGCTCCAGCGCGACCTGGCGCGGGCCGCAGGAGTGAGCCAGCAGACCGCGAGCCGCTGGCTGCTCGGCCAGGCGCAGCCGAACGTCGTGCACGCGCAGGTGCTCGCGGAAGTCCTCGACGTCGGCGTCGATGAGGTCCTCAAGCGCCTCGGCGCCGGGCCGCCGGCGGGGCGGGCGGATCGACGCGACGCGGAGCTGGCCGAGCTGCGCGCTCGGGTCGAACGTCTCGAGTCGGAGCTGGCCCGTCGTCGTCGCGCCTGATCCCTAGCACGCGTTCGAGCGCTGCGACGCGTGCGTCGAGGTCGCGCAGCTCGTCACGGCGGGCCCGCCTCCGTGCCGCGACCTCGTCGACGCGTTCCCACGATCGAGCG